>DNXB01000473.1 GCA_003506995.1 Verrucomicrobiales bacterium
AATGGGCGCTGGAGTATTTTGAGGTGCCGCTGAGTGATCCACCCCGTCATGAGGTTTCGTGAGAAAGGAACCTCGAAGCGCCCGACCATGCCCGCCTGGATTCGAGCGCTCTTTTTCACGAAACTTGATGACGCGGGGCATATCAAAGATACCTGGAACCCCGAATGGCTGAAAATGAACTGAACGATGAGGACTACGCGCTGCTGGACAGCGGCGGTGGTCGTGTGCTTGAGAGACTGGGCAATGTCATGACCTCGCGGGCCTGTCCTGCCGCCTGGTGGCGGCGCAAGCTGCCGGGCTCCGAATGGCGGAAGGCTGTGGACCTGAAACGTGAGACACAGACACCGCAGCGTTTGAAAATCGGCTCCGTGCGCTTTCATATGCCGCGTGGCGGCGGTGTGCGTGGCCTGGCACCTGAATTGCGCGCGCATTGGGAGAAGGCGGGGGCTTTGTGTGCCGCCTTTGCGGAAAAAAACCGGCTGCCGGCCCGGGTGCTGCATCTGTTTGGCGGCGCAGGCGGGGCGACTTTGGCGGCGGCGCAGGCGGGCGCGGCGGTCACGCATGTGGATGTGTCGGCAGAGGCGATCCAGCGTGTGCGCGAAAACGCGGCCATCAACACCCTGGCCAACCGCGACATCCGCTGGGTGGTGGATGATCCGGTGAAGTTCGCGCAGCGGGAGCGCGCGCAGACGGTGCGTCACGACCTGATCGTGCTCGACCCGTTTGTGCCGAAGGACGCGAAACGCGGCAGTTTTGAGCTGGAGCGTGATCTGGGCCCCCTGCTGGGCACGGTCAGCGGCCTGCTTTCAGACAAATCCATCGGGGTGATGCTGTTCTGCCGCCAAGGCAGCGTCTCACCCACAACGCTGATCAATCTGATGCGCCAGGAGTTCTCCGTCTTCGGTGGCGGGGTCGAAAGCGGCGAACTGCTCCTCAAAGGCGCGGAAGAAGCGGCTCCGGTGCCTTGCGGCACATTCGCCCTGTGGCTGTCCAAACGAGACAAAGCCTGACCGAAGCGGCAAGAATTCTCAAACCTTGGTGAGCTGGCGGCGCAGGCTGATCTGCAAGGCGGCGATGAGAACCCCGATGCTGAACAGAATCACCACGCTGTTGATCCACAGGGTGTTGTATTTCGTGTCCATGTAGGTCTTGCGGGTGCCAAAGAAGACATTGGGGCTGGTTTTGCGCCGGTAGTCCTCACGCTCCATCTCCGCCTTCGTCACCAGATCGAGCACCTTGCGGTTCACATAGACCTCCTCGGCGCTCACGCCGTCGTCCTGGGACAGCATGCCCTCCAGCAGCGGCGGCTCGATGCGACCGCTGAGCACCGCCTCACGGATCGAGCCGAGTCGTTTGGAGATTTCGCGCGGATTTTCGGCGTAGAGGCCGGAAACAACGGCCAGCGACTGCTTGGTCAGCTCCAGCTCGTGGCGCTGCAAGTCCGTCATGTCCGAGCCGATCGGCGGCAGGAGCGACTGAATGCGCTCATCGAGAAAATCCTGGTTCCGGGTGAGCGGATTGAGCTTCGACTGGGCGATGACAACGCCCTCATAGGACCAGCGCAGCGGCATGAACTGGCAGATGAAGGGCACCTTGAGCTTGCTGGCGGCATCCTCGTCATTCCCGGCCTTCTTGAGCCAGCGGCCCACGGAATAGACCAGATCGAGGTTCTTGTTCATCTCCTCGTATTTGATGAGCGCGCCACCGAGGATGATCTGCGGGATCAAAATAAGCGGGATGGCGTTCACCGCCGTGCGGTTGTCATGCACGAGGCTGGAGATGAACAGGCCCAGGCAAACGCCCGTGAGCGCGGTGAGGAACATCCACCACAGATGGATCAGGAACATGTCGCGGATTTCCAGCACCCAGTTGCCGATCAGCAGGTAAATCACACACTGAGCCAGCGCGAAGGCGGCGAGGGAGATGATCTTGCCGGAGAGATAGTAAAAGGTGCGCAGGTTGTGATTGCGCTCGCGGTTCAGCGTGTGGCGGTCACGGATGATCTCGTCAGCACTGTTGGTGAGGCCCAGGAACATCGCGACAACGAGGCTCATGAAGAGATACGTCGGGATGTGGAAGGCGGTGGCAAAGGTGTAGTTCGCCTCCTCGGAGTACTTCAGCACGCTGGCGATCAGCCAGGCCAGCACGGGCGCCTCCAGCAGGGTGGTGAGCAGGTTGGTGCGGCTGCGCAGCTTGCTGAGGAAGGCGCGCTTGAGCAGCGTGGCAAACAGGATGCCTTCCTCGCGGAACGTGTGCTTCGGCGGCTTCGGCGCCTGCCTCATGCGGTTCAAGCTCTGGCTCTCATCCCGCTTCGGACGGGCGATGACATTCGTGCTGCCCGGCGCGAACTGCTGCTTCGCCATGCTCTCCATGATGAGATGGCGCTGATAGGCATCCCGCCAGAAGTTCGGCGGGAAGCGACGCGCGGCCACGAGATGACCGTCCGCGCTGCGCTCCTGGATGATGTCGCCGCTGATGTCGCGCAACGGCGTTTCCAGCACGTCGAAAACGAAGTCGGGCGTGAGATTGTCCGGCACTTTCGCGTCCGCGTCGCCCGCGTGGCCGGTTTCCGTGTGATAGACGCGCCAGAAATACTCCAGCATGCCCTGCGGCGTGCCGAAGAAGGCCATCTTGCCGCCTTTGTCGAGCAGCAGCGCCTTGTCGAACATCGCCAGCAGGCGTGAGCTGGGCTGATGGATCGAGGTGAGGACGATCTTGTTGCGCGCCAGGCTGCGGATGATCTCCAGCACATGCTCGCTGTCCTTCGAGGACAGGCCGGAGGTCGGCTCATCGAACAAATACACATCGGAGATGCCGATCATGTCGAGGCCCGCATTGAGGCGCTTGCGCTCGCCACCGCTGAGAAATTTCTGCTGCGGTGTGCCGGCCAGGCGCTTGCGCAGATCGGCCAGGCCGAGTTCAGCCAGCTTGGCATCGACACGTTTGCGGCGTTCCTCCGTCTTCAGATGCGGGCAGCGCACCGCCACGGAGAAGTCGAGGTTTTCCTGCACCTTCAGCAGCGGGTCGAACGCATCCTCCTGCGGGATGTAGGCGATGTAGGGCGTGAGATTCTTCAGGTTGCCGTAGAGCGGCATGCCATTCATGAGCACCTCGCCACCACGCGGCTTGAGCTGGCCGCCGAGGATGCGCAGCAGCGTGCTTTTGCCGCAGCCGCTCGGGCCCATGACGCAGATCATCTCACCACGGCGGGCGATGAAGCTCACGCCATCCTGCGCGGTGTCGCGTCCGTCGAAGCGGTGGCTCAGCTCGCGCACCTCGATCTGGCGGATCGTGTTGCGCTCCTCCTCGATGATGCGGTCGGAAAAGTGGCAGCGCAGATACTGCCCCTCACCGAGCGTGATCGTGTCCCCGTCGTTGAGCGAGATGCGGTCACGCACCGGAATCTGGCCGATGTAGAGTGGGCGCGAGGAGCGCAGCACCTCAAGCGTGCCGGTTTTCTGCGCGTAGTTGCACTCAATGCGTAGCAAAATCTCGCCGTCGGTGTCCTCAGAGAGCAGGATGTCGCCCTCATCAAGCAAATCAGGCTTGTTGGAGACGAGGTAGGTGTTGCGGCTGCCCTCCAGGCGGAACTGGCCACCAAACTCCTGGGCGCGCACGCGCAGATCACGCAGCGAGATCTCCACCTCGCCATGAGCGATGATGCTGTCCTCGATGGACGCCTCCACCACGGTGCCGCTGCTGAGCACGACGCCGTTCAGTGTGGCCGGAGTGGTGCGCAGCGCCTCCACCGTGACGCCGAGGCCGAAGGTGAGGCGCAGGTTCGTGCCACGCGCGCGCTGCGGGGCGATCTCCGCGTTGCCGTTCTCCGAGAGCGTGAGGTAAATCTGCGTGCCGGAGAGCGTCTTCTTGGCGTTGAAGTAGGAAATCAGGTCGTTGTAGTCGAGCGTGACGTCCTCCAGCACGACGCGCTCTCCCGGATAAAGACGTGAGAACTCACCGGGCGGCTGACGGCGGCTGCGCACCAGGATCGAGATGCTGCCGGTGTTTTTCAGCAGCACCAAGTTCTGGAAACGAAACGCCACCACCGAACAGTCGGCGGACAAGGAGCGCAGCAGCACGTCACAGTTCTTCGAGGAGCCGATGCGCAGGGTGTCCAGCGGCTGCACTCCTTTGCTGGCAAAGCCCTCCTCCGGTGGTTTGTCCCCCGCGTTGAGCTGATAGACGATGTCGATGGCCTGGGCGGCGATGCCCAGATTCGTCATGAAGAGGTAGAACTCCACCATCTGCCGCTGATTCTGCTGCGAGCGGGAGATCAGCAGGTAAAGCTGCACGCCGAGCAGGATTTTCTGCTCCTGGGAGAGTTTCTGGCCGAGCTCCTTCGCCCGCTGCGTCAGATCCTGCGGATGCTGCAGCGCCTCGAAATACAGGCGGCGCATGTCGGCGTAAATGGCCTCGGGATAGTCGTAGCGCAGGTAGCCGAGACTGGATTCGACTTCCTCCTCCTCAATGCTGCCGTCCAGCTTGCTGAACGCGGCAAAAACCTCGATCAGCACCGGCAGCATCGTGTTGGCGGTGGCGGCAGAGGCGGCGGACATCTTCGGTTTGCCGTCCAACAACCGCGCCAGGCGCTCCAGCGACCACCAGGATGACTTCACACCGCCACCTGCGGGGGTGGTCGTGCCTTGGGTGCTGGCGGACTTGTCTGGCAGGCTCATCAGGGGAGTTTCGGGCGCGATTATGGAGGCCGTTTCAACAAACACAACCCGCGAGACGAAAGGTTCGCTTCCGCACCACAAAAAATGCGGCCCTGAAACCCGGTTCATCCGGGAAGTCGGTGCATTCGCAGCGCACGGCGAGGTTCCCCTCACCTAACCTCTCCCCGCGCCGCCACTACAGAGCTTGGGATCATCCACAGCGGGGAGAGGGACTGAAATGCGGGCGCTCAGGCCAGAAGGCGTGCTTGTTAGTCCCTCTCCCCGCTTAATGCATGCGCTTGCTCTGCCATCGGTTGCGGGGAGAGGTTAGGTGAGGGGACAGGCAGCCCATCTTGAAGCCTGACAAGAAACGGCACGAAGTTCCCGGATAAACCGGAAACCCGGGCAGCATCGAATTCGAGAATCAGTCAGCGGAATCAGACGCCGCGCCGGTCACGCTCTGGCTGCGGACCTTCACGACCATGCTCTTCGCCATGCTGCGGCGGGTGACGCGGGCCGTGGTCGCGGTCAAACTGCGGACGCGCACCACGCGGCCCCTCATCCCCATGCGGCGGCGGGCCATGGCGATGATTTGGCGGACCGAATGGCGGGCGTGGGCCTCGCGATTCATCTCGACGATCCTCAGGACGCGGGCCGCTGAAACGCTGTGGCTCCGGCATGCGACCTTCATAGCGACGCTCAGGCCCCTGCCCCATCATCGGCGGCCCACGACGTTGCTCATCGCCGCGAGGCGGGCCGGAAAAGCCACGCTGGGCGAAGTTCTGCGGACCAGGGCCGCGTGACTGCGGGCCTCCATGCTGAGGACGGCCACCCGGCGGTCTCCCCGCCTGCTCTCGACCGCGATCTTCGCGGCGTGGAGCGTTCATCGGACCACGATCTCCATCACGGCCTTTCATCTCGCCGCGAGGATGATCCCACTCAGGTCCGCCTGCCTGCCCACGATCACGATGCTCACCACGCGGAGGATTCATCGGACCAGGTTCGCCATCGCGGCGGTCTGGTTCACCACGCGGGCGCTCTCCATCGGGACGCCCTGCGTTCTCGCGGCCAGGTTGGTCGCCACGCGGACGAGGCATCTCCCTTCGATGTTCTTCCTGCCGGGGCTGTTCACCACGCGGACGCCCCCCTTCCCTGGGCTGCTCTGCCTGCGGGCGGCGTTGCGGCTCACGCGGGTTGTTTTCTCGCGATGGGGGCGGCATTTCGCGGCGCTCACCCTCACGCGGCTGGCCGCGCCGGGGCTGCTCGCGGTCTGGCGTGGGATTGACGCGTGGTTTTTCCTGCTCACGTCGTTCGACGGCGGGTTTGGGAGTTTCAGCAGCGGGCGGGGCCGCCGGCGGGCTTTCCTGGGCCTGCAAGGAGGTGACGCAGAGCGCCACCAGGCCGCAAAGCCGGTTCATGAGGTGGGTTCGTGGTTTCATGGTCTGAGTGTGGGTTCGAGATCGGGGTTCCACCCTCTCAACGACACCACCACAGCTCCTTGTGTGAGTCCGCGACACAAAAATTTCGTGGCACAACCTTTGCATCGAACGCATTGCCTTTGCCCGCGCCCCCGTTATTCTGCCACACATGTCCGCCACCGACACCGAGCCGCGCATCGAGCCGGCCACCATCGAAGACCTTCCCCAGCTCGTGGAGCTGCTCCTCGCCCTCTTCAGCGAGGAGGAGGACTTCCGTCCGGACAAATCGAAGCAGGAGCACGGCCTGCGTCTGATTTTGGAGCAGCCGAACCGCGGCCGCATCTTCGTGCTGCGCACGGACCACAAGGTCATCGGCATGGTGAACCTGCTCTTCACCATCAGCACGGCGGAGGGCGGCCTCGTGGTGCTCATGGAGGACGTCATCGTCCACCCGCAGCACCGCCGCCAGGGCTACGGCGGGCGTTTGCTGGAGCACGCCATCGAGTTCGCCCGTGAGAAGCGCTTCCGCCGCATCACCCTGCTCACGGACCGCATCAGCGCCGAGTCGCAGGCCTTTTTCCAGAAGCACGGCTTCCAGTTCTCCAAGATGATCCCCATGCGCCTCGTCTTTGACGAAGCCTGAGCCCGTCCCCCGCCATGCACGCCCTCCTCCTCGCCTTTCTTGCACGGCCCGAAGGCGGCACGAGCCCGGTTCCACGCGAGTGGGCGGCGGCCTCCGACTGGTTCGTGCTCTTCACGCTGGGCACGCTGCTTTTTCTGCTGGGCGCCTTCGCCGCCTGGGCCTGGCTGATCTGGCGCCGCACCACGAAGCCAGCGCCGCATGTGCGGCTGCTCATGGAGCTGGAGGACGAGTCCGAACGCGAAAAACACGCCACCCCACGCCCCGACGACGCGGAAACCGCCGCGCCCTGGGAAAAATCCGCCGACTGGTGGAAGAAAGCGGACGATTGAGCCACGCATGAGCGATCCGCGCCCATTTTTCCACGGCTGGCGTGCCCGTGCGCACTACCTCACACGGAACCGCCGCTTCCTGCTGCGCACCTCCGCCGTCATCATCGCCCTCGGCATGATCGCCGCCAGCGCCATCGTGCTCGTCCGTCAGCAGGAGGAGGATCACGGCCCCGGCTTCACCGTCTCCCCGGCCCTGAACCTCGTTCATCAGGAGTACCACAAGCTCCGCCACGCGCAGGAGCCGCAGCCGCGCCAGCTCGCCATCTGGCTGCGCCGTCTGCTCGCCCAGCTTCCGAAATTGCTCGAAGGCGACGAATCCGGCGAATACTCGGGCTTCACCACCACCGGCATCCTTACCGGCTACCACGTCAACGATCTCATCCACCAGCACGCCACCACCGACGCGCCCGCCGGTTTGTTTCGCGACTTCCTGGCCGCCGCGCTCGGCGCGGACGAGTCGGCGTTTGAAAACATCGGGCAGAAAGCCAAGGCGGAGCCGCCGCCGATGCTCGCCGCCGAGCTGTACGGCAGCATTCAAAAACGCCAGGGCAACACCCCTGCCGCCATGCAGGCGTTTTTCACCGAAGGCCTGCACTTCACCAATGCCACCGCCGCCCGCGAGGAGGCGCTGCGTCTCGCGGTCACGTTCCGAGAGCTCGACATGCTGCGCCGCATCGCCGCCCAGCCCGGCTGGATCGAAGCCTGCCATCCCCTGCTCCAGCATCACGCCGGAGCCCTGCTCGGCGACGTGTGGATGCAGTGGCGCGGCCTCATCCATCACCGCATCAACGCCATCCCTTATGGCATGCTCGCGCTGGCCTTCTTCGTCGCCGCGCTGTGGTACTTCATCCTCGTGCAGCACAGCGACCACGCCCGCTGGCGCTGGGCGCGGCCCATGCCAGCCCTCATGGCCGGCGTGTGCAGCGTGTGGCCCACGCTCACCATCCTCGCCTACCAGGAGTATCACCAGGGCATGACCGCCGACGCGCCCTTCCCGCACGACTTGATCTACTACCTCGCTGGCGTCGGCCTGCGGGAGGAAGGCTGCAAGCTCCTGCTCTTCTCCCTCTTCCTGCCCTGGCTGCTGTGGCGGCGGCAGCCCGGCCTCGCGCTGCTCACCGGCGCGTTTGTCGGCCTCGGCTTCTCGCTGGAGGAAAACATCGGCTACTACCAGGACTACGGCGGCACCATCGCCTGGACGCGCTTCCTCTCCGCCAACTTCCTCCACATCTCCCTCACCGGCCTGTGCGCCCACAGCCTCTACCGCATGCTGCACACCCGCTTTGCCCGCGCGGACGAGTTCATCGGCACCTTCCTCGCCGCCGTCGCCGCCCACGGCGCCTACGACTGGCTCGGCACCGGTGTGATCGATGACAACGGCTGGCTCTCCATCATCGTCCTCGTGCTCACCGTCTCGCGCTTCATCGACCAGCTCGCCGCAGAAACCCGGCCCACGCGCCTCACCATCTCCCCCCGCGCCGTCTTCACCTTCGGTTCCGCCGCCTTGATAGCCATGTCCCTCATCCTCGGCGCCTGGACCAGCCGGTCCATGGAAGGCGTCGCCACCGCCGGGCAGGAATGCCTCGCCATGGTCCCCATCGCCCTGCTCTACTGGCGAAAGTTTGAGAACGTGTGAGGAGAGGGATCATCCTTGAGGAAGGGGTTCCAGGTTCTTCGTTGCCTTCGTTGTCTCCTGTGAGGGTGGCTGATGGGGAACGGTTGATTCCATCTCAACCATGGGCAAGACGCCGCTTCTCCGGGCCGTATGTTTTGTCGTGAAAGCCATGCATCCAGTTCATCCCTTCAGCCGCCGTGACATGCTGCGCAGTTCCTGCGCGGGCTTCGGCTATCTGGCGTTGCAGGGGGTTCTGGGGCTGGAATCGGCCCAGGGGGCGGTGATTGACCCGCTGGCACCGAAGATGCCGCATTTTCCGGCGCGGGCGAAGCGGGTGATCTTTCTGCTGATGAAGGGCGGGCCGTCGCAGGTGGACACGTTTGACCCGAAGCCGCTGCTGGACCGTGATCATGGCAAGCCGCCACCGTTTGCGCTGCCGCGCGTGAAATTCGCCCAGACGGGCAATCTGCTGAAATCGCCGTGGAAGTTCAAGCACTACGGCCAAAGCGGCCTGCCGGTGAGCGATCTGTTCCCGCATGTGGCGAAGCATGTGGATGATCTGTGCGTGATCCGCTCGATGCATGGCACCAATCCGGCGCACGGCGGTGCGTTGCTGAAACTGCACACGGGCAGCGACACATTTGTGCGGCCGAGCCTGGGGTCGTGGGTCAGTTATGGCCTGGGCACAGAAAACTCCGATCTGCCGGCCTTTGTCACGATCTGCCCCACGCTGGCGCACGGCGGCGTGAACAACTGGGGCTCCGCTTTCCTTCCCGCGCACTGCCAGGGCACGCCGCTGGGCAATGCGAGCATTCCCGCCGACCAAGCAGTGGTGAAGCACATCCGCAGCAAGTCGTTGACGCCGAATTTGCAGCGCGCGCAGCTCGATCTCGTGGCGCAGATGAACCAGTCGCATCTGGAAACGGCCGGAACGAACGCGGCGCTCGAAGCGCGGATCAATTCGTTCGAACTGGCCTACCGCATGCAATCGACGCTGCCGGATTTGCAGGACATCTCGGGTGAAACCGAGGCGACACGCAAGATGTACGGCCTCGACGATCCGATGACGGCGAATTTTGGCCGTCAGTGCCTCATGGCGCGGCGTTTTGCGGAGCGCGGGGTGCGTTTTGTGCAGGTGACTCACAGCGACGGCTTCGTGCAGTGGGACCAGCACGGTGATCTGCTCAAGGGCCACACCAAAAACGCCGCCGAGGTGGACAAACCCATCGCCGGGCTGCTGGCGGATCTCAAATCACGCGGCTTGCTGGATGACACGCTGGTGATCTGGGGAGGCGAGTTTGGCCGCACGCCAGTGGCGCAGGGCACGGACGGACGTGATCACAATCCGCATGGGTTTACGATGTGGCTGGCAGGTGGCGGCAGCAAACCGGGCACGGCGTATGGCGCGACGGACGATTACGGTTACTACGCGGCGGTGGACAAGGTCCACATCCATGATCTGCACGCCACGATCTTGCATCTACTCGGTTTGGATCACCTGAGGCTCACCTATCGCTACGCGGGCCG
>DNXB01000353.1 GCA_003506995.1 Verrucomicrobiales bacterium
CATGCGCTCGGCGTGTCACCGCAGCGGCTCGCGAAGCTACGCTGAACATCCTCTTCAGCAGTGCAAACTCGGTTTCACCAATCCAACGCCCGCGCGGTGCCTGATACCAAGCGTCGTACGCCGTCACACGCGCCTCGAAGATGGAAAGTGCGTCGCTCATGGCGCAAGTGACAGCCGACACCCAAAACGTCAACATCTTGTCCGGCTCCGCCACGATCTGATAAAGATCCGCCATGGTGGAAAGCGGGCAGAGTTCGAACCTGTGGACTCGCGCAGCTTCAAACAAGTGCCGCAGGCCTGGATGGAACCGCCGGCGTCCAAAAGCTGTCGTCCCATCTCACACCGTGTGCGGCCAAAGCTCGTCACCACGTTAATTTTGTGCGCCCCAAGCAGCAGGGCATGTTCGAAAAAACTGTTGCGTCGGCCTGTCACACAAGTATTACGGCTGCCGTAATACAGATCATCCTTCCTTCTTTAGCTGGCATGCCAATACACCATCACATTTTCCGGAATGACCCGCGCCGCCTTCCAACGGGTGATGGTATTCAGAGCGTCCCCGCTTTCTCGCGCTTCATTTTAACGGCAGGCATTGCGGTGCTGCTCGGCGCTTGCGGCTCGGTGGGATCACGTCAGATCAAATCGGAGCGTACGAACTACAATCTCGCCGTCCAGGAGACGGAAGACTCCCAGTTGCTGCTGAACCTGGTGCGGCTCAAATATCACGACACCCCGGTTTTCCTGGAACTCACCGGCATTACCTCCCAGTCCACCTTCGAAAGCGGCCTTTCCAATGGCGATCCGATCGCGGAAATCGCCCAGCCGCCGTCCCTGATCTGGAAGCCAGGGCCCAATTTGACGTTCTCCGCTCAACCAACAGTGAGCTACATGCCCCTGCATGGCGAGAAATTTGCCCAACAGCTTCTCGCCCCGATAAAAATCGAGAGCCTGATGTTGTTGTATCGCTCCGGGTGGTCGCTGCAGAATATCCTGCAGTTGTGTGTGCAACGGCTGAACAAAATCGAGAACGCGGTTCACGCTTCAGGCCCCACCCCTGAGACCGCCCCCAGATATGAAGATTTTGCCAGCATTGTCAGCTCGCTGGTCAAACTGAAACACAGTGGTCATTTGGACTTTGTTTACGAAGCGTTCCCCACCCCAAAGGATGCCACGCGCATCGTGCTGCACGTTTCACCAACTGCCTTTCATCTTCGTCATGTGCAGGATTTGTTAAAGCGGTTGAACCTGGCGCCTGGGAAAGAGCACTATCCTGTTACTTATTCACTCGTTGAACATGGTGGCTCTGCTGAACTCGACCACCTGGAGGTGGAAACGCGTTCGTTGCAGGGGCTTCTGTATTTCCTTTCGCAAGCCGTCGAGGTGCCGGACAAGGATGTTAAAGACGGCCTCGTCACCGTGACCAGAACGGCGGATGGGGGCACCTTCGACTGGGCCAAGGCAACCCAAGGGCTGCTGCGGGTGCGATCAAGCGCCACGCGCCCGCCAAAGGCATCTACGAAGGTGCAATACCGAGGTTCCTGGTTCTATATCGCCGACTCAGATCTTGTCTCCAAATCCACATTCTCCCTGGTAACACAGCTTGTCTCCCTGCAATCAGGTGACTCCGCGCGGCTCACGCCAGTGCTCACCCTTCCTGTTTCGAGATAGTGCCCGCTCCCAAGAACACGAACCTGCCAAATGAAAGGAATCTCATCATGAAAGGCTCCCTGCTCAAAAGCGGTGTCATGGGCTGTGCGCTAGCGGCAGGCAAGCCGTTCCTGCGGCTCCAGATTCCCACACAGCCTGCCGACCCCATGATTCAGTTCGAACCCGCGCCCTGACCACCCCTATGATTCTGCCACGTCTCCAACACACCACCGCACCCGCTGCGACACTGCTGATCCGCTGCATGGTCGGCGGAGTTTTCCTCTCCGAGGGCATTCAGAAGTTTCTGTTCGCAGCCGATGTCGGCGCGGGAAGATTTGCAAAGATCGGCATCCCCTCGCCCGAGATTCTGGCTCCGATGGTCGGCGCGTTCGAGATCGGCTGTGGCGTGCTGGTGCTGCTCGGCTTGTTCACACGCCTCGCCGTGATTCCTCTGCTCTGCATCATGGCCGTGGCCATCTCCACCACCAAGATCCCCATCCTGCTCGCCAGTGGGTTTTGGAAAATGGCGCATGAGGGGCGCACCGATTTTTCCATGGTCATGGGCTGCCTCTTCCTGCTGCTCGCTGGAGCCGGGCCATGGTCGGTCGATGCCGGTCGCAACCGTATGAAGGTGGGCTCATGACATTGGAAATGTTCATCATCGCTCTCGCTGCCTTCGCGGCTGCGGCGCTCACGCTGTTGTCCGGTTTCGGCCTGGGCACGCTGCTGATGCCGGTGGTGGCGTTGTTTTTTCCGGTCGATGTCGCCATCGGCATCACGGCGCTGGTGCATCTGGCGAACAATCTGTTCAAGCTCGGAATCATGGGCTGGCACGCGGATCGCCGGGTGGTGCTGCGCTTTGGCATTCCGGCGGTGCTTGCAGCCTTTGCAGGCGCGGCGCTGCTGGGCTGGCTGGGACATTTGCAGCCGCTGGCGGAATACACGCTCGCAGGGCGGGAGTTTGCCATCATGCCGGTGAAGCTGACCATCGGGCTGTTGATCCTCGGCTTTGTGCTGATGGAGCTTTCACCGGCCTTTGCCGCGCTGACCTTCGATGCGCGACTGCTGCCGCTGGGCGGCTTGGTGTCGGGCTTTTTCGGCGGTTTGTCGGGCAATCAGGGCGCGTTTCGCAGCATGTTTCTGCTGAAGGCGGGGCTGACGAAGGAGCAGTTCATCGCCACGGGCATCGTGCTCGCGGTCATCATCGATCTGGCGCGGATGCCGGTCTATGGCTTCGAGTTTTTCAGCACGGGACGCGAGATGGATTACCGGCTCGTCACCGTGGCCTGCCTCGCGGCCTTTGCCGGGTCGTTCCTGAGCGCACGGTTGCTCAAAAAGCTCACCATCCGCTCGGTGCAGATTCTTGTCAGCATCCTGCTCATCGGCGTCGCCCTGGGCTTCATCACCGGGGCGCTCTGATAACCCATTTCCCCTCCTCCCAGTCCGTGATTAAATTCTTGAACAATTTTGCAAGCAGCAAACACTCCCCGCGTTTTACGGCGCTCGTAATCGCTGACCGTGCAGACGCTTTCGTCACCCGTCCTTCTGATTTCGTCCTTTCTCCCGCATGAATCTCGCCCGCTTTGCCCTCCGCCATCCCTGGTCTGTCCTCGTTGCCGTGGTGGCGGTTTGTTTGGGGGCGTGGATCGGGCTTCAGCGCATGACGCGGGACATTTTCCCGCCGCTGGGCATCCCGACGATCTATGTGGCGCAGCCGTTTGGCGGCATGGACCCGCTGCAGATGGAGGGCTACCTGACCTACCGCTACGAGTACCATTTCCTCTACATCGCGAACATCGAGCATGTGGAAAGCAAATCGATCCAGGGCGCGTCGATCATGAAGCTGCAGTTTCATCCGGGCACGGACATGAGCCAGGCGATGTCGGAAACGGTGGCGCAGGTGAACCGCAGCCGCGCATTCATGCCACCGGGCACGGTGGCGCCCTTCATCATGCGTTTCGACGCGGGCAGCGTGGCGGTGGGGCATCTGGTGTTCTCCACGGACGATCCAAACATCACGCTGAACCAAATGCAGGATCAGGCGTTGAACAAGGTGCGCCCCGCCTTTGCCACACTGCCCGGTGTGTCCGCTCCGCCGCCGTTTGGGGGCAGCTCGCGCGGCATCGTGGTGAATGTGAACCCGGACCGCATGAAGGCTTATGGTTTGTCGCCCGATGACATCGTGGAGGCCATCGCAAAGGGCAATCCGATCAGCCCGTCCGGCAACATGAACCTCGACGGCAAGTATCCCATCGTGCCGACGAACGCGATCGTCTCCAACGTGAAGGATCTGGAGGCCGTGCCGCTGAAGCGCACCGACGCGGGCGCGGTGTTCATCCGCGATCTCGCCACCGTGACCGACTCCGCCGATGTGACCACCTCCTACGCGCTGGCAAACGGCAAGCGCACCGTTTATCTGCCTGTCACGAAACGCGCCGAGGCCTCCACGCTGGAAGTCGTGAAAAAGGTGCGCGCCTCCATTCCTGAATTTCAGAAACTGCTGCCGGACGGCATCAATGTGAGCTTTGAATTCGACCAGACGCCAGTGGTGAACCGCAGCATCCAGGATCTCCTCAAAGAAGGCGCGCTCGGAGCCGTGCTCACCGGTTTGATGGTGCTCGTCTTCCTGCGCGACCTGCGCACGGCGTTCATCGTCGTCATCAACATCCCGCTCTCGCTGCTGGCCGCCTCCTTTGGCCTGTGGATCAGCGGGCAGAACATCCATCTCATGACGCTCGGCGGTCTGGCGCTCGCGGTCGGCATTCTCGTCGATGAGGCCACGGTGACGGTGGAAAACATCCACACGCATCTCGCGCGCGGCAAGCCGCTGGCCCGCGCCGCGCTCGACGGCACGCTGGAGACCACGCTGCCGCGTTTGCTGGCGATGCTTTGCATTCTCGCGGTGTTTATTCCCGCCTTCTTCATGATCGGCGCGGCGAAGGCGCTGTTCGTGCCGCTCGCGCTCGCGGTGGGCTTTGCGATGTTCGCGTCCTTCATTCTCTCCAGCACGCTGGTGCCGGTGCTGTCCGTGTGGTTCCTGCCAAAGAACACCAAACATGACGAGGAGCGCCTCAGCCTCTTTGCCCGCATGTATCAGGGCATCGTCAAAACCGCCGTCACCATGCGCTGGGTGCTGGTGCCCGCCTATCTCGGCGGCGCGGTGCTCATCATCGTGAGCTTCGGCCCGTTCCTCGGCTCGGAAATTTTCCCAAAGACGGACACCGGTCAGTTCGCCATCCGCTTCCGCGCTCCCAGCGGCACGCAGGTCGGCATCACGGAAAAGATCGCGCAAAAGATCCTCAAGATCATCGCTGACGAGGCGGGCGGTCAGGACAAGATCGAGATGTCCATCGGCATGGTCGGCGTTCACAATTCCAGCTTCCCGGTGAACCTGGTGCATCTCTGGAATGGCGGCCCGGAAGAGGGCTGGCTGGCCGTGCAGCTCCGGCATGACTCCGGCGTGCGCGTCGATCCTTTTCAGGAAAAACTGCGCGAGATCATGAAGCGTGAACTGCCCGATGTGCGCCTGTCTTTTGAGCCGCAGGACATCGTCAGCCGCGTGATGAGCTTTGGCTCGTCAACGCCGATCGAGGTCGCCGTCAGCGGCCCCAGTTTGCCATCGAGCAAGGAGCACGCGGAGAAGCTGCTCGCGAAACTCAGCGAGCTGCCCTTCCTGCGCGACGCGCAGATCGCGCAGACGCTCGACGCGCCCACGGTGAATGTGCAGATCGACCGCGAGCGCGCCGGTCTGCTCGGTGTGAACGTGCAGGATGTCACGCGCAGCCTCGTCGCCGCCACGACATCGAGCCGTTTCACCTCGCCCGTGTTTTGGGCCGATCCGGGCAGCGGCATCAGCTTCAACGTGCAGGTGCAGATTCCCGAAGAGCGCACGCAGACGCTCGAAGACCTCGGCAACACGCCCGTCAGCTCCAGCAGCGGCAAGCCGGTGCTGCTGCGCAATCTGGCAAAGATCGAGCAGGGCACCGCCGTCGGCACTTACGAGCGCTACAACATGGTGCGTGTCGCCAGCATCACGGCGAACATCCAGGACATTGATTTTGGCAGCGCCATCAAGGCCGTGCGCAAGGCCATCGCCGAGGTCGGCCCCGCGCCCGATGGAAAAACCAAGGTGGACATCCGCGGCCAGGTCGTGCCTTACGAGCAGCTTTATACCGGCTTCGGCAACGGACTCGTCATCGCCATCGTCGTGATTTTCCTGCTGCTCTGCGCAAACTTCCAGTCGCTGCGTCTCGCCATTGTCGTCGTCTCCACCATGCCCGCCGTGCTCGCCGGGGTGGTGCTCGCGCTGTTCTTCACCGGCACCACCATCAACATCCAGTCCGCCATGGGCGCGATCATGGCCGTGGGTGTTGCCGTGGCGAACGCGATCCTGCTCGTCACCTTTGCCGACCGCGCCCGCCTGGCCACGAAGGGCGACCGCCGCGCCGCTGCCATCGAGGGCGCTGTCAGCCGGTTGCGACCCATCTTGATGACCAGCTTCGCCATGATCGCCGGCATGATGCCGCTCGCCCTCGGACTCGGCGATGCCGGAGATCAAACCGCGCCGCTCGGCCGCGCCGTCGTCGGCGGTCTCGCGCTCGCCACGGTCGCCACGCTGTTCATCCTGCCCGCCGTCTTCGCCATGCTCGCCAGCAAGAAGGCCACCTCCGCCTCGCTCGATCCTGATGACGAGGAGAGCGCGCTGTTTGAAGGCATGACGCCGGTTCTCCATCATCGTCCCACCGCCACTGAGGAATGATTTCGATGCGCCTGACTCACTCAAACATGCACACCGCGATACCGAGCGATGAACTCGTCCGGCGTGATCGGCTGCGGTTTGTAACCTGCGTTCGCCAGCGGGGCGAAGTGGCGGTCTTCGGTGATGACGTAGTCCGCGTGCGCGGCGATGGCGCAGTCGGTGAAGGCATTGTCGTCAGTATCCTGAGCAATCACACCGAATTCAAACCAAGGATCTATGACAATCAGATTGCGGCGCCTGCGGTCAACCATCCGAATGAACAAATGGAGATTGCGCCAATTGCGTTGCCCGGCTTTGGCCGTCAGAATTTCCTCGTATTCCAGCATAATGCGCGACGACACGGCCAACGATATTTTGCCGAACTGGTAGCTGTCCAGCAAAACACCGAAACGATGCGACCGGGCGCGAGCCTGAAGCATCACATTCGTGTCAAGACACACCGTCATGATGCCTGGCGCTCAGCCTTTTTTCGGTCACGATACGCGCGAATCACCTCAGGCAGGTTGTCCCACTTGCCTTCCGCCTGCTCCTGCTCCGCCTGTTCCGACATTTCTTTCCGCAAGCGCTCAATCTCCACATCCAAGATCGCGTTACGCACTTCAAGCAACTGCTCTTCCGACATGGAGGAGATGGAGTCCACCAGTTGCTCACGCAGATTTTTGGGCATGGGTTGTGTGACTGTCATGCCGCCAAGATTAACCTCCCCCACGCAGCTTTCCAATCCCTTTTCCCACACCTCCGTCTGACCGCCTTCATGAAATCCTTCCTCCTTTTCACCCTCCTCACCACCAGCGCCCTCGCGCTCGACCTTCCTGCCACGAAGCCGCAGAAGGGCACCATCCACCGCTGGATCAGCCTGCCCGCCAGTTTCGCCCCATGGCAGCAGGTCGATTTGAAAGCGCGTGTGGCCGGTTACATCGAGAAAATCACCGTCGATAAGGGCGATGTCGTCACCCCACAGCAGCAGCTCATTCAAATCGAAGTCCCCGAACTCAAGGCCGACCTCATCGGTCATCGCGCCGAAGTCGCCGCCGCCGAGATCGAGGTGAAACGCCTCCACGAGGCACGCGCCAAGTCGCCCGACCTCATCCTGCCCCAGTCCGTCGATGATGCCGAAGCCAAGCTCGCCATCGCCAAGGCCGGCATGGAGCGCACCAACGCGCTCATCGACCTCGCGCAGATCAAAGCGCCCTTTGCCGGCACCATCACCGACCGCCGCGTCGATCCCGGCGCGTTCGCTGCCGCAGGAGGCGACACCTTGCTCCAGCTCACCGATGTCTCCACCCTGCGTCTTCAAGTGCCCGTCATCGAGATCGAAACCGCCCTGCTCAAAGTCGGCCAGCAGGTCGAGGCCAAAGTGGATGCCCTCGGCGGCGCAATCGTCAAAGGCACGATCACCCGCATCGCCGGAACGCTCGACTCCGCCACGCGCACCATGCTCATTGAGGCCGACTTCAAAAACGACGATGGCAAGCTCCGCCCCGGCATGTTCGCCACCGCGCGCCTCGCCGTCGAGCAACATGACAACGCCACCATCATCCCTGTCGCTGGTCTGGTGAAGGAGAAGGCCAACAGCTTCGTCTTCAAACACGTCAACGGCCAGGCCATCAAGACCGCCATCAAACCCGGCTTCAACGACGGCGTGAACGTCGAAGTGCCGGAGTTGAAGGCAGAGGACATCATCCTGCTGCCGGGCACCGGCACCCTCACCGACAAGCAGCCCGTCACCGTCAAACAATGACGAAACCAGAATGAGGAATGACGAAATAAGCCCCAATACCGAAATCCGAATTCAAACACTCCACGCCATGTCCTTCGTCATTCGAGCTTCGTCATTCATTAGTCATTCGTCATTCTGGCTTCGCCATTCGGCGGCGTCCCTGGCTTTCATTTTGGCTGCATCGTTCACCGCCGCCGCCCCCGCCCACGTCGATCTCCCGACCGTCATGAAGCTCGCCGGAGCCAACAACGACGAAATCCAACTCGCCCGCGTGAAGCACACCGAGACCCTCGCGGAGTCGAAGCTGGCGTGGCAGCGGTTCTGGCCCAGCCTGAACCTCGGCGTCGGTTACAAGCGGCACGACGGCAACATCCAGGATGTGGCTGGAGCCATCTTTGATGCCAGCAAGCAGCAGTACACCGTCGGTCCCTCCGTCCTGATCGACTGGGCGCCGGGCGAGATCTATTACGCCGCCCTCGCCGCCAAGCAGAAGGCCCTCGCCGCCGAGCAGCTTGCCGAAAAATCCCGGCGCGACATCGTCACGCAGGCCACAGGCCGTTATTATGACCTTCTCGCCAATGAGGCCAGCGTCGCCATCATTGAGGACGACCTGCGTCTCACGCAGGATTACGAAAATCAGCTCGCAGGAGCCGTCACCGCAGGCACGGCATTTCGTGCGGATTTGCTCCGCGTCAAAACGCAGGTCTCTCGCGCCAAGCTCGCGATTCGTCAGGAGCAAGAGAAGCGCGATCTCGCCGCCGCCGCGCTCTCTGAAACGCTGCGCCTGCCGCCGCAGACCGAACTCCGCCCCGCGAAGGCCGATCTCGTGCCCGTGCGCCTCAACGGCAAAACCGGCGTCGCCACGCTGCTTTCCCAGGCCGCGCAGAACCGCCCGGAGATGAAAGCGGCCTCCGCCGTCAGCACCGCCGCCCAGCTTGAGCGTGATCGCGCCCGCATCGCCCCGCTGATTCCCAGTGTGCAGGCTGGATACAGCTTTGGCGGTCTCGGTGGCGGCTTCAACGGCCAGATGGGCAGCTTTGACGACACCCAGGACATGTACATCGGCCTCGGCTGGAAAATCGGCCCCGGCGGCCTGTTTGACCGACAGCGCCAGGTCATCGCCAACAGCCGCGAGGAAGCCACCCAGCTCCAAACCGGCCAGATCAAGGCCGCCATCGGCCGCGAGGTCGTCGAAGCTGCGGCCAAGGCCCAAAGCGCACATGATCAGATCGCCATCAACGACGAGGCCGTCACCGCCGCCGAAGAAATGGTGAAACTCGCCAAAGAACGCCAGGCCAGCCAATTGGGCGTGGTGTTGGAATACTTGCTGGCACGGGAGGAACTCACCCGCGCCCGCCAAAGCCGCGTGCAGTCCGTGACGAACTTCAACAAGGCCCAGCACGAGCTGAAACGGGCGGTCGGGAAATAAACCGGCCATCTTGGAGGCGGAGAATTTTCCTGTCCGGTTTCCCCTTCTCGCGTGAGATAGTGGAAACGCATGAATCCTGCCGAAACCCACGCCGCCCAGGTTTTTCTCTCCCATCACGATTTTGTGAAGGGCGTGGCGCTGAAGTACGCCCCATGGCCCGGCCTCATGGATGACATCACGCAGCAGGTGTTTCTCGAATTCATGGCGAAGGAGTCGAAATGGGATCTCAGCAACGACGCACGGCCGCTGCTGGCCACGATGACGCGCCACATCGCCATGCGGCTGTGGCGTGAACGCACGCGGCAGCAGCCGGAAGTGGTGCAAAAGCTCGCGGATCACATTCGACTGCTGGCGGAGGAGCGCGAGAAGCCGCCGCGCTACGAGGATGAGATCGGCTTGCTGCGCTCCTGCCTGCAAAAGCTGCCGGAGAAAAGCCGCGAACTGGTGGAACTCTATTATTACAACGAAGTCGGCACGCCGGAGATCGCGGAGCAGATCAACATGAAGGCGGACACCGTCTGCCGGGCGCTTTCACGCGTGCGCGAAAAGTTGCGCGAGTGCATCCAACAATCCATGAGCCAGGGAGGCCACGCGCATGCTTGATTCAGACACCTTGATTCAGCATTACCTCGAAGGCACGCTCAGCGATGCCGGGGCGGAGCAATTGCATGAGTTGCTCAAAGCGCAGCCTGAACTGGGCGAAAAGCTGATCCAGCACTTCGAGATGGACGCGATGCTGCGCGCCACGAAGCCTTTGGCCGCGAATAACATCATCCGTCCAGCCTTGCTGCCGAAACGTCGTTTCACCTTCGCCACCGTCACCAGCGTGGCGGCAATGGCGGCCTGCATCACGCTGCTTGGCGCATGGGTTGTGCTGCCGTGGCTGAAATCGGATGTGGAAGAGACCACCGCCTCCGTCGCGGTGCTCACACGCGGCGTGAATCTCGAATGGGAATCCACCCCGATCACACCGGGCACGCCGCTTTCGCCGGGCTTGCTCAAATGGAAGTCCGGCATCGCGCAGATCGAGTTTTACCAAGGTGCCCGCGTTTTGATCGAAGGCCCCGCCGAGCTTTTACTGGTCTCCAGCGGCGAGGCCACCTGCACGCGCGGCAAACTCAGTGCCAACGTGCCGCCGCAGGCCGTAGGTTTCCGCATCAACACGCCGAAAGGCACCATCGTCGATCTCGGCACCGAGTTCGGCCTTGATGTGAATGATGCAAGCTCCGAGGTCCACGTCTTCAAAGGCGAGGTCGAGCTGCACAAGGCCGCCGAGTCGATGAAATCGCTCAAAGAAGGCCAGGCCATGA
Organism: Verrucomicrobiales bacterium; assembly: GCA_003506995.1. Classification (GTDB taxonomy): domain Bacteria; phylum Verrucomicrobiota; class Verrucomicrobiia; order Verrucomicrobiales; family Verrucomicrobiaceae; genus Prosthecobacter. The sequence continues at coordinate 10,863 of DNXB01000353.1, forward strand.
CCTTCGCAGCCGAATCGCAGCTCCTCGCCGCGAATGCGTCGAGCTTTGCCTCGCTGAACGAAATCAATGCCCGCACCGCCTTGTCGGATCGCTCGCAATTTGAGCGCTGGCAGACGCAAAGCGCCAAACTAAACGCCGATCCGAGTTTGAAGCTGCATTTCGACTTCCAGGACGACGAAACCGCCCGCTCGCTGCGCAATCATGCCGCGCAAGGCGAGGAAGGCAGCATTGTCGGCGCGTCATGGACCACCGGTCGCTGGCCGGAGAAGCAGGCGCTGGAGTTTCGTAATGTGAGTGACCGCGTGCGCCTCAGCATCGCGGGCGAAACCAAAGCACTGACGATGGCAATGTCCGTGCGCGTCAACGGCCTCGACCGCGCGTTCAACTCCCTCTTCATGTCCGAAGGCTGGGGAGATCG
>DNXB01000047.1 GCA_003506995.1 Verrucomicrobiales bacterium
TGCGGCTGAAGATGCGCGTTTTCGATGAGCACGAGCTTCGAGCGCGTGCCCACCGTGTCGCGCAAGGCCTGCGAGAGCTTCGCCAGGCCCGCGCTGCGCTTGCTGCTGCCGGTGGCAAGGTTTTGCTGCTCCATGCTCGCCGAACGGTCCAGCAGCACGATCACCGTGTCTGGCACGCCGCCCGTGAGGCCGAGCAAACCGCCCGCCATCGGCCGCGTGATGACAAACAAAATCGTTGCCACCGCCAGCACACGAAACGCGAGGATCAAAATCTGCCGCAGCCGCGACAGCCCCTTGTTCATGCGCTGCGCCATGCGCAGAAACATCATCGCCGCCCACTTCACCTGCCGCCGCCGATACAGGTGGATCAAATGAATGATCACCGGCAACGCCGCAAGCGGCAGGGCGAGGAGCAGCGCTGGGACGAGAAAGGTCATGGGGTGTCGTCCGACTCAAAAAGTTTCTGTTCACAATCAGCCTCTCTGGCGGCGGCTTTTCGAGCGCTGCGTGCTTCCCAAACGACCAGAATCACGATGGCGATGGCGAGCACGCTGTTGGCCACTGGCCAGTTGGCGTCTTTCTCGTCTGCCCACCAAGCACAGCCACGTTGAGTCACTTCGGCCAGCTGCACAAAAAGCAAAATGTGCAGGAACGCGTTGCGCCGCGTGTCGCGCCTGAGCCAGACGAGCCAACTACATGCGAGCATGCCAATCATGTAAACCAAGCCGCCTGGGATCCACCCGAGTAGTCTTGGATTGTCCAAGCCCTTTAGCAGTTCCCAAATGCCAAGGCAGAAGTAAGTGATGCAAAGGCCCAACTCGGCAGCCCAGAACCCTTCGAGACCTGAAGCTTTTTGCTTTGGACGCTGATCCACCGAATCGCTCTTTTCCATCACCGGCCTCCTTTCTTCTGAATCCGAGCCAGCAGGAACTTCACGAGGACGTCGTCGTATTTCTCGTGCAGCTTCACGCGGTGGTAGTCGATGGCGGTGGTGCGGATGAGGTCGTCGATTTCGGTCATGTATTGCCTCACAGCCTCGCGGTAGTTGCGGGCGATGAGGCTGGGGTCGGCGAGGATGGCTTCGCCGCCTTCCATGTCGATGAAGCGGGCGGGGCGGTCGAAATCGAAGTCGAGTTCCTTCTGATCGAGCAGATGGAAGATGGCGACATCGTGCTTGCGGAAGCGAAGGTGCTGGATGGCGGACTTCAGTTCGGCGGGCGGGACGAAAAGGTCGCTGAAGATGACGACGAGCGCACGCTGGCGGATTTTTTCGGCGGCGTCGTGCAACGCGGTGAGCAGCGTCGTGTCACCGACAGGTTGGATGGCGGCCATTTGATCCAACACGAGGCCGAGATGCGAGGCTCCGCGTTTGGCGGGGATTTCGACGGATTTTTCAGCGAGCGAGTGCAGACCGACGGCATCGCCCTGCTGCGCGGCGATGTAGGCGAGCGTGCCGGCGAGTTTTTTGGCGTAATCGAAGCGTGTAGATCCGGCGGGACCGAAGTTCATGCTGCCGCTGGTGTCGATGAGCAGGCAGAGGCGCAGATTCGTGTCGGCCTCGAATTCCTTGATGTAAAAGCGGTCGCTGCGGCCCCAGGTGCGCCAGTCGAGNNGTGTCGTCGCCGGGGACGTATTTGCGGTATTGGGCGAATTCGAGGGATGAACCGCGCACGGGGCTACGATGCTTGCCGGAGACGTTGCCGAGCATGGCCTGACGCGCATTCAGCGGCAGAGCCATGAGGCGGGAGAGTACCGCTGGGTCGAGGAAGGAGCGATTGGTGTTCATGGCTTGGGCAATCTTCCTCTTCCTCCTACTCTTCCTCTTACTCCTCCTCCCGTGCAGGGCGGCGAATCATCCGGCGGGTTCGATCCAGGTTGACAGCCTGAGGCTTTTCAAAACGGGAAATCAAGGCGCTGAGGATGGACACGATGCTAAGCAGCATGTCTTTCCCTTCAAACACCCGCTCCTTTTTGCACGCACGCTTGGCCACAAGCGCATCCAGACAAGCCGCGCATTCAGTGCAAGAGCCACGAGCATCATCGAAGAACTTTACCCGCTGTTGCGAGGCTCTTCGTCCGTTTCCTTCGGCTGTGTTGAGGAGGGCGGAAAGGCTAGCGCGGTCGAGTTGGTCGAGGACTTCGGCCAAGCGGGGGACTTTGGCGGCCTGAACGTCGGAGAAGAGATCGGTGAGCCAGGAGATGAATTCGAGTTCCAGTTGGTAAACCTGGAGTTTTTCGTGGTCGAATTGACGAAGGGCTGGCATGGCGGAGGGCGGTGGAGATGGAGGACGGCGAACGGCTCTGGGAGCAGGAAGAGGGGGCAACGGACGGGGGAGGAGGAGTGGGAGTAAGAGGAGGAGGAAGAGCGGTTGCGGAGCGGAAGAATCGAGGACGAGTTCGANNTCGAGTAGGAGGACGAGGACGATTTGGCAGCGGCTAAGCCTTCGCTAGCTCCTCCACCAAACGCTTCGCCACATCGCGGCTGCTCACGCCATCGCTTTCCGCAGTGAAGGTGGTCATCACGCGATGACGCAGCACCGGCTCCGCCACTTCCATCACATCCTCAAGCCGCACCATGTAGCTGCCATTCAAGGCGGCTCTCGCTTTGGCACCGAGGATCAAATACTGCACGGCACGGGGACCGGCGCCCCAGCTCACAAGTGGCTTGAGCCATGCGGGAGCCTCAGAACTCGCAGGACGCGTCTTTCTGGCGAGATCGACGGCGAATTCGTAGATGTGATCCGGCACGGGGACGCGGCGGACGAGGTCTTGGAAGGCCAACACCTTGGCTCCATCCATGATGTGCTCCAGTCTAGGCAAACTCTGGCCGGTCGTTGTCTTTGCGATGGCAATTTCCTCATCGCGGCTCGGATAATCGACGCCGATCATGAACATGAAGCGGTCGAGCTGGGCNNTGCTCGATGGGGTTCTGTGTGGCGAGGACGAAGAAAGGGGAATCCAACGTGTAGGTGCGGCCGGCGACGGTGACTTTGTGCTCCTGCATGGCTTCGAGCATGGCGGCCTGCGTCTTGGCGGGGGCGCGGTTGATTTCG
>DNXB01000111.1 GCA_003506995.1 Verrucomicrobiales bacterium
CCATGCCCGGCCTGCCCAAGGTGCCCGCGGCCGAGTCCATCACCCTGGACGACCAGGGTCAGATCGTCGGGCTGTTCTGATGCTCCGTCCCCTCCACGCCCTCGCGGCCTTTGCCGCCCGCCCGGTCTGCTGGTTGCAGCCCGACAGCGGCAAGGTCCGCGCCGACGAAACGCAGGTCCTGCCGCTGCCCGTCACCCGCGCGCCGGTCAACCGCTGGCTGATCGCAATCATGGGCACGCTGCTGCAGCTCTGCCTCGGTTCGGTTTACGCCTGGAGTTATTTCCAGCAGCCGCTGGTTGAGCGCATGGGCTGGCAGCACACGCAGGTTGCGTGGACGTTTAGTTTTGCCATCGGGTTTCTCGGGCTCGCCGCCGCGGTCGGCGGCGTGCTGCTGCCCAAGGTCGGCCCGCGGCTGCTGGCAGTCACGGGCATCGTGCTCTTTGGCGCCGGCTACCTGCTGGCCGCGCTTGCGCTCCAATTGCATTCGCTGCCGCTGCTGTGGCTCGGCTACGGCGTGATCGGTGGCATCGGCCTCGGGCTCGGTTACGTCACGCCCGTCGCCACGGTGGCCAAGTGGTTTCCCGATAAGAAGGGCCTCGTCACCGGCATGGTCGTCATGGGCTTCGGTTTCGGCGCGCTGCTCATGAGCAAGGTCGTCGCCCCGGGGTTGATGACGCTGTTTGGCGGCAGCCTGCCCAAGGTGTTTGTCGGCATCGGTGTCGCGCTCGGTGCGCTCGGGTTGGTGGCGGCGCTGTTCATGCGCAACCCGCCGGCCGTGACCACCGTGGTGGGNNCTTGCCGCACGTGTTCTCCCGGCGTTTCGCCCTCATGTGGCTGCTGTTTTTCTGCAACATCGTGGCCGGCATCGCGATCATCAGCTTCCAGTCACCGCTGCTGCAGGATCTGTTGCGGACGACCGATCCGCTGGCCTCGCCGGCCGCGCTGGCCGGCGCCGGTGCGACGCTCATTGCCGTCAGCTCCGTGTTCAACGGCCTCGGGCGATTTGCCTGGGGCGCGCTGTCCGACCGGCTCGGCCAGTTGCACACCTTCCGCGTGATGCTGGCCACGCAGGCGCTGGCGTTTGTCGCGCTGGTCTTCACCGGCAACGTGTGGCTGTTCGGCGCGCTCGTTTGTTACGTGCTGCTTTGCTACGGCGGCGGCTTCGGGGTGATGCCCTCGTTCATCCTCAACACCTTTGGTCCGCGGCTCATGCCGGTGCTCTACGGCGGCGTGCTCACCGCGTGGTCCGCCGGCGGCATCGTCGGCCCGCAGATGGTGGCGTGGTTGAAGGACACGCAGGGCGCACACGCCTCCGGCTATGCCTTCGCCTTCGGCGCCACGCTGCTGACCGTCGGCCTGATCCTCGCGCTGCTCTGCCGCCCGGCGGAACGCCCGGCGGAGTGAGAGGCCCCGCTGTAGGCCCGGCCGTTGGCCGGGCACCAGCATCGACGCACGTAAGGCCGCAGCGTAGCCAGCTGCTCGGGGCCTGCCCTACGTCGGCCTGCCGAAGGAGGGGCCGCGCCACCGCCGGATTCATGCCTTTGAATCACAGATTTCAACGAATACACACAGGTAATTGATAAACGTGATACTCTCGCGGGCACATACGACCTTCACCCCTTCGTTCAACGCGGTTTTAATAAAGACATTCTTTATGATACCGGGTCGGCGGGCATGACGCGGGGCGGGGTTGTGCCAACTTAGGCTTTTGCCGGTGTAACGTGCAACCTGCAAAAGCCTAAGATTGAATATCGGCTGTTGATTTATAGGGACTTATCGCGTTACTTGGCACCCATGAACCGCCTCCAACTTAGGCTTTACGCTGAGGCTGAATAACACTGTTCGGCAAAGCATGGCAGTCGTTCACGTAAAGCTTGGACCCGGTAAGCTCGCGCCGCATGGCAAGAAGATGGTTGCGCACGCGATGTTTCACAAAGGAACGCATTTCGTGGCTGCCTCAGTTTTGCTGAAGGACAAAGGCGGGTTTCATGATGTGGTGCTCCACCTCCTCGCGCAGGGGCTCGAAGTCGTTCAGAAGGTGCTGCTGCTCGCTCGCGACTACGACAAGTATCGTCCCCGGCTTCGGAAGCCACTGGGCCACGATCTGGTCCTTGGTGCGGATGCGCTGCATCAGGCATACAGGCTGAAGCCGATGAAGAAAGAGGTTAGGTCTGAGTTACAGGCGTTGAGTGATCATTACCGCGAGCATCTACTGCGTTACGGCGGCATCCACGACATCTTTGGGCGCGCCAGTCTGGAGTTGAAGGTCGATCATGTCTTCCGTCGGACGGTTGCGCTCACACTTCTCGGACGCCGCGTCTTCAAATGAAGAAAAAGCCGAACAAGGCGTCAGAGCCAACGCCGGGACCTGTCACGGATCGTGCTGACGCACGCTCCGCGCCAGTTCCCGTCGTGGCTCATCTTTGACGATTGGCAGAGGAAATGAGATTCACCGGTTTCTTTGATCGCTTGGCACGCACTGTAAGGGTAGCGCAGAGGAATTCGACTTCTGCGCCGCCTCAGCCGCCGAAGACCCCGTCGGAGAATGTAGACGACAGGCGCCGAGTTGTTGGTCTATTCACAATCCCTGAATTCAAGAGCCTTAGTTCTCACTTCGATGCTCACGGGATAGGATACATCCCATTATTTGACACGGGTGCGCCTGGAGAGAACTTCCAAGGATACTACGAGCGACGTCTAGTCACTCTGTTTGTCGATGAGAGTGATGTCCCTGCGGCAGCCAAGGCTTTCGCTGAGTGGCAAATCCAAGTTGGTCGTGTTGAACCCGAAGAGCCGATCCAGCCGCCACAGCACAACGGGGGCAGCCGTCCGCCTTCGGACGATTCACCCGCATCCGAAACTTCATCCTCGCTCGGCCCGCGTGGCTGAGCTGAATCGATCTGCAGAAGAGTCATGCAACTGGCATCAAATTTTGAAGTAGCGCTCGGCCTGCTGCTCATGTGTGTGCTGTATTTCAGCGGCCTGCTTGTCTGCCCTTCGTATTTCTTGTTCACGCGAAAGGAAGAGCGTCGGTTTAAGACGGAGATGCTCGCTGGTTTCGCATTGCAGGTATTCTGTGCCGTGTGCGTATGGCTTGCAGTCGGGTATTACCGCAGCGTCGGCAATCCCGATTGGAATTATGCGTGGCTCTACCTCATCCCGGTGAACGCTGTCGCACTGGCCTACTTCGCCTTCATGCCGTTCTGGACGAAGTTCTACAAGAAGGCTGATCCGGCTAGCACAGAAAACGACAGGGCTGGCCCCGCCATGACTGACAGCTGACGATTGACAGTAGACCAATGTATCTCGATCGGCACGATTTTCGCGGAATTCTCATCGTCCTGTCTATGCTGTCTTTCGTTACGGCGGTCTTGCTTTGGATACGCACCCTCGATTTGGAAGCAGGTACATACTTCATCAAGGGCTATCGCGTTTGGGATGACCAAGTCGGCATCCCTGAATTGGAACCCTACATTTATGTCGCCGCAGCACTAGGCGTGCTCTTTGCCGTGGCGGCGAGAGTCATGAAGAGGACATCGCTACAGCCCAGCTTGAAGAAAGAGCCGCTGCCGGTGCCAACGCGCCGGAGCAGAACGTGATTCGCATGAGCCTCCTCCACGCAGCATCACCATTAATCCGGAAGGGCTCAATCTCCGCTCGCCCTCGTGCGGAGTATCATTAAGCTTTCACGCAGAATGATCTTTATCGGCATATATCTGCTTGTCGGGGCCATTGCGTTCTTCTGGTCGCTGTCGCGAAGCAAAGCCGAGAAAGATGATATCCTGATTCCGTTTTTGGTGCTGGCCGATCCACTCGGCTGGATTGCGTGGCTTCTGTGGCCATTAGCCCTTCCCCTTTATCAGCTCGAACTGCGAGAGCGGGCGCGCCTTCGCATTGAAGGGATGAATAAAGGAAAACATACTGAGCCAGAACGTTGCAGTCCACTGGGCGCCCATGCGACTGCCGTGACAAAGATGTGTCCTACAGGTATCGTGGAGATCGGTGGTCAGCACCGGGAAGCGCGTTCTGAAGATGGACTTCTCGATCCAGGAGACCATGTTGTGGTGGTCGCTGAGCGTGATTCACGTTTGGTAGTCCGCAGATTATCCAACCAGCCTGAACTGCGCAACGCGGGCAGCCGTCCGTCTTCGGGTGATTCATCACATCCGAAACTCCATCCTCGCGCGGCCCGCGTGGCTGATCTGAATCGATCGGTAGAATATGAAGTGCCCCAATTGCGATAGTTCGATGGTCGGCGGCGAAGCGTACTTCAAGAAGTCGGCTTCCGACCTTGTAGCGTTCGGGCTCGGCTGGGCCGATCTTTGGATGAAGAAAGAATCCGGCGGCGATGAGTTGCTTCTCGTGTCGACGGATAAAGCGGCGGCGCAATTCTGCCCAGAGTGCGGCGTAGCGGTCCTCGCCACCGAGAAGGGGCGGCACCCGGCCGTTCGGAGGGTGGAGAAATGAAAACGAAGAAAGAGCCGATCTCTGAGCGATGGAGCCAATTCCGGTGAATGTCACAGTCCCTGCTGACGCAGGTCCTATGACATTCACTTCCATGGTTCATCTTTGACGTTTGAAAAAATCGAATGCGTGCATCTAGAGACATCGTTCCGAAAGGATTCCATCGCCCGAGGCTTCAGGCCACGTTCGCCGCCGTGTTTTTCACATTTTCTCTTGGCGGCTACTTCGCCATCAAGCCGCTTGTCGATGAGGTGTCTGATCTGGTCACACTTTCTCGTACGATATTTATCGGCTCAGGCGTGTTTCTTATCGTTCTCGTTGGAGCGTCGCTCTTATTTTCAAGAACACCATCACGGCAGCGACATATCGCTCCTGCGTTTATGATCGGGTTGATCGCGCATTTGGTCGCGACAGCTTGGTTCGCCATCAATGCTGGTTCTCTGATCCTCAAGTCCCTCTAGCTAATGAGTACTGTAGGGCCGAACTCTAAGCACCACAGCCAGCGGCGAGGCTCATCTTGAACGTCAGGCAAAGATTACATCATGAAAAAATCGAACTCCTCACTGGCACACCGTTGGGTCAAATATCAGCTGAGCTGGCCGGAAGCGCGCCGCACGCATTTCGTCTTTCTTGCTATGGCAGCCGTCTTTCTCGTAGCTGCAATTATTCGCGATGGCTGGCCGTTGGTGAGAGGCGACATACTGTTCATTTGCCTGCTATGCCTCGCGGCGATGATCTCGTGGGAGCGGATCGGTTTCCGAGAGGTGCTCGCGGAGCATGAAAAGGCCATCGAAGTACTATCGGAAAAAAAGCCGAACTTTGAGGGATCAACCAGCCGTCAAGAGACAACGCGAGGAGCCTGAAAACGGGGCACGCTTTACCCTTTGACTCGACAGCATGGCCCGATCTTCAGCAGCCGACGTGGTGCGCAAACGTCTGGTTAAGTCGCAGGACTGACCTCGGCGTGGCGTGGTATTCAGAGGGGCACACTGCGCGCTCGCCCGCGCGGGTCTCATCGCCTACGATTGATGGGTGAGACAGGTTGAAGCATGATGCTGAGTCTGGTTGATCATCTGCTGGTCGTGCTGATCGGGGTGGCGTACCCGCTCTGTTTTACGCTCGATTGGTATCGACGGCTTCTGCCCCGGTTGCAGGCGGGCGGGGCCTGCGCCCGCGTTCGCTTGTATCGTCAAGGGATGATCGAGCTGTGGGTGCTGACGTTGGCCGTCCTCTCGTGGTGGCTGTGGTCGGGGCGGGCGGCAACAGCTGTTGGCCTCGGCGTCCCAAGTGGTTGGGCGTTTTGGATCGGAGCACTGGTGACCGTCGGGCTGGCGATCATTCTGGGACGTCAGGTGGCGACGGTTCGGTCTTCGGCTGAAGCGCGGGCCCAGGTGCTGAAACAGTTCGGCGGTGTCGCAGGGCTGATGGTGCCCCGCGACCGGCACGAACGGCGGCTGTGGATGGGCTTGAGCCTCACGGCCGGTCTTTGTGAGGAAGTTCTCTACCGGGGATTCCTGATCTGGTACTTGAACCTGTTGCTGCCGGGGGTGGCCGCGGTGCTCCTTGCCGCGATTGTCTTTGGGCTGGCGCATCGGTACCTCGGGTGGAAAGACGGGGTGCTGCGGGCGACGATTGCGGGTGTGGTTCTGGGCGTGGCGTATCTGGTCACGGGAACACTCTGGGTGCCGATCGCGCTGCACGTGATACTGGATGTCTCGAGCGGCCTTACGGGCAGTGCCGCATTCGAGGCAGTCGGGCCGGTCGCGGACCGGGACCAGACCGGGGACGCATGACAGACGAATGTCCGGGGCCGACGACCAACAGCAGCACGCCGCCGCTGATGCTGATCGTTGGACCAAACGGAAAGAACCATTCCCAATGGGGGTTTGAAACACCGCAGGCCGTTTATAAAGGTTCGCCCAATGGACTGACAGCAGAAGGTGGAGCGACTTGTCCTCAAGGCGCTGGTTTTCACGGGAGAACCGCCAACACATTGAGAGCAATGCGTTCCACCCCAAGTCAGTCCATTGCGCGAGCGTCAATTGGCCCCGCCCGCCTTCTTGGGCTCCTGCGGTTATCCGGCTTTGCGGGTCGTGGTCTGTTTGCGGACTTTCCTCGGCGTGACGTGGTAGGCGGCGGCGGGTTCCTGCACCAGCACCTCGGCGGGAATCTTCAACCCCTGGTGCAAGGCGCGGATCATGCTCAGGCTGAGCGGGCGCTTCCGGTTCATGACCTCGGAAACCTTGCTCTTGCTCCGGAGGTAAGGTTGCAGATCGGTGGGTGTGAGCTCCTCCTGCTCCATGCGAAAACGGATGGCCTCGATGGGATCGGGAGCCCCGATGGGAAAGTGCTCCTCCTCGTATTTCTCGACCAGCAGGGACCAGAGTTCCAGCTCGGCCTCGTCGGGATCGGACCGGTGCATCAACCCTTCGAGGTGGGCCAGGGCGGCCCGATGGTCACGGGCGGTTTTGAGGACTTTGGGTTTCATCGGAAAAGTCAGATGGTCGTGGCGTCGATTTTGTCGTAGGCGGCATGAGTGCCGACAAAACGAATGAAGACGATGCCGGTGTTGTAGTGGATGTGAACGACGAGACGGTAGGTGTTGCCCTTGAGGTTGAAGACGACCCGGTTGCCCGGCAGGACGTCGGCGGAACGGTAACGGGCCTTGATGGCGGCGAAGGATTTCCAGTGTGCGGACCTGGCTTCATGAAACCAGGCCTGCAGCGCAGGTCTGGCGCCGGCATGCTTCGCCCAAAAATCCTTCAATGTCTTGCGCGAAATGACCCGCATGGGAACGAACCCAAGGTTCCCATAATGGGAACCTTGTCAAGCCCGGAAGCTGATTGGGCGGGGATGAACCGGGGATGTCCTCCGGCACTACAACAAAGAGGCGAACAAGACGTATTAGCACAACACTGAGGACTGCCCGCCGATGACCGATTCACCCGCAACCGAAACTCCATCCTCGCCCGCCCCGCGCGGCTGAGCTAGAGCTGAGCGTTAGCCAAGAATACCTATGAAAACCACCGGTTGCCTCACGCTCGTTTCCTTTGGGTTGATCGCGACATTTACACTGCCGATCTTTGGATCTGGCGGAGGTGAAGCAAATAGGGCGCCGGAAAACGAAGTCGTCGAGTGTCTGCGCGCAATTGAAGTGGCCGCCGAGAAACTTGATGTTGATGCGGTTTATGACCACGTGATGGACAATGACCGGGGCGCTCTGGTCCAGAACGGTCGGGTGCTGCTTACCCGTGAGAAAGCGCTTGAAAGTACCCGGGAGGGTTATGTCGGTGTGCGGAAGGTTAAATACATATTGGGGCAGGAGCACGTCACCATGTTGGCCAAAGACCTCGCCTTGGTTGTTTCGGATGGCCAAAGCCAAATTGAATTGGATGACGGGCGTGCGTTCGCCACTTCGTTCGCGCAGTCGGTGATTCTTAAGCGGGTGGATGGCATTTGGAAGGTTCTACACGCACATCGTTCATTTCCAGCGAGGCCCTGAATCTGGAAAGGTGGGCAATCATATGCGCGTGCAGTGTGCACAGGTGCCGGTCATAACCGGGGCGTGATCAGGCAACCTACCGTGACATCATGACCGAGATGATCTTCAAGCTGGCCGGCGGCATCGGCCTGTTTCTGCTGGGCATGGCGCTGCTGACCGACGGGCTCAAGGCCTACGCCGGCGAGGCGTTGCGCCGGGCGTTGGTGCGGTTCACCGGCACGCCGCTGAAGGCCTTCGGCTCGGGCACGCTCGTCACGCTGCTGGTGCAATCGTCCAGCGCGACCACGGTGGCGGTGATCGGTTTCGTGAGCGCGGGCCTGCTCGCGTTTCCGCAGACGGTGGGCGTGGTGATGGGCGCGAGCCTGGGCACGACGGGCACGGGCTGGATCGTGGCCGTGCTGGGCCTGAAAGTCAGCCTGGGGTTTTATGCGCTGCCCCTGGTGGGCGCGGGCGCGTTCATGAAACTGCTGGCGCACGGCCGCATGAAATCGCTCGGGCTGGCGCTGGCGGGCTTCGGCCTGATCTTCATCGGCATCGAAACCCTGCAGGCGGGCATGCAGGGCTTCGCGGGCGTGTTCAATCTCGCGCAACTGCCGGCCGGCGGGTTGGCGGGGCACACGATCGCCATGCTCATCGGCCTGGTAATGACGATTGTCATGCAGTCCTCGAGCGCGGCGGTGGCGACGACGCTGACGGCGCTGCACACCGGGGCGATCAACTTTGAGCAGGCGGCGTCGCTGGTGATCGGCGCGGCGGTGGGCACGACGGTGACGGGCGCGCTGGCGGCCATCGGTGGAAGCACCCCGGCCAAGCGCACCGCCCTGGCCCACATCCTGTTCAATCTCGCCACGGGTGTGATCGCCGTGGTGCTGCTGCCGTTGTTCCTCGGACTCATCGGGCTGGCGCAAACGCATCTCGGCCTGGACGCGGGCGCGACGAGCCTGGCCGCGTTTCACACGGCGTTCATCCTGCTGGGCGTGGTGATTTTTCTGCCCGCCGCGCGGCCGTTCTCCCGCTGGATCGAACGGCGGCTGCCGGAGCGCGAACCGGCCCTGACCCGGCATCTGGATGATTCGCTGCTGCACGCGCCCACGGTGGCGCTGGAGGCGACCCGCCGGGCGCTGGCCGAGACGGCCGTGGAAATGTTCACGGTCGTGCGCATGGCTCTCGACGGCAAAGCGGGCGCGCCGGAGGAGTTGCGCGCCGCGCAGATCCGGCAGGCCCTCGACCGCACGCAGGAATTTTTCGCCAAGATCCCGGCCGTCAATGAGGACGAACCGCCCTCGGCCTCACGGGTGGCGCAGCTGCACGCGATCGACCATCTCACGCGGCTGCAGTCCCGCCTGCAACCCGCCGGCAACGTGTTGCAGGTCCTGTCTGCGGAGCGCGTGCGGCCGATGGTGCGGCAGGTGGTCGAAATCTTGGAACTGGGCGCGGCCGGTCTGGCGGGTCGCGCCCCGGCGGATTGGCTGGCGCAGGTGGAACGGGCGGCGGCGGCTTTGGCCGGGCAACGGCGGACGGAGCGGCCCGCCGTGCTGCGACAGACGGCGGACGGGCAGGGCGGACCGAACCACGCGTTGGAAACCCTGGACGCGATGCGCTGGCTCGATCGCGTGGGCTACCACGCATGGCGCGTGTGCAATTACGTGGGCGGCGACGGCAGGCCTGAATCATCGCCGGCGATTTGAAGGGGGAGGCCGGGGCCCTGGAGCGGAATCGGATTCACCGCCACCGTGTGCACGGCATAAACTCGGCCCTTGGTGGGTGCGTTGCACTCTTGCCTGCACTCCCAGAACCAGCCATGGGCCTGGCCGTGAACGCCACACTTGCCGCCGAAATCGAACGACTTTCTCCGGCAGAGAAACTCCTGCTGGTTGAAGAGTTGTGGAATCAGATTGCACGGGAGTCCAATGCCGTGGAGCCGCCCGCCTGGCATAACAAGGTGCTGGCGGAGGATGCGGATCGCTACACGGCGGATCCGTCCCCGGGTGACTCGTGGGAAAACGTCAGGCGACGCATCGCCGGCGAGAACCAGGCCGATCTTTCAGCTGGTCCTGTAGTATTCCAGCGGCCTGCCTCATCAGGGATTGCGCCATGGATTTGGGACCTTGCGGAAGGCAGGACGTTGGTTAAGGTGACGACATGAATTACATGGAGCGGATCACCTTCAACCCCAACCAATGCGGTGGTAGGCCCTGCATTCGGGGCATGCGTATCCGGGTCAAGGACGTGCTCGATCTCGTGGCGGCGGGGGTGCCCGAGAATGTGATTCTCCAAGATTACCCCGATCTTGAGGCGGAGGATATCAAGGCGAGTCTGGCCTATGCCGCCGCCCAGCTCGATCACCCCGTGCTTGTGGCCAGCCGGTGAAGTTTCTGATCGATGCGCAATTGCCGCCGGCGCTTGTGCACTGGTTGGCCGAAGCCGGATATGAAGCTCAGGCGGTACGTGAGATCGGACTGCGCGAAGCCGGGGATAACGCGATCTGGCGCTACGCCGGGGCCAACGGTTATGTCATCGTGACCAAGGACGAAGATTTTGCCCTGCGGGTGCAGGCCACCGAGGCCGGTCCCGGTGTTGTATGGCTGCGCGTGGGCAATACCTCGAATGAAGCACTTCGCGCGTGGTTTATCCCTCAGGTTCCACAGGTTGTCGCGCTGTTGGGTCAAGGACGGCGGCTGGTGGAAATCCGCTGAGCGCGCATCGTTCACCTGCGGTCCGCTATCAGTATACCCCGCCTGACGCTCCGTCCCGACCGCGCCTTTGACACGCCGGGCGCGGGCTGGCAGGGTCTGCGGCCATGTCTGATTTTCTGGCCGCTTTGTCGTCGCGTCCGCTCCTGTCCGACGGGGCGATGGGGTCCTATTTGTTCACACTCACCGGCCGTCTCTCCGAGGCGAACCATGTTTACGAAGCCTTCAACCTCGACCGCCCCGAGTTGGTGCGGCAGGTGCACCGTGACTACCTCGCGGCGGGCGCGCGCGGACTGAAAACCAACACCTTTGGCGCCAACTTCGCGCAGTTGCGGCAGTTCGGCCTGCAGGACCGGGTGGACGAAATCAACCGCGCGGGCGTGCGGCTGGTGCGCGAAGAGATCACGGCGGCGCAACCGGCGGAGCCGGTTTTCGTGCTGGGTTCGATGGGGCCGACGGCCGAGGAACTCGACACCGCGCTGGCGGTGGCTGACGCGTATCATGCGCAGGTGGACGCGCTGATCGCCGCCGGGGCCGATGCGCTGCTGCTCGAGACCTTCGGTTCGCTGAAGCAATTGGAACTGCTGATCGCGTTGATCAAATCGCGGCCCGGCGCGCCGCCGATCATCGCCAATCTCGCGTTGCGGCCCGACGACAAGGTGCGTGTGCCGGAGAACGACCCGAAGGATTTTGTCCGGCACATGGCCGACCTTGGCGTCGCGGTGGCGGGTGTGAACTGCTGCGCGCCATGGGACGCGACGGCGTTTGTGGAAGCGGTGGCCGACACCGAGCCCGTGCGCGCGGGCCGGATCCTGCTCGCGGCGATGCCCAACGCCGGCGGTTTCCAACGCGTCGGCAACCGGTTCATGACCACGGTCAACCCGGAGGCGGCGGGCAAACTCGCGCGCAGCCTGGCCGACCGCGGCGTGCGCCTGCTCGGCGGGTGTTGCGAAATGCATCCGCCGCACATCGCGGAGATGCGCAACTATCTGGCCACGCGTGGGGCGGGGGCGGGTATCACCACCGCGGCCCGGGCGGCCACACTGGCGCCATGTGGTGAGGCCGAGAAGGCGGACAACGGCCGGTTCTCGCGCAAACTCAAGGCGGGCGAATTTGTGGTCAGCGTTGAGGCCATGCCGCCGCGCGGCACCGACGACGCCGTGGTGCGGCGCAAGGTCGAGCTCGTCGCCCAACTCGCGGCCAGCGGACTGGTCGATGCGGTGGATTTCACCGACGGCTCGCGCGGCATCCCGCTGATCCCGCCGGGTGATTTCATCCAGCTGGTGCGCACACGGCTCAGGTGGACGGCGGAGACGGGCGATGCGGTTGAGTTCATCCCGCATTTCACCGGCCGCGATCTCAACGTCATGGGCGTGCAAAGCCGGCTGCTCGGCTACCATGCGAACCGCATTCACAACGTGCTCTTCGTCACGGGCGATCCGCCGAAAATGTCGCCGACGTATCCGCGTTCGACGGCGGTGTTCGATCTCGATTCGGTGGCGATGATCCGGCTGACGCACACGTGCCTCAACGCTGGCGTGGATTTTGGCGGCGCGCCGCTCGGCCGCCACGCCGACCCGCGCATGCATTTCACGATCGGCAGCGGCGTGGAACCCGAGGCGCCGGATCTGCCGCGCGAACTCGACCGGCTGCGGCGCAAAATCGACCACGGCGCGGACTACATCATGACGCAGCCTGCGTTCCGTTCCGAGCCGTTGGCCGCGCTGGAACCGCTGCGCGACCGTTGCGCGTTTCTGGTCGGCGTGATGGTGCTCTCGAATCTCGAACATGCGCGCCGCATGGCGCAGGTGCCCGGGGTGGTCGTGCCGGATGCCATGTTGCAGCGCTTCGCGGCGTATGCCGACGTGGCCGACCAGAACAAACTGGGCCAGGAACTCGCGGCCGCGCAGATCCGCGAAATCGTAAGCGAGGGCTGGGCGGGCGTTTACCTGATGTCCACCTCCGCCGGCGCCGGCACGCTCGACATCCTCAAGGCGGGATTGGGGAGGTAGGGTTGCCCGACTGGAAACTGCGCCTGCTCGCATAACGGATGGACGCATGACCGACATTTGCACCCACCTCGACCGCGACGACCGGGTGAAGCTCGGGGCGTATTACACGCCGGATGATCTGGTCGCGCGGGTGCATGACCTGATCGCGCCGTATGTCGGGCGGGCCGGGGCGCGGTCGGTGGTGTTTGATCCGGCGGCCGGCTACGGTGCGTTCGTGCAGGGGCTGAACGGCGAGGTGCGGGCGGCCGACATCGACGACGGGGCGGTCGCGCGGCTGCGCGAGGTGCTGCCGGTGGATGCAGTTTTTCATGGCAACTCGTTGCGGGAGCCGACCCGCGCACGCTATCGCATCGGTGAAGCGGATACGCTGATCGTGGTCGGCAATCCGCCCTACAACGACACCACCTCGGAGTTTCGCAACGGCCGCAAGGGCCGGAACGAGGCGGATGCCGATTTGCAGGACCGCGATCTCGGCGTGTCGTTTCTGCGTTCGTATGCGCGGTTGCGCGCCGACGTGGTGTGTGTGTTGCATCCGCTGTCGTATTTGATCAAGCGCACGAATTTCCGGCGGCTGAAGGAATTCGCCGCGCATTACCGCCTGCGGCGCGGGCTGCTGTTTTCGAGCGCGCATTTCGGCCAGACCGGCGGCACGAAGTTTCCCGTGGTCATTGCGCTCTACGAACGCGGCGCGGGGATGGATTACGAAGACGTGCGGACGTTTGACTTTGAGGTGCTGGAGTCGGGCGGAACGTTTCGTCTTGATGCGTTCACCACCACCGACGGCCTGATCAACAAATACCCGCCGCGAAAGCAGGGGCCGCGCGAATCGGATCTCGGTCTGTATTACTACACGTTTCGCGACATCAACTCGCTCCTGCGCAACGCGGGTTTCATGGCGGCGCCGCATGACAACGGCATCGTGGTGCTACGGCGGGAATTTCACCGCTACGCTTATTTGCACGCGTTCAAGCGGTTCTTCGCCCCGGCTGACGCGTGGCTTTACGGCAATCTTTCGCCGCTGGTTAAGCCTGCGTGGCTGGAAGCGCACCGGCGGGAACTGGTGGCGTTTGCGCTGCAGGATCATCCGGTGCT
Source organism: Verrucomicrobiales bacterium (assembly GCA_003506995.1). Classification (GTDB taxonomy): domain Bacteria; phylum Verrucomicrobiota; class Verrucomicrobiia; order Verrucomicrobiales; family Verrucomicrobiaceae; genus Prosthecobacter. The sequence goes on from DNXB01000111.1 coordinate 13,764, forward strand.
GGTGAAGGCGGCGGAGATGCGTGCATCGATTGCCGCGGATTACGGCGTGGATTTGCGGGCGGCGGTGAAGCCCGCGGTGCGTGAGCGGTTGCGCGACGGGATCATGCGGTTGGCTGTTGGTGGAGCGGCTTGTCCTCAAGCCGCTCAAGCGCGTTGAGGGCAACGCGCTCCACCTCGACCAAGACATTCGCACTATCAGCTGCTGGTAGCTTTTGGACTTAACTGTCTTGGGTGGGCGGGCAGGTCCCGCTGCGCGCCAGAAGCGAAGACCGGCACAGGGACGTGCCGGTCCACCTTAATCTTCTCGTCCGCCAATAAACACCAAATGGCGCCGGGGGATCAGGCGATCCCGCCCTACCTTGCGACTTCAGTCGAACCGGATCGATTTCACCTCGTCGACGAGGGCGAGGATGTTTTCGAAGGGGACGTCGGGTTCGAGGACGTGGGTGGGGGCGATCATGACGCGGGCACCGTGGTCGCGGTGCAGCGCGGCGATCTCGCGCACGCGGCGGCGGACGTCGTCGGGTGTGCCGAAGGGCATGGTGGTTTGCGTGCCGACCATGCCGCTGAGCGCGAGGGTCGGGGCGTAACCGCG
>DNXB01000327.1 GCA_003506995.1 Verrucomicrobiales bacterium
TGTTGAAGGCCACATAGCCCTTCACGCCATGCGCATGAAGGAACTTCATCAGCTCCGGCAAATCCTCCTCCGTGAAGTTGTCCGCCCTCAATCGCGCATTGAAGCGCGGCATGCCAAAGTAAATCGCATCCGCCCCGTTCGCGACCGCCGCGCGCGCGCAGTCCCAGTTTCCGGCAGGGGAGAGGAGTTCAGGTTTGTGAGTCAGGGCCATGCGGTGGCTTCTTTGACAGGATTAACGGGATTGGGAAGGGATTTGCAGGATTTACACGCCTTCCAGCATCCATTCCCACGCGGGACGCACGGTGACACCTGCGGGTGCTTCGGCCTGCGCGTGGCTGAGACCGGTGGAACTGGAGGTGAGGAGCAGGGCGGGCAGTTTTTTATGCTCGGTCATCGCGGTTGAGAGCGCGCGGAATTCTCGGGCGCGTGTCTCCGCATCACTGACATCAGCGCACACTTGAATGAGCGTGGGCCTGCCGGTAAGCGGGGTGGCCAGGAAATCGACCTCAAAGCCTTCTTTCGTGCGCACATAAGTGCGCTCGCAGCGCCGGCGCTCCAGCTCGACGAGCACGGCGGTTTCCAGCGCATGGCCGGTGTTTGGTTTGCCACTGCGGTCAAAGGCGGTGATGAGTCCGGGGTCCACGGGATAGGCTTTGCGGGGGTTCGACTGCCGCTGGCGCTCGCTGGAGGTGTGCAGCGGCACCAGGCGGATGAGGAAGGCGTCTTCCAAGTGCCCCAGCATGGCGTGCAGCGCGTCTTTCGACACAGAGACGCCCTGGGATTTCTGATCGTTGAAGAAACGATGCACGCTGAACAACCCCGCCGCGGCGCCGAGGAGCTGGCGCGTGAGATGGCGCAGCGCGATGGCGTTGGTCACGCCGTGGCGCTCGATCACATCACGCAGGATCACGGTGTCCACATAGCCTTGCAGCAGCGGCAAACGGTCCTGTGTGGCGAGCCNNCCCCTGCGCCTCCGGGAAGCCGCCATGCGCGAGGTATTCCGCAAAGAGCTTCTCCACCGTGGAACGCTTCGCCTTGGTCAGAAACGTGGCATCGCCCTCCGGCTCGGCGTTTTGGTGACGCAGGAACTCCCGGAAGCTGAAGGGATGCACCAGCGTCTCCATGGCCCGCCCACGCAGCGCGGTGGCGATCTCGCGGCTCAGCAGCTTCGCGGAGGAGCCGCTCACGAAGACATCCACCTTCTCCGTGTCCATGATGCGGCGCACAAAGCCCTCCCAACCGCGCACGACCTGCACTTCATCGAGAAAGAAGCCCACTTTACGCTGGTCGCGATGCTGCGGAAAACGCAGGAAATACTCCTCCAGCACCCAATGCATCTGCGCGGCCTCCATGCCCGCAAGACGTTCGTCATCGAAGTTGAAATACAACTGCGTCTCAAGCGGAGCCCCCTTCTCGACTCGTTCACGCTGGAGCTGGTGCAAAAAACAGGTTTTCCCCGCCCGACGCATGCCGATCACCGCATGCGTCTTCCCCGGCACGGCAGGCAGCCGGATGTCACGGCGCGTGGTCGCGGGCAGCTCCGAGCGCGTGGCGTCGGCGAGTTTCTGGCGGATGATGTCTCGCATGGTGTCCTGGGATTAAGGACACCATCTTTGGCATGTGTCCTTTTGTAAAGGACACATTTTGAGATCAACCAACGATGATGCCCTTGGCCTTGCGCTCTTTCTCGCGTTCGAGCAGCGGGATCTTCTCGGATGTTTCGAGCACCTGAACGCCTCGATCGCCGATCTTGGAGAAGGTGAGGTTGCTGAGCGCGGGGACTTCGGCGGTGAGGCGTTTGAAGACGTCTTCGATGGTGTGGATGCCGTTGGAGCCGCCGAGGGTGACGATGAGGTCGCGCAGGATTTCCCAGGTGTCGCGGGCGTTGCCAGGGGCTTTGACGGCCTTGTTGAGGCGCTGGAGACGGCCGGTGACGTTGATCATGCTGCCGCGTTTTTCGGCGTAGGCGGTGCCGGGGAGGACGACATTGCTGAGTTCGGCGCTGGCGTTGGCGAGGATGTGCAGGGAGGCGATGAAGGGCACTTTTTCGAGATCGCTCTGGGCGAAGCCGACTTTGAGCAGGTTTTCGCCGAGGGCGAGGACGGCACGAAGGCGGCCACGGCTCATCATTTCGGTGATTTCGGCGATTTTAGCGCCGGGTTCGATACCGAGGATGAGTTTCGCGCCGTTGGTATTCGGATTGAGGTCGTCGGCGCGGAGGTAGTTGTCCGAACCGCCAGTGCGGGGGATGACATCGACGTTCGTGGTGCCGAGCTGGGCGGCGAGGTGCTTCACGAAGAACAATTCCTCGTTCGTCATGCGGGCGCTGGCGATGATGGCGATCTCCTCGCCTTTCTTGCCGGCCAAAGCGGTGGCGATGTTGCTGAGCGCGGCCTTCCAGGTGGCGATGTTGTGTTTGCCGCCGGTCTTGATCATCGGATCGGTGAGGCGGAACTCGCTGTTCACGAAGTGGAAGTCGAGACGGCCGCTGTCGCACATCCAGGACGAGTTGACGTCGTTGTTATCGCGAGGGGTTTGGCGGTAGATCGTGTCGCCACGGGCGCCGATCTCCATGTTGCAGCCACGGCCGCAGCCGGTGCAGATGCTGTTCGTTTCGCTCAGGAACCACACGCGCTGCTGGAAGCGGAAGTCGTTGCTCGTGAGAGCGCCGACGGGGCAAATATCGACGGTGTTGAGCGAGTAGTTGTTTTCGAGGCGCTTGCCGGGATGCACGGCGAGAGTGGTGTGGCTGCCGCGTTCGGTGAAGCCGAGCACGGGATCGTCGGCGATCTCAGCGGTGAAGCGGATGCAGCGGCTGCACATGATGCAGCGCTCGTC
>DNXB01000013.1:0-527 GCA_003506995.1 Verrucomicrobiales bacterium
ACCGCGATGGCAGCGACGGCACGCTCGAAGCCATGCAACAGATCATCCCGGTCATCCGCGAGCGCTTTGGCAAACACACCGCCATCATCGTGCGCGGTGACTCGGGCTTTTGCCGCGAGCCATTGATGGCCTGGATCGAGGCGCAGCCGGGCGTGCATTACATCTTCGGCCTCGCGCGCAACAGCCGGCTCGAAGCCATGCTCGAGCCCGCCTTCTGGCAAAGTGCCGCACTGCTCGATGAGGAAGCCGTGCTCTGCGCCCGCGCGGCCGGAGCGCACGCACCGCCCGCAGTGGAAGGCACCGCCCGCACCTTCGCCGAGCTGCGCTACCGCACGCAAAAGAGCTGGAGCCGCGAGCGGCGCGTCATCGGCAAAGCCGAGATCACCCAGGGCAAGCGCAACCCACGCTACATCGTCACCGACCTGACAGGCGACGAACCGTGGGCCTGTGGCGAAGCCGCCTTTGCCGACGGCCGCAGCCTCTACGAGCAGCTTTACTGCGGACGCGGCGACATGGAAAACCGGATC
>DNXB01000013.1:563-1992 GCA_003506995.1 Verrucomicrobiales bacterium
CGTATCTGCTCATGCGGCAGGTGCGCAGCATCGCGCTGGCAGGCACGCGACTGGCGAAGGCGGCTGCTGAGACGGTCGATGGGATCGGTGGCGGCGGGATCGCCGAGATCGAAGTTCGCGGCGAGATTCATGGCGAGGTTCGCCCCGGCGGAGTAGCCAGCGATGCCGACTTTCGCCGGATCGATGTCCCACTCGGCGGCGCGATGTCGCACGAGGCGCATGGCGCGTTTTGCATCGAACAACGTGAGGGCCTGGATGCCTTCGTTCGGCAGGAGGTGCGGCGGACGCGTGCGGTATTTGAGGCCGATGACGGCGATGCCCATGGGATTAAAGACCTGCGCGGCATACACGACGTGCGTCTTCCAATCATGTCCGCCGTAGCCGCCGCCCGCACAGACGACGACGGCCATGCCGTGGTTCTTTTCCTTCGGCGGCAGATATGGCGTGATCGTCGGCACCGAGACGCTGCGGATGCGCTGGTTTTCAGCGATGACCTCCGGCGCGGCGTTTTCGAGGAACTGCGGCGGTTTGCCCGGCCAGAGCAAAATGGGCTCGGGTGTGTCGGGGCCGAGCTGCTGCATCAGCTCACGCTCGGAGGGCGTGAGCTCGGCGTGTGAAACTGCCAATAGGCACAGCAAGAACAACACTGTCCTCATTTCAGCACCTCCACCTCGACCATCACGCCGTTCATCTTCGGCGCGTCGTGGATGTAGAGCAGCTTGCCGGGGCTGATCTCGCGGATGCTGGTGTAGTTGAAGCCGACTTTGTCCGAGATGACATGATGCGAGGGCCAGGTCTGGCCGCCGTCGAGGCTGAACATGAGGCAGCTAGCGGGGCGGCCGTAGCTGCACGCCAGCACGCCGTTGCTCATGAGAACGAGGTCCGGGAGGACTTTGCCGACTTCGAGCTCGACGGGCTTGGTCCACGTTTTGCCGCCGTCGTGGGAAAACATCTGCTTCATGCGACTGTTGCGATCGCCACGGATGACTGCGGTTTGCTCCGTGGCGCTTAGACGGCACACGGCAGGCTCGCCGCCGGGGCCGATGGTGCTGAAGTGGGTCCACGTTTTGCCTTCATCCGTGCTGCGCATGAGGTGGGACATGCGCACCGTGTTGTTGCGGCCATCGGGCAGCTTCACGGCCTTGCGACTCCACACGACCATCGTCGCGCCGCCGTCGGCATCGTTCCAAATATGGCGCTCGCAGATGATTTGATCACCCTTGGCCTCATTGGTGAACTCCTTCGGCAATTTGATCTCGTTGTCGATCATCTTAAAGCTCGTCGCATCGGCGTTGAGATGCACCGTTGTGCCCACCACGCGTCCATCCGGCTGCGTGCGCGTCCAGCGTGACACGGCGAGAATGCTGCCATCAGGGCGACGCAGGCATGGCAACGGCGTGGTGTCGAGTTTGTCGAGTCCGGGGATCGG
>DNXB01000013.1:2017-16865 GCA_003506995.1 Verrucomicrobiales bacterium
GGCCGCGTCTGGCGGATGTCGTCGCGCTTGATCTCCCACGGCTCGCTCACGGTGAGCTTGAGCGGCGATTGCGGCAATGGCGCGGTCGCTTTGCGTGTGCCGAGTTTCACCGACTGCCAGATCGCCTCGCCAGTGGCGGTCTTGGCACTCGAACCGAACTGGATGAAGGGCTCCGGCGAGTCTGCAGGCTTCCAGAAGGCTCCCTGGCCCTCCACCTTGCGCTCGCCGTCCACCCACATCTCCATGTCTGTGCCGCGAATGATAAGCCGGTAGGTGTGGAAACGGTTCGTCGTGTCCATCGGGATGAAGCGGTCCGTATGACTCGTCGCCTGACTCGCGAAGAGCACGAGTCCTTCCTGATGCTTCCCATCGCTCACGAGCACGGACACCGGTGCCCCATCGCGCCACGGCCATAGCGAGGCTGATGTCTTGTTCTTTTGCGATCCCGTGGTCGCAAACACCTTCGCCACGACCTCGACGATGATCTCGTCATCCGCGCCCGGCTTCCACGCGGCACGGAAGTTCGCGAACTCCTTGTCATCATCGGTCAAACGCAGGCCGTCGGCTTCGAGTTGGGCCTTCGGCGTGCCGGTGACGGCCCAGGCCGGGTCTGGCGACGATTTCCCGTCGTAGTTCATCAGCCAGGTGATGTCCTCGGCAGTGGCGGCCAAGGAGACATGCAGGAAGAGGAGGAGCGGTAGTTTGGAGGAGAACATGCCACTCAAACACAGGCAGGCTCACTTTCTTTCTTCATGCCGCCGCGCAACCTCCTCCACCGAGCGCCACAGATACGCCTCGTTCTTCGGCGATCGCTGGTTCTCCTCCGACCAGCGGTCGTAGCCGAGCTCGCGGAAGGCGAGATCGTCGATCTGGCCGAGTTCGATGACCACGTCGCGCATGAAGGCCCAGCCGGTGAGCTGGAGGTCTTTGAGAACCGGCGTGCCGTCCGTGTAGGTCATGGACTGGAGCTGCTTCAGCGTGGGCGAGTCCGGGATCGTGCCACTTTTGTCGGCTCGTGCGGCGAGCGGATTCCACAGGTGCTCGGAAGCCTCGTAGGCCATCGCGATGATCTCCTGTTTACGAGCCTCCGGCAGCGGCCAGGAGCTGAGCACACGCGCGGGGCCGAGATCGCCGGCACCGAGCGCGCGCTCGGACCAGCGGGCCGTGCCTTCGAGAAACCAGCGGTTCTTGAAGTAGGTGCTGCTGTATTGAATGAGATGGAAGAACTCGTGCGCGGGCGTCAGATTCGCCGGAGCCTTCACGGAGGTGGCCACGGTGAAGGCGATGCTGAGCGTGCCTGGAGGATCGCCGGGCTTGTTGTAGCGTTGCAGCTCGTCGTAGGCCACGCCGTTCATTTTGAGCACGTCCTTGTGCCGGAAACCGATGTCGATGAAGCGCGCCTCGCGAAAGCGCTCCGTCTTCAGAGGTTCGGGAAAGCCCAGCACCTCCACAAACATCATTCGTGCCGCGCGCACCTGCGTCATGACATCTTCGACTTGATCGGGAACGTCGTTCGCGTTCGCATCGGCCGCATCCACGGCGTGCTGGCCCTCCGTGTGGTAAAACAGGCGCACATCATTCACGCGATGCACCTGCTGCGCGGCCACCGGCGATCCGGCGACAGCCAGAATGATGGCTAGAAACGTCTTCATGCCTTCCAGAGGCTCTGCCTCCATCCATTCACACCTTCACGGAACAACTCGTCCTTCAGCTTGGTGCCGAGGCCCGTTCCCGTCGGCAACTGCGCCTTGCCGTTCGCGATGACCGGTAGCGTATCGACCAGCTTGTCGTAGAACGAGCGAATGTGCGCCCGCACCGTTTCCTGAAACACGACATTGGCCGATGAGGCGGCGAGATGCAGGCCGCTGAACAACGTCAGCGGGCCGGTGCAGTCGTGAATCGTGGCGGGCACGTTGAAAGTCTGCGCCATGTCGATGACGCGACGTGTCTCGCTGATGCCGCCGTTCCACGTTGGATCGACCATGCAGTAATCACATGCCTGCGCCTGTAGCACGGCGAGGTATTCTTTGCGACCGAGCAGCATCTCGCTCGCCGCGATGGGCAAACCGCTTCTGCGACGGAAATCGGCCAGAGTGGCGGCGTTATCGACGCGCAGCACATCCTCCAGCCACAGCGGTTTGATCTCGCGCAAGGCTTCCGCGATGCGCAGGGCGGCGGGCAACTGGAAGAAGGCATGACCTTCGATGGCGATGTCCATTCTCATGCCCACACGCTCGCGGATCTCGCGTAGTGGCTTCATCGCCTCCTCAACATCCGTCCACGAGATGTGCAGACCGCCGTTGCGATGCGCGGCACGGTCAAACGGCCACAGCTTCATTGCCGTGATGCCTTCGGCGAGCAGTTCTTCGGCGAGATCGCCCGCTGCGAAATGTGAGGCCCAGTTGTCTTGAAGCGGGCCTTTGCTGCCGATGTCACCATAGCCAGGCCATCCTGGATGACGTGGCGCATCACTTGTGCCCGCTACCGCGCCATAGCTCGGTCCGCCGCTGGTGTTATAGACTGGAATCGCATCGCGCACCGGCCCACCGAGCAGTCGATACACCGGTTGGTTGCAGGCATGCCCAAGAATGTCCCACAACGCCAGATCAATCGCCGACAGAGCCCGCATCTCCGCGCCTGGATGCCCAAACGGCGTGCAGCGCTCATAGATGAAGCGCCAGTGGGATTCGATGGCGAGCGCATCGGCTCCGAGAAGACGTTCTGCCATCCAGTCGTGAATCAACGCGGTGATGGCATGCGGCGTGTAATAAGTCTCGCCGCAGCCGACAAAGCCATCCTCCGTGTGAATGCGGACGAGCAGCAGATTCGGCATGATGCCGGAGGGAATGGCGGTTTCGATGGCGGTGATGCGGGACATGGCGTGAATCAGCGGGAGAAAATCTGGTGGAACATGGCGACGGAGATCGCCCCGTAAAACAAGGCGGTCAAAACGAGCGCGATCTTGCGCCAGAGCGGCGGACGCAGCTCTGGCGGCAGCAGCGTGGTGTTGAGGCGCAGGATTTGCAGCGCGGAGAAGGCCGTGATCGGCGCCGCGGTGGCGCCGAGGATCATGAGCAGCAGTTTGGCATCGCCCAAAAACGCGCCGAAGCAGGCGATGACCGTGAATCCAAGCAGCAGCAGACCATAGAGCCGGCCCACGGGCATTTTTTTCGGCACGGCGCCGCCCGCCCAGGCCATGTCGGCCACGACTCGGGCCAGCACATCGACATTCGTCAGTGTGGTCGAGAACAGAATCCAGAAGCCGTTCATCAGTGCCAGATACCAAAACCCCTCCCACAGCTTGCGCATCTCAGCCGCCTGAAACACACCCGCCGCGACGCCCGAAACCTGCATGCCCGGCTGAAACAGCGACGCGGCCAGGTTCGTCATCAAAAACATGCCCACGATGCAGCCGAGCATCCACAGGCCGGATTGGTCAATGATCGCGTAGCGCCACCAGTCGCGCCAGCGCTTCAAGTTTTCCGCGTTAATCGGAAACACCCTGCCCACCGGTGCCAGCGTCTGCTCCGTGCTCCACACACCGCCCATGTTGCCCGTCTTTGACGCCATGCCGAAACCCTTGTCGCGAAACCAGTTCGCGATGGCGAGATTGCCGATGCCGCCGCTGCCTGCGAGGGCCGCAAAGACGGCCAGCATCACGAAATCGACATTCTCAGGAATCGAGCCGAAGGACAAAAAGCCCGCTGACGTGCTGATCCAGTCCTTCAGCGGCACAAAGGTGAAATTCACCCACAGCAGAAAGCTGAAGATGAAAAGGATCATCATCCACGACAGCCGCTCCAACAGCCGCTCGACCTTTTTTCCCGATGCCAGCACCACCGCCGAGACCAACACGATTGCCACCGTGATCCACGTCACCATCGACGCATCACCATCCGTCGGCGCACGGCCTTGCAGCATCGCAAACGCCACGCCCGCGCATCCAGCGGCCGCCGCAGGCATGCCGAGCTGCGCAAAACCCGCCAGCGCGTAAAAGAAGCCCCACACCTTCGATCCCGGGCGCATCCGCATGAAGCCGGTGAGCACGGGTTCACCGGTGTAGAGCGTGTAGCGCACCGCTTCGAGATTCAGCAGTGATTGCAAAACAAACGCGAGCGTCGCGATCCACAGCACGCTGCGCCCATGCTGCACCACAAAGAGCGGCCCCGCGATCCACTCGCCCATGCCAATCGCTCCCACGAGCAGAATGGCCCCAGGCCCGATGGTACGCAGCGCATTGCGCAGGCTGAACGGCAGCGGCGCGGGCAGCTCATCCACGTTCCATGGTGGCAGAGCGCCGTGTTTCGGGTTCGTGGTTTCAGAATTCATGAGCCGTCATTCTACGCGCTCAAAACCGCGACTTCCCACCTGAGGTGTTCCAGAATTCGATTTCTCGTGGGATGCCCCGTCCTGGATTCTCCGGTACAACCACACTTTCGCATAGGTCCAGTCGCGTTTGGCGGTGGGGATGGAGACTTGGAGGATTTCGGCGGCTTCTTCAAAGCTGAGCCCGGCGAAGTAGCGCAGCTTCACCAGCTCCGCCCTGCGGGCATCGTGAGCCTCCAGGGCGGTGAGTGCGTCGTGAATGGCGAGCAGTTCGTCGTCTTTTTCGGTGGGAGCGGCGATTTCCACCTCATTAACGTCCACATGCTCCGCACCTGCGCCGTGTTTGGCAGCCTGGCGGCGGCGGGCGCGGTCAATGAGGATGCGGCGCATGGCCTCGGCGGCGGCGGCGAAGAAATGGGCGCGGTTTTCAAAGCGCTGGTCGCCGAGGCGCAGCCATGCCTCATGAACGAGCGCGGTGGCTTGCAGCGTGTGGCCGGGCTGCTCCCTCGCCATCTTGGCGCGGGCGAGCTGGCGGAGTTCAGCATACACCAGCGGCAGCAATTCCTCCCCGGCGCGGGCATCGCCGTGCTGAATGGCTTCGAGGAGGCGGGTGACGTCGCTCATGGCTTCTTCTTCGCGTCGTATTCCTTCCAGAACTGCTCGGCGGTTTTATCAGGCTCGTGGGAGCCCTCCTTGCTTTCGATGAAGCTGAGCCGTCGGAGCTTGGGGAAGCTCTTCGGGTCGCGGAGGAATTCGATGTCCTTCGCATTCGGCGGGAGCGTGATCTGGGCGAGCTCTTTGGCGTTGGCGAGGGGTGAAAGGTCCGTGAGCTTCTTGCAGTTGTGCATCTTGATCGTTGTCAGCGGCAATCCACGAAGCACGGAGATGTCCGTCACCTCGGTGCCGCTGAAGCTCAGATTCGCCAGCGGCATCCCTTCAAGCGGGCTGAGGTTGGTGACCTTGGTGTTGTAGAGGGTGAGGTAAGTCAGCGGCATGCCGCGCAGCGGGCTGAGATCGGTGACGGCGGTGTTGCCGAGGCCGAGCTTGCTGATCCGTTTCCCGCGCAGGAGGGAGAGGTCGCTGAGGTTCGAGCCGTGGAAGTCGAGATCCAGACTGCCGTCGGACAGCATTTTGGCCCTGGCGTAGGAGAGGCCGGACGCCCGCAACCAGGCGAGCGCGTCGTATTCCTTCCAGAAGTCGTCCACGGTCTGGCGAGGACGGCCGTCCACAAGGGCTTCATACGAGAGGCGTTCGAGATTCTGAAAGGAACGGAGGAATTCGATGCCTGCCGCGTCTGCTGGCAGGACGAGTGTCTTGAGCGTTTTGCAGTCGGCGAGGGGCGACAAGTCGGTGACCGCCGTGCCTTGCAGCCGGAGCAAGGTGAGCGGCATCCCGCGCAGCGGAGCGAGGTCGGCCACGGGTGTTTCCCGCAAATTCAGCTCCTCGATGGGCATTCCCTCGAGCGGACTGAGATCGGCAACCTGGGTGCCGAAAAGCATGAGCTTTTTGAGCGGCAATCCGCGCAGCGGCTCAAGGTCGGTGACCGGGGTGTCGCCGAGATTGAGGCTGGTGATGGGCAGGTTCTTCAGGAGGGCGAGATCGCTGAAGCTGGACTTTTCGAGGCTGAGCTCCCATTCGCCGGGGCCGGTGTTCTTCACACGGCCCGCGATGCCGGGGATCGCGTTCAACTTCTTTCCGGTGTCGTGATCTCGCCAAAATTGTGGAGCTGAGTTGTCAGGGAGCCGGATCTTGGTGCCTTCAAAGTAGCCGATGCGGCGGAGGTTTGGGAAGTTCGCGGGATCACGAAGAAACTCGATGTCCTTGGGCCGAGGCGGCAGGGCGAGCGTGGTGAGCGAGGGGCAGCCGGCGAGAGGAGATAGATCGGTGAGCTGAGCACAATCCCGCAGCCAGAGATCCGTCAGGGGCAATCCGCGCAACTCGGATAGGTCGGCCACCGGGGTTTCGCTCAAATACAAGGTTTGCAGCGGCATCCCCTGCAGAGGGCTCAGGTCGGTGACCTGAGTGCCGGTGCAGCTCAGAAACTCCAGCGGCATATCTTTGAGCGGGCTTAGATTCTGCACTGCAACGCCGGCGAGGGCGAGGTGCAGTAGCGGCATTCCGCGCAAGGGGGAGAGATCGGTGATTTTCGTGTGCTGAATCATGAGCCTGCTGATGTTCTTCGCGCCTCGCAGCACGGAGAGATCGCTTATCGGCGTATTGTCGAGGTTCACTTCCCAGGTGCCGTCGGCGAGCCGCTTCATCGCATTGGAGCTGATGCCAGATTCGCGCAACGCCCTGAGCCAGCCGACCAGGTCGTATTCCTTCCAGAAATCCTCGGCCTTTTGCTCCGGCCAGCCGGAGGAAGACGCCTTGTCGGAGAGGGCGTTCAGACCTTTGAGCCCACGCAGCGCCGTCAAGTCGTGCGCATTCTGCGGGAGCACGAGGGCTTGCAGCCTGATGCATCGGCTGAGTGGACTGAGGTCGGTGACTCGCGTGCCCTCGAGTCTCAGGAAGGTGAGCGGCATCCCTGCCAGAGCCGAGATGTCCGCGACCTTGGTGAACGGAATTTCGAGCCTCTCCAGCTTCATTCCGCGCAGGACGGACAAATCGGCCAGCGCGGTGTAGGAGGCGTCGAGACTATGCAAATTCACGCAGTCCGCCAGCGGCGCGAAATCGGAAACGCTGCACTGACGGAGGTTGAGCGACTTCAAGCTTCTGCCCAGCGGTGTCGCCCGTAGTGGCGAGATGTCGTTCACGAACGTCCTCCGGACATCGAGTTTGGTGAGCGGCAGGTCCGCCAGCGGACGCAGGTCGGCGACGCTGGTGTCACTCAGGGTCAACTCGCGGATGGCCGCGCCCTCGAAGATACCGCAGTCGCGGAATTCCTTGGACTTCACCGTGACGGTCCAGAGACCGTCTTCACCCTGGATGGCAGTGTAGTCCATGCCGCTCTCGTTGAGCGCCCTGGACCAGGCCATGCCAGGCCAGTTTTTCCAGAAAAGTTCGACCGGAGTGCTGCCTGCCGCAACCCGGGTATCGCCGCGAAATCCCAGCCACTGGAGGCTTTTCATGTCCTTCAAGGATTCGATGTTCCGGGCGGTGACCGGGACGGTGAGGCTCTGCAGGGTCTGGAGGTTCAGGAGGGGAGAGAGATCACCCACGGCTTTGGAATAATGCATGTAGAGCCGCCGGAGCGGCATGTGGGTCAGGAGCGAAAGATCAGCCACCGCGCCGCGCCCGAGCATCAGCTCCTCCAGACGCATCTTGCGCAGAGGGCTGAGGTCGATGACATCGGTGTCGGTGAACTCAAGCAGGCGCAGGGGCAGGTCCTCGATGGGTGAGAGGTTGGTGACCTGCGTGCCGCCGATGTAGAGTTCGCTGATGGGCGCGCCTTTGAGGAACGAAAGATCGCGCAGGGGTTGCTTCTGTATCCTGAGCCGATACGTCTCGTCCGGCAGCTTCGTCAGCGTAAAGTCCAGACCCGCCGCACGGATCGCCGGGAGGAAAGTCTGCTCGCGGGCCCAATCCCGCCAGAAGAGTTCCTTGGACTGCGTGACCTGGAATACACGCCAGTCCCCAAAAGCACCTTCATTCGCATCCCCCTGGATGAACTGGAGGCGCGGGTGCGCACGCAGAGCCGCGATAGCCCGGATATCTTCGTCCGGCAGTTGACGATAGTTGCGGGGCAGGACGAGCCGTTCCAGTGATTTGATGTCATTCAGCCAGCCCAATCCGCGCAACTGGCTGCAATCGTATAATCCAAGCTCCTTCAGTGGGGTGGCGGCGAGCAGGGACAGATCCGCGACGAAACTCCTGTCGATCAGGCATTTCTCCAGCGGAAGGCTTTTGAGGGGGGAGAAGTCGGTGCCGTTGGCAAGCCCGCTGGCGTAAAATTCGGTCAGGGGCATTCCTTCCAGCGGGCGGAGGTCGGAGATGAGGCGGCCGCCGTATATCCCGAACGTTTTTAACTTCAGCCCACGGAGCGGCGAGAGATCGGAAACCTTCGTCCCGCCGATATGCAACTCATTAAGTGGCAGACCGCTCAGGACGGAGAGGTCGGCGATCTGAGTGTTATCCAGATCGAGAAAGGTGAGTGAGCGAAACTCGCGCAGCGGGGTGAAATCGACAATCTGCCGGCAGTACCAGAGCGAAAGCTTGCCCAGCGGCATGCCTGTCAGCACTGCCAGGTCGGTCATCTGGGTGCCTTTGAGATCGAGTTCCAGAAGGTCATCCTCGCGAACTGTGAGGCGATCCTTGAGCGGCTTCTCCGGGGAAATCGGGAGGTCCTTGAGCCGCTCGAGCCAGTAGGCGATGAGATGCTCCCTCTCCGCGCCAAGTTGCCGGGCCACGGGGAGCAACTCCGCCGCCGGTCGCTGCTGCTTTTGCAGCGCGATGTGGAGCTTGCCGAGGCTTTCGCGGGTGAGCTTGCCATCCGGACCGAGGGGCGCGGCGAGCAGTTCGTCGCAGAGTTTGGCGGACGCCTCGGCGCGGGCATGATCGGGCTGCAGCGCGAGCGCCGCGCGGTAGAGCGCGGCCGCGTCGGCGAGCCTGAACTGGCACTGGAGCAGGTCCGCCTTCTGCACGAGGAACTCCGCCGCCTCGGGCCGCAGCTTGATGGCGTAGTCGAGTTTTTCGATGGCCGCGTCATATTGCTCCTTCGCCGCAAGCGAGCGTGCTTGATCCGAGAAGGCCGGGGCGGTGGCACGCAGTTCGTCAAAGGCCGCGACGGCCTGATGCTCGGCCTGGGTGGCCCGCACCGCCTGCCACACGCTGGCCGCGATCCCAATGACGAGCGATGCCGCGATGGCAAGGCCGGCGGCGAAGGCGACCTTGTTGCGGCGGATGAGCTTGCCGAGCAGGTAGGCGGTGGTGGGTGGCCGCGCGGTGATGACCTCGTTTTTGAGGTGGCGCTGGAGATCAAGCGCGAGGCCGTTGGCGGTGTCGTAACGGCGCTGGCGGTCCTTCTCCAGGCACTTCATCACGATCCAGTCCACATCCCCGCGCAGCGCACCGGGAAGCCGTGCGGCGTCGGTGTGGCGGCGCTTGGCGGCGGAGGTCAGCTCGTTGCCGTCGAGCGTCTTGAGGCGCTGGGAGGGACGCGGCGGATCCGCCTCGCGGATGAGGCGGCGGATTTCCCCCATGCCCNNGTAGATGTCGCTGCGCGTGTCCACATCCAGCGAGGTCATCTCCGCTTGCTCCGGGCTCATGTAAAGCGGCGTGCCGATCATCTGCTCGAACTGCGTGAACAGCGTGCCGTCGGTGAGGCGGCCCTGGGTGGCCTTGGCCACGCCGAAGTCAATCACCTTCGGCACCGCCTTGCCGTCGTTGACGGTGACCAGGATGTTGGAGGGCTTCAGGTCGCGGTGGATGACACCCTTTTGATGGGCATGCTGCACCGCCTGGCAGACCTGGATGAACAGTTCGATGCGCTCTTCATTAGAGAGCCCCTGCTCGTCGCAGTAATTGGTGATCTTCACCCCGCGCACGAGTTCCATGACAAAAAACGGCCGCCCCTGGTCCGTGGCCCCGGCATCAAAGACGCGGGCAATGTTCGGATGGTCCATCAATGCCAGCGCCTGCCGCTCCTGCTCGAAGCGGGCGACGACTTCCTTCGTGTCCATGCCCAGCTTGATGATCTTCAGCGCCACGCGCCGCCGCACCGGCTTGTCCTGCTCCGCCATCCACACCGTGCCAAACCCGCCCTCGCCGATCTGCTGCAGCAGCTTGTAGGGGCCGATGCGGTCGCCCGGCTGCTCGGCCAAAGGCATGCCATCTGGGACCAGGCGCAGGCCTGGATTCACCTTGAGTGTGGCCAGCGGGTCAGCCGCCGGACCATCGAGAAAAGCTGTCGGCAT
This sequence comes from Verrucomicrobiales bacterium, assembly GCA_003506995.1. GTDB lineage: Bacteria > Verrucomicrobiota > Verrucomicrobiia > Verrucomicrobiales > Verrucomicrobiaceae > Prosthecobacter. Next base: position 12,199 of record DNXB01000013.1, read on the forward strand.
GGCATCGTGCGCCGCCAACATCCCGCGCACCTCCGCCAGCAGGGCCGCATCATCCCCGCATGCCTTGGTGAGAAATGGCTCCCGGTCCTCCAACGCTTGGTCCAGCGCCGCGACAAAGATGTTCGCGGCTGGGTTTTCCGAAGGCGGAGTGTCCATGGGAGTGCTCATTCAACCTGCTCATGCGAGAAAGCGCGAGGAAAAGGATCAGGGAATTTGAAGAAGCGTCCCGGCGGCGTCACGCTCCAGGTTTCATGATGAAACGGACTGCATGAGCCCACGCATGTAGCCGTAGGCGAAGAGGCGGCCCATCATCGTGTAGCCGGGCTCACCGTCTTCCTCGCCATCGAGCTGTGGCACATGATCGGGCCGCATGGGGCCGGTGAAGCCGATGTCACGATACGCACGCATGGCAGCGACCATGTCGGTGGGGCCGTTGTCGTGAAATGTCTCCGCGAAGGCCTCGGCATTGCCGCGCACATCGCGAAAGTGAACGTAACGAATGTGGGAACCGAAACGACGGATGGTGGCGGGAATATCGACCCCCATGGCCGCGAAGGTGCCCTGGCAGAAGCAAATCGCGTTGTGCTTGCTGGGCGCAAGGCGCATGAGCCGCTCGAAGTTTTCCACGCTGTTCATGATGCGTGCCTTGCCCGCGAACTCCGACAGCGGCGGATCATCGGGATGCATGACCATCGTCACGCCATATTTTTCGGCCACGGGCAGCAATTCAGTCAGCATGCGCTCCAGATTCGTCCACAAGGTTTCGGCGGTGATCGTCTCGTGGCCGATCTGATTCGCTGTGGTGCTCAGCGACATCGCTTTTTCGGCTTTCGTGAGATCAAAGGCCGTCACCTGCGCGCCGCCGCGTTCTTTGGCATCGAGTTTGGTGCGTACCCAGTCGGTGCCGGCCATGAAGTTGTAGCAGAGCAGTGGAATTTCCGCCTCGTGCATGTGCTGAAGCAGCCGTTTCATCGCCGCCATGTCGCTGCCGTCGTCTTTCCCGAGCTTGAGCTTTTCGATGGGCAGATAGCCTTCGATGATGCCGAGCTTCAGGCCGTGATGCTCGATTTGTGCCTTGGTTTGCCGCAAGAGCGCCAGTTCCGGCCCTGGATACCTCACCGTGATCTCTTCCACGCCGCACTGAGCCGCGATGGCCAGATGATGATCATTGAGCGGCGTGAGTACGGAGGCGAGACGCATGAACGGGCGGTGTGGTCGGTGAGAGGGCCGCTCATTGCGGTCTCCAGTCGAGAACGGGCATCACGGGGGATTGCTGTCACATCCGAGACAGATCAACGTTGATCATCTCATTGGGTTCATCGGCTGTTTTTCTCCTGTTGTCGGACATGCGAAACTCCAGCTTGGCGGGGCGCGTTCTTTGTGAAAGCATGAACCCTCACGCCATGAAGCTCCATTTTGCCTCTTTGTTTGTCCTGACCAGTCTGTCGCTGCATGCGGCGGGAGATTTGTCGAAACCCATCAAGGCGCTGCGAAGCGTGCAGAAGGAGGGGCAGGGGAACGAGGCGGCCGGGAAGGCCTGGCAGGAGATCGTGAAGGCGGACGCCGCTCATTTGCCAGAGGTGCTCAAGGGCATGAACGGAGCGAACCCGCTGGCCGAAAACTGGCTGCGCGCGGCGGTGGGCGTGATCGCGGATGAGGCGCTGAAGGCGAAAAAGATGCCGGTGGAGACGCTGGTAACATTTTTGAAGGACACGAAGAACAGTCCTGGCACCCGCGTGGTGGCGTTTGACCTGATTCAGCGTGCGGATGCAAAGCTGGCGGAGGAATTGACGCCCACACTGCTCAATGACGTGAGCAGTGACCTGCGGCGGCATCCGGTGGCGAAGCTGATTGAGGCGGGGGACGTGGCTTTGGAAACGGCCATCGCGGCCTTCACGAAGGGCCTGAGTGGTGCTCGTGACGAGGATCAGATCAAGGCGCTGACCAAGAAGCTGCGTGATCTGGGGCAGCCGGTGGATTTGCCGAAGCATTTTGGGTTTCTCATGAGCTGGAAGCTCATCGCGCCGTTCAGCAACGCGGATCGGGCGGGTTTTGAAACCGTTTATCCACCGGAAAAGGAGCTGCATTTTGATGCCATTTACGAGGGGAAGAGCAAAAAGGTGGAGTGGGTCGATTTCACCAGCAAGGACGAGTACGGCAAGATCGACTTCAACAAGCCCTTCGGCATGGAAAAGAGCGCGGTGGGCTACGCGGCGGCGGATTTCTTCAGCGAGAGCGACCGGCCGGCGGAGATCCGCATCGGCTGCAAAAACGGCTGGAAGGTGTGGCTCAACGGCGAGCTGCTCTTTGCCCGCGACGAGTATCACCGTGGGGCGAAACTGGATCAGTACAAGCTGCCGTGTCAGCTCAAGAAGGGGAAGAACACGATCCTCGTGAAATGCTGCCAGAACGAGCAGACGGAGCAGTGGACGATGGAGTGGGAGTTCCAGCTCCGCGTGTGCGATGCGACGGGAACGGCGATCTTGGCGGCGAAGTGATGATCTAACCGAACAACGACTATGAAGACGATCTCGATGTGTGTTTTGATGTGCTTTTCGGCGGGTGTGGCGAAGGCGGACTGGCTGCAATTTCGCGGACCCAATGCGACGGCGGTTTCCACGGAGGCGAAAGTGCCTGCGGAGGAGTTGAAGGTTGCTTGGACGGCGGATTTGCCGGGGCGAGGGCTTTCGGCGCCGATTGTGGTGGGTGAGCGTGTGTATGTGACGTGTTCCAGCGGCCCTGGGCAGGAGACGCTGCATGTCTTTTGCTTTAACGCGGCGGATGGATCGAAACGCTGGGAGCGTGCGATGCGGGCCACGGGGCGCACGATGTCGCACAACAAGACCTGCGTGGCGGCGAACACACCTTGCAGCGATGGCGACCGGGTGTTCGCGCTTTTTTCGTCGAATGACCTCTTCGCCTTCGATCTTGACGGGAATCTGCTGTGGCTGCGTGGGCTGACGTTTGATTACCCGAATGCGAGCAACAGCCTGGGCATGGCGCAGTCGCCGGTGGTGATCGACGGGACGCTGGTGGTGCAGAGCGAGAATGACAGCGAGTCCTTCGCGGCGGGCCTGGATGTGGCCACAGGGCAGAACAAGTGGAAACTGGAGCGCCCGAAGGCGGCGAACTGGTCGAGCGCGACGCTTTGGAAGGGCGCGGTGGCCTTGCAGTCAAGCAAGGGCATCCTGGCCGTGGAGCCGAACACGGGGAAAACAGTGTGGAATTACAGCGATGGCGCGAGCACAACCCCCTCAAGCGTGGTGACGGGCGAGGTGCTGTATGCGGTGTCACATGGCATCACGGCGCTGGCCCCTGAGAAAGGCTCGGTGACACAGCTTTGGAGAAATGAGAAGCTGAATCCGGGCACGGCCAGTCCGCTGGTGCTGGGCGAGCACATTTATGTGGTGAATGGCGCTGGAGTGCTGATCAAGGCGAGCCTCAAGAACGGTGATGAACTGTGGAAGCTGCGCCTGAAGGGGCCGTTCAGCGGATCGCCAGTAGCGGCGGGGAAGCGCATTCACATTGTGAACGAGCGAGGCATTTTTCAGACGATCGATCCTGATGCGCCGGAGGGCAAGGTGACGCACGAGATCGAGCTCAAAGAGACCGTTTTAACGACTCCGGCGATCTCGGGTGGCGCGATCTATGTGCGCAGTGACTCCAAGCTCTGGAAGCTGCAATGATGCCGATGCCTGACGAACCTGCGCAGGAGCCGGAGGAGCTGGATGTCTCGACCTCGAATGAGGTGGAGCAGGAAACCTCGCGGGCGCTCAACAAAGAAACACGACAGGTGCTCCTGGCAGTGCTGTTGGTGGCCGCGTTCATGGCTTTGGCGCATTTCACGCCGCTGAAGGCTTGGATCACGAATGTGCAAACCTGGAAGGGATTGGTACGTGAGTTTGGCTGGGGTGCGCACGCGGTGTTTGTGGCGGCTTGCGCGGGCGTGGTGATGCTCGGCGTGCCGCGGCTGCCTTTGTGCGCGGCCGCTGGGCTGATCTTTGGTTTTGGCGAGGGATTGGCGCTGTCGCTGGCAGGGTCAACATGCGGCTCGTATGGAGCGTTTGTGCTTTCGCGTCATGGTTTTCGCCGCGCTGCGGAATCACGGGCAGAGAAGTGGCCATGGCTGAAGAAGCTGCTCAAAAAGCCCTCGATCATGCGAGTGTTTTGGGTGCGGCAACTGATGGTGCCCGGACTTGTGTTGAATGTTCTGCTGGGCATGACCCCCGTCAGGCACAGCCGGTTTCTGCTTGGCACCATGCTGGGTTACATGCCACTCAACGTGGCATTCAGCCTCGTGGGAAGCGGTCTTGGCAAAGGCAGCCTGGCGCATACGCTTGCGCAGTTGCTTGCAGCGATGGCAGTGATCAACATTGCCGCGTGGTTGGTTTATCGCGTGATGAAGAAGCAGCGTGGCGAGTGATTTCAAATGTGCTGAAGCGTTGGCGGCAGTGGATGCCGCGTGTTGATCAAGGGAGTTTCATCACATCAAACCGCAGTGTGCCGCCCGCCCAGCGCAGCCAGAAGACGACAGTTTCTTGAGCGCGAATCTGCGGACTCGAAGTTGAAGAAATTCGGAGATGTCAACTCGTCAGAAGCCGTGAAATCGAAGAAGTTTCGCAGCGAATTTCATCCATCGAGCAAAAACATATAAAATGGAGTTGCAG
>DNXB01000528.1 GCA_003506995.1 Verrucomicrobiales bacterium
TGGGTTTAACAACACGAGCAGGATCGAAGTGCGCGAAGATCGCTGGCGGGACGGTGGGAAAATGACGAATTCCCGAATGACGAATGACGAACGAAGCCCGAATGCCCAAAACCCGAAAACGGGAGCTTCGTCATTGGAACCTCGTCATTCATTCGTCATTCCGCATTCGTCATTCGACATTCCTGGCCGCCGCATCGAGCTCCACTCTGGCAACGTCTTCCGCTTCCGCCCCGACGGCTCGCGTGTCGAAAAATACACCAGCGGCCAGGTCAATCCCTTCGGCCTCGCGTGGGACCGCTATGGCAATCTCTACAGCGCCGATTGCCACAGCTCGCCGATCTACCAGCTCATTCGCGGCGCGCATTATCCGAGCTTTGGCAAACCGCACGACGGCCTCGGCTTCGCGCCCGTCATGTGCCAGCACACGCACGGCAGCACCGGCATCTGCGGCATCGTTTACATCGACGGCAGCGTGTGGGGTCCCGAGTGGGACGATCACATCTTCGTCGGCAACGTCGTCACCTCGAAGGTGAATCACGACCACGTCACCTTCACCGGCTCCACGCCCAAGGCGAACGAGCAGCCCGACTTGCTCACCAGCGACGACCCTTGGTTCCGCCCGGTCGATCTCCAGCTCGGCCCCGACAACGCCCTCTACATCGCCGACTTCTACAACAAGATCATCGGCCACTACGAAGTGCCGTTGGAGCATCCGGGACGTGACAAAGAACGTGGACGCATCTGGCGGGTGGTGAAAACACAGCACACCAAACCTCTGCCAGAATCCAACCTGGCTGCGCTGTCAGACCAGGAACTCGCTCAGCAGTTAGGATCAGAGAATCTGACGCGCCGCCGCCTTGCGAGTGAGCTTGTCCATCTGCGGGGTGATACCGCCTATGCGGCGATAGATGCAATCATACCGAAAATAGAAGAAGACATGCCCCGGCCAGACTCCATGGCCTGCCGCATTGTCCACGGCTTGTGGATCGGCGCCCGTCTGGGCAAAGCAAGCTCGACACAATTCAAAAGGTCCATGGAATTTGATGCTTTTTGCGCCGCGCATGCCTTCAAAGTTCTGAACAACTTCAAAGACGCGCCTGGAGTTCCTGGCCTCTTCGCGCAAACGCGAGTCCAGGGTGATTTCAATGGAGGAGTATTCACCATCACACTCGAAAGTTATGAATTAGACCGTGACACCAGGCGCGAATCCAGAGGTTCATCGGAACGAAGAAAAGCCCGAGTCGAGGCGATGGGCACTTCAGAAGATCGGGCCGCCATTGGTGAGATCGTTTCCTTGCTGTCCAAGGGTATTTCCGACGATATGCTGCTTCACACGGCAAAAGTCGCGTTACAGAGACTCTTGTCCGTGCCCGAGAACTTCAAAGCGCTTCCGCCTGATGCTACCCATGCTGCGGGAATCGCGCTGGCGGTGCCGAGCGCCGCCTCCAGCGCGTGGTTGTGGCGCATGGAAACATCGAGTCCGACCCCCTCTATCGCCCGCGCCCAGATCCTCGGACACATTGCCCGCTACGGAGATGCTGATCTGCTTCAGTCCGCGCTGAGCGAAAGCCGCAAAGCTGCTCAGGATAAAACAATCACATCTCAGCTCCGCATGGTTCAATCCCTCTCCGACGGCCTCAGCGAGCGCGGCACACCGCCACCGCCCGAACTCCTCGCCTGGGCGCAAGAACTCGCCACGCAACTTCTCGATACCACCGCCAAACAACCCACACCCGCCTGGACCACGCTTGGCGACGCGAAATGGTCCCTCCAGCCGCGCAAGCTCGCGAATGACAGCACGGCCACTGTTCTGCAAAGCCTGGTCAAAGGCGGTGGCGAGGAGGAAAGCCGCACGGGCACGCTGCAATCTCAAACCTTCCCCGCGCCCGCCAAACTCGCCCTCTGGATCAACGGCCATCGTGGTTTCCCCAACGCCAAAGCGCACGACAAAAACCTCGTCCGCATCACCGATACCGAAACCGGCCGCGAACTCGCCCGCGCCTTCCCTCCACGCAACGACACCGCCAAATTCACCGAACTCGATCTCGCCGCGCACATCGGCAAACCCGTCCGCCTCGAAGTCATCGACGGCGACGACGGCAAAGCCTACGCTTGGCTCGGCATCACCGGCATTGAGCCTGCCGTGATCAGCGTGAATGATTTCGAAAGCACCGACACCACGCGCGAGAGCCTCAAAACGCTCGCCATCATGCTCCAGCACAGCGCCCCGGCCGCATTGCGCGAAAAACTCGCCGCCTACATGCCACCGCGCCCCGCGCCGCCACCGCTGCCCGTCTCACCGGAGCAGCGCAAGCAACTCGACACCCTCATCGCCACCCGCACCGCCGCCTTTGCCAAAGCCAAGCCCGATCTCGAAACCGGAGCCAACGTCTTCAAGATGAACTGCGCCGCCTGCCATCAAATCAAAGGCGAAGGCGGCCTCATCGGCCCGCAGCTCGACGGCATCGGCGCGAGAGGCGCGGAGCGTCTGTGCGAGGACATTCTCGACCCGAATCGCAACGTCGATGCCCACTTCCACCTCCACACGCTCACGATGAAGGACAACAGCACCTTCGCCGGTTTCCTCAAAGCCGAGCTCGGCCAAATCCACCTCCTCGCCGATGCCACTGGCAAAGAACACCGCATCGCCAAGAAGGACATCGCCAAGACCTCGGTCACCCCCATCTCCCTCATGCCGCCGACGTTTGGCCAGACACTCGATGAATCGACGTTCATCGACTTGTTGGGGTATCTGCTGAATGAGAAGGCGGGGAAGTAACCGATCCACTGCACCATGATTCGACACATTCTCTCCTCGATGGTCCTGATCGCGCTCGGTATCACACTGGCCGCTGAGGCGCTCAAACCGCACCCAAAGGCTCTCAAAAACATCCATCCGCCCGGCGAGGTGGACCGGCCGGAGATGGTGAAGTTCATCGTGAGTGATCCGGCGTCGCTGCCGGGCATTGTGGTGGATGAGACGGCGGCGGAGTTGGTGGGCGAGTGGCAGTATTCGACGCACACGCCGCCGTATGTCGGCCTGGGTTACCTGCATGACATGAAGGCGGGCAAAGGCACCAAATCGGTGACCTTCACGCCGGAGCTACCCAAGGCGGGCTGGTATGAGGTGCGACTGGCGCATTGCCACAACGTGCGCCGCGCCACGAACACGCCCGTGAACATCCACCACGCCGATGGCGACACGACGTTACGCATCAATCAGCAGGAAGAGCCAGCGCATGGCCGACTCTTCCGCACGCTCGGCACGTTTCGATTTGAAGCAGGGCGCAAAGGCTGGGTGCGTGTGTCGAATGAGGGCACGGAGGCCACCAAAGTCGTCATCGCCGATGCGGTGCAGTTTCTGCCGGTGCAGCAGCCCCCGTCCCTACCTTAAACATCCATGAAGCCTGTTGCGCTCGTTTGGCTGCTCGTGTGGTGATTGATTCATTCGTTCACCACAAGCCTGGGCTTTGCTGAAGATCAAATCGGCAGACGCAGGCCCTAACGATGGCAGGCGGGCAAATCAGGCGCCCAAAACGCCCTTCACATGCTTCATCGAGCCTGCGAAGCACTCATGCACATAGGCCATGGCCTTTTTCACCTTCGCCTGGGCGACTGGGTAGTCGGCATCAATCACGAACAGCGTCTCCGCCATCTTTTCGACGGGCGTCTCGTCCATCTCCAGCAGCCATTCGGGCAGGCCGATGTCCTGGAACATCCAGCACTTCGGCGAATGAAACTCGCTGTAGGTGTGGATGATCGGCGTGCCGTTCGCTAGCGCGATAATCGGCGAATGCGGCTCGTGGCAGACGATGGTGTGGGCGCGGGCGAAGATGGAAGCCGCTTCATCGGCGTTCCAGAAGTAGTCGAGGTTCACGACGTGCTTCTGGATCTCCGGTGGCAGCGGATCGTGAATGAGGCGCTTGTTGTGACCCATCTCTTTGATGGTTTCGGGAGCGATGAGCACCTTGTGGCCGGTCTTTTTGACCCAAAGCGTGACCAGTTCGCGATACTTCGCCGCGCGGCGTTCATCGTCGGCGATCTGCTCGGGCGTGGGATGCAGCGGGTTGAGCTTCGGCGTGCGCGTGTCATCCACGCCGGGCAGTTTGGCGGTGTTCGTGCGCAGTTGTAGGGTGATGAACTTGCGATCCTCCAATCCGAGTTTTTTCATCGTCGCGAGACCGCGCTCGTCATCGCGCACGTCGATGCCGAAGCAGCCATCGGGGCCGAATTCCAGCGCGGCGGCCTTGATGCCCGCGCCTTGAAGGATTTTCAGCGTCTTCGTCTCACGGGTGTAGATGAAGGACGCGCCATTGAGCAGCGCGATGCGCTCCTCCGATCCTTTACCCTCGACCATGCTGGGGAAATACGACTGGCCGAAGAGGCCGTAGGGCTTGCCGATCTTGTGACAAAACTGCATGAAGGTGATGTCCTGCCCCATGCCGGAGTTGCGGATGAAGAAATCGCATGATTTGACTGCCTCCTGAAGCTTTCGGTCGTTTTCGCCGTCCTTGAAAAGGTTGCCCTGAAGAATTTCCACCTTGGGGAAGCGCACCTTCAGCATCGCGGTGACACGATCATCGAGCTTCATCGCCCACAGCACGACCTTCACCTCCGGCAGGTGCTGCTCAATCACGCGCAGCGTGCCCGGCGTGTGGCCGATGTCGCCAATGTTCACCGTGTCCCACGCGGATTGCAACACGATGGTCTTGGGCTTGCCGTCAGCGGCAAAAACGGAACCGCCAAGAGCGGCGGTGATGGCGGAGATGAAGTGACGGCGTGTGTGCATGGTTGGGAAAGCTTTTTCAGGTTGCTGCAACGACCATTTGGACACGATCTGGCCGCTTTTCCTTCTATTACATGATTCGCGTCCGCCTTCACTTCGCAAACACGCGTTCCAGCCACTCGTCCACGACCGGAGTCGCGGCATAGGCAGGGTCGCCGAGGCGGCGGTTGATCTCGGCGTGACCTCTGAGACCCACACCGTCAAAACCGCGCACCTCGACGGGCGTCCCTGCCTTTTGCAAGGCCTCTCCAAGCGCCCGCGATTGCGCCGTGCCGTCCACACGCTGCACATGCAGGATCAGAAACGCGGGAGCGTTCGGCGCGGCGGCCTGCGCCGTGGGTGATAGCGCAAGCTGCCGTTCCTTTTCGGTGCCAAAGGCCTGCTCATAGGTGTCGTGCATGAAATCACCGCCCTGCGCGATCTGGCGCGGCACATCGTAGCACGCGCCATCGAGCGGTATCACACCGCGCAGCGACTTCGGCCCCAGTTCCGCCTGTTTCAGATACTTCATGTCCGTGCCGACCAGCGCGGAAAGGTGCGCCCCGGCGCTGTGTCCCATCAGCACGACCCGAGTCGCATCAAAGCCAAGTGACTCGGCACGGCCAATGAGATGCGCGATGGCATTCGCCACATCCTGCGCCTGCTGCTCCACCGTGGCGGCGGGCACGAGGCGATAGTTGATCGATGCGAAGCCGTAACCCTGCTGGAGGTAGTGCCCCGGCTTCTCCTCGCCGGTGGCATTCCTTTTGTCGCCACGCTTCCAGCCCCCGCCATGCACAAAGATCACCAGTGGTGACCCGGCCTTCATCGGCTTCCAATAATCGAGCTTTTGCAACGGGTCTTTGCCGTAGCTCAGCTCGACCGCGTCAACCGAGCCTTTCCGTGCCGCCATGCGTTCACGCAGCCGTTCGATCAGCGGTCCTTGGCCGAAGGTGAAACTCGTCAGGCAGGTGGCGGCGACGAGAAGGGTGAGCGTTTTGAGCCTGGGGTGTTTCATTTGGGCGAGAGAGTGCATCGCCTCATCAAATGCCAGCCAGAGACATCGGTTACACAAAAATTCCGCTGTTTAGTCTTCACGGCACGGGCAGCAGTTGCAGCGCGTTTGGACATGATTTGGCTTATTTTTGCGACTGAATGACCTCACGCAGCTTCTCAAAAGCCGGTTTCTTCCCGCTGACTTTCCAGCCGGAGCCACCTTCGCGTGAGATTTTAACGAGGCCGTAGTCGGACTCGCCATCCGTGCCGAAATACGGCTCATCGAGCAGTTCATAGACGAAGAAAGCCTCGACGGCGGGATGCTTGCGAAGCTGTTTCGCTGTGGCTGCCAGATAATCCGCCGCTTCCTGCTCCTGGCCGCCTTTGCTGCCATCACGACGGTTGATCTCGGTGATCCAGAGCGGTTTGCCGTGGCCTTTCAGCAGCGCGATGAGATCGAGCGTGCCGCGCACTTTTGTCATGTCGCCCATCTCGGAATACCAGTGCCAGGCCAGGATGTCGAAGGGCACGCGATCCTCCTTCACCAGCCGCTCGATGAAGCCGTGGTGCAGCCAGCCCGCCGTGTCCACAAGCGTGAGCGCGGCAAGATCAGCGTTCTTCACACCTTCCTGCAAACCTTGAATATAGACGCGGGCGCGTTCATAGCGGCCCTGATGATAATCATCCGCGCTGCTGCCATCCGGCGCGCCGTCCCATTCCCACCGCTTCCCGCCGCGTGTGGTCTCGCCCTTCCTGATGAGGGCGTAGAGATCAAGTTCGTTCCCCAGCTCCCAGTGCGTGATGCGGCCTTGGTAGCGGCTGACGATGGCACGGGCAAACTCAGTCGCAGCGACCTGGAGTTGTGGCAGCGATGTCTTTTCATCCATCAACTCCGCACCGGGCACGAGCACCGGCAGCAGCCTGATCCCGCGCTTCTCCGCCTCGGCCAGTAGTTCGTCGATCCGCGCCGTGCTCGCCTGAAACGAGGCCGCGCTGATGTCGCAGCGATACCATCCGGCCCCCAGCTCCTTCACCCAATCCAACTGCGTCGTCAGCGGCACCTGCCAGTAGCCTTCCTGCGATACCGGATGACCATTGACGCCCCACGCGAAGGGCTGGGCGCGAACAGCGGTGCAAAAAAGAACAAGAGCTAAAACGAAACGAATCATGCGGCGCTCAATCCTTGGCGGGAATGAGCTGCAGCGCATCCAAAATCACAAAGCCGTCCGTGCCCGTGTTGCTTACGGTGATCTTCGTTTCAGAAGCGCCGTCGAGTTCGACCACACCAATGCTGCGAAACGCCTCGCCAGCCGGAAGCGGTTGTGTTTGATCCACTTTGAGATCGGTCTTGCGGTCCCCGTTTTCAATCGTCACCGGCACTTTCGTGGCACGCGTCTCGTGCGCGGAGTAGGCCATGCGGAGGTCGTATTTCCCTGCCTGCGGAGCTTTGAAGCGGAAGGTGGCGATGGACTGGCCGTCGGCGCGTTTGTCGTCGTGGAGGTAGCCGGTGCCGATGTGGGGCTTGAAACCTGACGAGTGGCTCCATTCGCCTTTCAGCTCAGCCTGCGTGTCGTCGAGCACGATGCCGGGGAGTGTCTTCGGGTCGATGCTCACCGCGCCTTTCGGCTCGGGAGGCAAATCGGCGAGGACGGGCAGATCGAGCACCTGCTTCTGCGCCAGCAAGCGCTCACGCAGTGCCGAATACGGCAGCTTTTGCACGGCGAGGTTTTGTTTGGCGCTCAAAGCAGCGGCGATTCCCGCGCTCTGGCCGAGGATCATCCACGTCGGCTCCACCCGGATCGACGAGATGCCCACATGCGTGCAGGAGAGGGCCACAGGCACGAGCAGGTTGTCGCACTCGGCGGCTTTCGGCGTGATGGCGCGATACGGAATGTGATACGCATAACCGTGCCGACGGCCCGGGATGCGCACCGGCATGATGGTGCCTTCATTGACGACGAACTCGCCCGTGCCCACGCGCTGGCAGTCGTGTGAATCAATCGGGAACGATGACACAACGATGGCGTCGTCCTTCTTCGGCTCATCCATGATGTCCTTCTGCGAGACAACGTATTCGCCGATCATGCGGCGGCCTTCGCGCACATAGAGCTGCGGCGACCAGTGGCCGTATTCGGGAAATTCATCGCGGCAGAGGCCGAGTTCGGCCATTTGCTGCCGCAGATTTTCCGGCACGGCGGGATCGGTGGTCAGGAATTGATAAAACTCCAAAGTGTATTGCTTGTGCGCCTCCCAGATCTTCGCGCGCCCAGCTTCGTCCGCCTCGCTCCAGCCATTGCAGGCACCGACGAGTCCCATGGAGAACTGCTTTCCGATGCCGTTGTTCGCATCGAACTTGTTCCCCGGCAGCGGATACAGATCCCACAGGATGTGCGGGCGCTTTTCCTGCGCAAAGTAACGCCGCACGACTTCAAACCGCGCCGGATCGTAGTTCGCCGGTTTTGGGAACGGCACACGATTGGCAGCATCCTTCGTCACGCAGAGGCGGAAGCTATAGACCATCACGTTTTTGTCGCCGTCTTCGTCGGGACCGGCATCGGTTGTTGTGATGAGCGGCAGCGGCTTGCCATCGGCATCCAGACCCGAGATCGCCATCTTTCCCTTCGGATACTGCTTCCCGGCCAGCGATTCGCCGAACTCCTTCCGCCCCTCGCGACCAATCGTCCAGCTCACACCCGCTGCGGCCATCAAATCGCCCTCGTAGGTGCCGTCGATGAAGACTTTGGCCGCGAAGTCGCCCTCGCTCGTCGTGATCTGCGTGATGCGTGTTCCATCTTTGGCGGCCTGCTTTAACACACGCTTGGTCAGCACCTTCACGCCCGCTTCATCCAGCATCTCTTTCGTGATCTTCGCCGCCACATGCGGTTCGTAAGTCCAGTGCGTGTGATCCTTCACGCTGACCTGATAGGGCAGCTTCACGCCGCGCTGCTGATAGTCTTTTTCGACCCGCGCATGCCATTCCTCAAACAAGCCCAGCACCGTGCTGCGCACCGTTTGATTTGAGTCGCTGAAGCACAACCCACCCGTGTTCACACCACCCACATGCGCCGTTGGCTCCAGCAGGACGACTGACGCGCCTTCACGCGCCGCGGCGATGGCCGCGCAGAATCCGCCTGGCGTGGCTCCATACACAATCACATCCGCCTGCGTGGCGGCGTGTGTGGAGAGACTGAGAGCGAGGAACAGGGCAGCGAATCGTGTCATGACTGGCATAAGGGCGCTGCTGGCGGGTTTTGGACATCATTTTGACTCAGTACGCTTCGGATCGGTCTCGTTGAGAAATTCCTCAAGGTTCGTGTAGCCGTCGCCATCGGCATCATTGCTGCCGTCGGCGGGATCGGCGGGATTCAGACCGTGCTTCGCCTCCCATTCGTCCGGCATGCCATCGTGATCGCGATCCTGTGGTGGAGTGCCCGGCGCGAGTTCGGGCCAGCCTCCGACCTGCGCGGGTGAATCCACAATGCGCGTTTTGTTTTGGCGAACGTCGGCGAGGATTCGCTCATCCACCGCGTCGCGCAGCGGGAGCAGGCAGCCTGCGTTGGTTAAAACGGCTTCAAAAGCCTCGGGAGCGTCATGTTTGGTGATGGGCGGCGCGTCGTGGCGGTTCTGCGTGATCCATTTGCGGCCTTGGTTCTTCGCATTGACGAACAGCTCCTCCGGCTGGTCGTCGCGGATTCGTTTCGGACCGAGATTGTCCTTCACGAACAGTGAGAACGTTCCGCCACCGACCACCGCGAGGCCGTTGGCAAGTCCATCCGCAGCCGGGGCGTTGACGTGATTGCCGACGAAGTTCGCGGGCGAGTGGCCGAGCTCCGCGTCAATCGCCATCGCCACCATCGCAGGCGCGAGCACGACATTGTTCACCACATCGACGATGCCTTCCGCTTTGATGAGCGGATTGCGGCCGATGTTGTGCGCCATGAGGTTGTGATGCACGGAGATGCGCCGGCCGCCCTTGGAGCCGATGAGCAGCCCTTTGCCGGGCAGGCTTTGATCGGGACGGCTTTTGCGCAGCGCCTCGGCGATGATGCACCACTGGATGGTGATGTCCTGCGCGTCGTAGAAAGTGGAAACGACCTCATCCGTGGCCCAACTAAACGAGCAGTGGTCCACGATCACGCGCCGCGCGCCGAGGATTTGCAGCGCGTCCTTAACCTCGCTTGTGTCGGGCTCGCGGCCGTTTTTCAGCGGTGGAAATCCCGTGTGCGGCCCCGGCCGGCTGCGCAGATGGCGGATGATCACATCATGGCAGCCCTTCGCGACGGTCAGTGCTGAGCGCGTGTTCGACGGATGCGTTTTCAGCGTGATGCCGCCGCCGGGCGCGGTTTGTCCGGCGATGGTGATGAAGGGATGCGCGAGCACGACTTCCGTCATCAGTTCAATCGTTCCACCGACGCGAAACACGACGGTGCGCGGCCCCTCGGCCTCAATCGCAGCGCGGAAACTGCCCGGCCCCGCGTCATTCAAATTTGTCACCTCAATGACCCGCCCGCCACGCCCGCCGACCGAGTTCGCGCCAAAGCCTTCCGCGCCAGGAAACGCGGGCACGGCGGCGTTCAGTTGGTCGAAGGCGATGCCACAAGCCGCCAGAGTGAGGATGAGGATGAGCGGGCGCATGGCATCAGGACGTTGAGGGTGACCTCAATCCTTCACCACACCTGCCAGCTTCACGATCTCCTCATCTGCCAGCGCCCGCTTGAAGACCGCCAGCCCGCCGATGCGGCCACCGAAGAAATTTCCCCACTCGCCGCCGCGATGCACCGCACCCACGGTGAAAGGCGCGCCCTCAGCGCCGCCTTTGAACAAGCCATCAGGATAAGGAAACGGGTTGTAGTGCTCCAGCGTGTCGAGTTTGCCATTCACATAGACGCTCGACTCCTTCGCGTCGTAGCGCAGCACGAGGCACTGCCAGGACTTCATCGGGATCTCCGACGCACCACTGGAATAGGTGATGCAAAAGTCCTCGCCGGGAGTGGGACCGCCGATGGCGGAGACGTGGCCGTGGATGCGATTCGCCAGCGGGTAGCGCTTCATTTCATCCGCACGCGTGCCACGCGGCGCGTTGAGAAACAGGCAGTATTGCCGCTTCTTCCGCGTCTCATCCCACACACCCGCGATGGCCTGCCATGGAGATTTGTCTTCGCGATAAACCCATGCCGCAACCGTCACCTGCGCGTCTTTGCCGTGAATGTCGAGCGCACCGATGTCTTGACGCTCGATCATGAGCCACTGGCCGCGTTTGATGCGGGCCGCATGTGGTCCGAAAACACCGCCTTCAACACGCTCCACCGGACCTTTGGCCTCATGGAGCTTCAAATCGCCCGAAACACGCGGCTGACCGCCTTCCTCCTGAAAATCCCAAAATGCCACGAGGCCCGGCATGGCCTTGATCAACGCAGCGGCGTCCTTCTTGCCAACAGCGCGCGCCTGCACTGCCTTGTGCGCTGTCTCCTGCAAAAAACGGGCGTATGCGGCCTCCATGCCGTTTGGCACATAGGTGTTTCCAACAGCGCTCTCGCCAAGCAGCACCTCATACCACACGCAGGCACCGAGATATTCGCCCGCCGTGTTCGCGTGATGCCCATCCATGCCGAGCGTGGTCTTTTTGCCGTCCTTCGACTTCGCCCAGCGCCAGCCGACGTGCAGAGAGTGCTTCTGGTTCGGCAGCGCGGGCTGTTTTGCGGTCTTGAGATCAAACGACGTGTCGGTTTGATAGCCCCAGGTCGCATCGGTGTCGGCCATGAAAAGCGCGTCGCCCACCGGAATCACCTTCCCGCCCAGTTCAGCGGCGATCTTGTCGTAGGCGGTGGTCAGACCACGATACATCTCCTCCTGCGTCTTCGGCTCACCCGGCTTGTCCGAGGGCTTGGTGAAACGCGGATCATCCTTCCGATACGCCCAGGTCTGATGAATCAGCAGCTTCGCCTGCGGCGCGTGCTTGGTGATGTAATCACGCAGGATGCCAGCATAGGGCTGGTAAGTGGCGAAGTCATGGCTCTTGATGCTCGCCTGCTGGATCGTGACATAGTCCCACTTGTCCGCCGTGAGGTTGGCGATCAAATCAAGGCCATTCGTGTACAGCCGCGCCTTCCCCTCCGTCTTCGCCTTGTCCGCATGCACCTGAAACGACGCGCCGCCGATCACCAGCGGCGTGTGAATCAACGTGTGCCCGCCCGCGAGCGCCAGATCATCGAGATGATTCGTCGCGTTGCGGGAGAAGCTGTTGCCGATGGTAAGAATGCGGACCGTTTTGGCCTCGCCCGCGAAAGACGAGACGGCAAACAGCCAAATCGCGATGATGAGTGAACTGTGGATTTTCATGAGGTAGTTAAGAGGTGACACCACAAGATTGGATGGCCGCAGATCTTCTGCCTTGGTATTTTCTGCTGTCATCCTATTTGCGGTGTGAGAGCATCGCTTCAACGCACAGGCTGAATTCGAGGCGCCTTCTCAAGCGGAATGGAAAGGACAACCTCGGACAAAGCCGTGTCCCTGTAAGTACTTCCTGGTCTGATGGCGGCTATCTCCAACTTGATCGTTTTGACAAGTTCGGATGACTTCGGCAGATCAATCCAAAAATATTCATGCTCCAACGGCTCGTCCGGCACCTCCACAAAGAACGTTTTGCCACCATTGACGCTCACCGCCCACTGCCACACCCGATTGTTGGCGAAGTAGAGTTCCCGGGATTTCATGAACCCGTTCACAATGCCCATTCGACGTACGTTGGACGGCTTGTCGAGCGTCAGCGTAAGGTGCTCGCTAATGCCATCGCCTTCAGCACCCTCAACCCATGCTGTGGAACGATTCGCGTCATGAAGCAAATCGGGAGTGTGCTCTGCCCCATCGGCTTCCTTCAGCCATGAACTCGTCTTGGCTGTGAACCGGCGGCTATAAAGTTGCCACGAGGCACCCACGATCCGGTCGTCTTTCCATGTGCCACCGGTAGCGACATATGTGAGCGAAGGCAGCTCATCTCCCGGCGCATTCTCCAAATGCTGAGTAAAGATGTTTCGTCCGACAGAAATGACCAGATCGTCTTCCAAGGTGGGCTCCAGATCTGTGAAGCTCCACTTTAAGGCACCATCTGAGCGGATGAACCTCTTTGGATGATTTAAAGAGACGTTCCCTGCATCGACAGTGACCGGATTAACCGTGACAGCACCTTGCTTGATCGGACCTGCCCACAAACCCGCTGCCGAGAAAAGATACGTCAAAGAAACGCGGTCCTCTGCCCCGCTGGAGCCGCGAAAGTACTCATTGCGGTAAGAGACGCTGACTTTGCGAGTCTGTCCCTGGCTAAACGGAATCTTCACCAGATGCCACGAGGTGAGGTGAATGGAACTCCTGCCATTCGAGTTGCCGCTCAATCGAATGTCGTCTGGCAGCAGATGTGCCGCCAAACGTTTGCCATCCGCTTCAATCATAAAGTGATCGAGCGTCACTGGAGGGCGAGCTTTTCTCTGCTCCTCCGACATGTAAAACGAGCCAGCCGTCGCCGCCGGAAACCCGCACTCGACCGTCACCTTCTTCCCAGGGTTGTGCAGCACATACTCGATGCGGATGTCGGCGTATTCAATGTGCAGGTCGATTTCGAGGCGTTCGGAGAGCATCTCGACCTGATCGACCCCGATGGGCTGGAACGCGGAGGTCGAGACAACTCCTTTCGAGTAACCGCCGCCGTTGGCGTGGAGGTTGGCGACGGCGAGAAGGCAGAGGAGCGGGATGAGGTGGCGCTTCATGACTGGGGAAAACGGGCGGCTTGGACCATGGGAGTCACAGAACTCGATGATTGCCGATCTATTGAGACGATGTCGAGGCTCAATTTGATGCTGACAAGGCATCTCGCCGCAAAACCACGACCACCGGCAGCCAGAACAGCAGTCCTTCGAAGCGTGGGGCGGTGGCGAGGGAGGTGAGAGATTCGCCATCGAAGAGCAGGCCGCCGCAGCCGAAGGCGAGGAGGGCGAGCCAGGTGGCATCGCCTTGTTGGGCGATGTCTCTGGCACAGCGCAGGGCGTGCAGCACGAGCGCGAGCAGCAAGGCGGCCCCGATGATGCCACCGTGAACGAAGGTGGCAAAGAAGGCGCTGTGCAGGTGGGTCATCATACTGCACGAATCGGGCTGAAGCTCGCACTGCCACACGTCGCGCACGCCCCACTGGCCGGTGCCGAGCCAGGGGTTGTCGATGGCGTTCCATCCGGCGCGGTAGATGTCAAAGCGGCCGTTGTCGCCGCGTTCCACCGCTTTCTGGAGGTGATGAGTGAGGGCGGGTGTTTCGATCTCCACGGCAGACTCGGCACGCCAGACGGCGATCCTGGCCAGCAACGGCGCACTGGTGAAGTACAGCATGCCGGTGATGACGAACACGCCCAAGGCCGCCGCGCCACGCCGCCAGCCACGCGCCAGGAGCAGGGCCGCATGACCGCAGGCGAGCGCCAGCATGACGCCCCGGCTGCCAGAAAAGAAGGCGACGAGGTGCAGCAGCGCGATGAGCGCCCAGGCCAGTCGACGCGAAAGCGGCAGTGCCTTTCCCTCCACCAGCGCGGCAAGCCAGACGGCGGAAAAGCCAAAAATCAGCCCGGTGCAGATGGGATTCAGCCCGCCATGCACGAGCACGTTCACCAGCCGCTCACCGGCCACATGACCGGGCAGCACGAAGTACGTCAGCATGAGGCTGATCAGCGCGGCGCAGCCGGCCAGGATGCCGGTGATCCAGCCGGTGGTACGCAACGTTTCGTGATCCCGCGCCATCTGCCACGTCAAAGCGCAGAACAAGGCCAGCAGCAGGGTTCCCAGCATGCCGCGTAGGACCTCGCCGCCGGCGTGGCCTTGCAGAAACGCATCGCTGCCGCACGAGCGCAGGGTCATCCACAGCAAAAAGGCCGCGATGAGGCATGCGCCGAGATTGACCGGCTGGCGCAGCCATTGGGCCGGATTTTCTTTCCAAACAAAGGCCACACTGCCGACGAGAAGCAGCCAGCCGAGGTGAAACCACTCGTTCGGCAGCACAGAAAAGCCGGCGAGGTAGCCGGTGACAGCGATCTGCGCCGTCAGGGTACGCCAAGTTCCTGCGGACGCGCCTGACCACGCGGGTGAGATCGTGGTCGCGGACGCGTTCATGCCAGGAACAACTGCGCTGCGAGCGCGACGAGCAGGAGGGCGCAAAATGCCGCGCCGAGCGCCGCACCCTGCCAGGGCATGGGCTGCACAACGGCGTCCGCCGGATTGTGCGGGTGATAATAAACCGGCACCTCGGCGTCTCGCTTCACCCGCGTGATGAACTGCGTGGCGAGATTTGCGGCATTGCTCACGGCACGGTGGGTGAAGCTGCTGCTCTCAAAGGTACGGTCGCCCACGGCATAGGTGTAGCGCAGTACGGGATCGTAGAGCAGGCTGCCGTCGGAGGATTTTTTCTTCCCCCGGCGCATCTCGGCCTGGATGACGCGGCCCTGCGTCCGCGGCCAGCGGTGCATGGTCCAGGCAGCGCCGAAACGACGCAGAAAATACACGAATCCGACGATTGCCAGGGCCGTGACGACGAGGGCGGTTTGCAGGAGCGGGCTGGAGCCGACCGTGGCAAACCACGCGGTGGTGGAGAGGAGGTGGATACTGGTCATGGTGGTGTTGGTTGCGGGCACCCCAAGATATTGATTATTAACCAAGGCTCACGAAACAGATTCGCCACATTCAGTCCTGCTTTCGGCCGATGAACATGCCGTACTGCCAGACGCCGAGGTAAGCGGGCAGCCGCTCATCAAGCAGCGGGACGAATTTCTGCGCCAGACGCGGCCACAGGTGGCCCTCCATGCGCACATGGTTCATGCCCATCCAGCGGCGAAAGCCGCCGAACGCGGAGTGGGAGAAATCGACGACGGCGATGGAGCCGCCCTCGGCCAGATCCGCATGCGCGGCATCCATGGCCTGCTCCCAGCCGGGATTGAACATGGACAGCGCGTATGAAAACAACACGAGATCAAAGCCAGCGCCGGACTCATGCACCGGAGCTGAGTAAGAGCGGCGCAGCAGCGTGGTGCGCTCATCACGCATCTTGCCTGCGGCGATGGCGAGCATCGGCTCGGACAAATCAACGCCGGTGATCTCCGCCTCTGGAAAACGGCGGCGCAGCGAGACGAGATTCCGCCCCGTGCCGCAGCCGACCTCGAGAATGCGGCGAGGCTGGACCACACGGGCGGCGCGGCGCAGCACCTCCTCGCGCCCAAATAGGAAGCTCCAGCGCGTGGCGTCATAGATGCGCGAGTGAAACTGGTAGTAGCGTTCCAGCGCGGTGTTTGGAGCCGCCGCCGCATTCATCCGAGCACCTCCGCAAAGTGCAGGCTGCCGTAGGTGCCGACGCGGTCGAGCTGATGCAGCGCCTCAGTACGTTCTGGGAAGAAGCGCAGGCGTTCGCGCACCGACTGCGGCACAAAGCTGAGATCGAGACCAGCGGAGCGCATCAATATTTTTGCACCCGGAGCGCAGTTGGCGAGGATCAGCTCCCATTCATCGAGCAGCGCGGCGGTGTCGTGCGCGGCCAGCCAGTCCTGATGATCCAGCAGCACAAAGTGCGTGTAAGCACCGGGATGCTCGCGCAGGAAGTTCGACACGGTGGTGGTGTGCGTCTTCAGGCGGTCCACACGAGTCTGGAGCGCGGGCAGGTTTTCCTGCTTCAAGTAATTCGGGCAGCAGCCCAGCGTGTAGGAGCCGGTCATGTACACGCGCCAGAAATAATTGTCCGCCATCGGCAGCTCGGTCATGACGTGGCGCAGCTTGTCCTTCACATAACCGGTGAGACCGCCGGGATACGAGTCCTGGATCAGCTTGATCTGCGGGCGCGGCACACCGAGCAGCGTCATGAGCGTGGGCTGGCGCAGCAGCCAGTGGCTGAACGGGCCCCAGACCTCGCGCTCAAACAAAGCATAGGCTTCGCGCTGTTCATCAAGCGTGCGGGCGTCGAGAATGCAGGTGGCGAAGTTCTTGATGTTCGGCCGCAGCTTGAACAGCGCGTTGCCCATCACATACGCGGCGATCCCAGAGGTGCCGTGGTAGTAGAACGATTTTTTGAGGCTCGTGGGATTGAAGAAGCCGATGCGCTTGTCCCAGAACTTTTGCGCAGGCTCTGACAACGTGCCGCGCACGCTCTCATACACGGCGGTGAACTCAGGATGCGAGCCGAGGCCGAACATCTCAAACAGCTCGTCGAAGTTGCCTTTGCGAATGAACGCCTGCTTGAACTCCAGCAGCGCGTTTTGGCGGTAGTTCATGTCCACCGCATGAATCTCTGCAGGGTCATCGAGCAGATAATCGAGCGCGTTGCAGCCGGCGCTGGTGATCATCACCACGCGGCTGTCGCGGTCCAGTTTCATCACCTGCCGGTCGAGCCGCGGGTCCTCCCACGCCGTGTTGTAGATGAGGTTGGAGTTGTGAACATGGCGGAAGACCATGTCATGGGCCGATTTCAGGAGGCGCACCGGCCGGGGGCGCGTGGGTTTGTGCAGCGTGGGCATGCGCCGCATGTGTTCCATGCATTGTCAGCGTGGCGAGCAAAGGAGTGTGCATGTTCCGTCACACAGACGAACACGTCACGATTTCGTCACGGACACGACTTAATAGAGCAGGAAGCCGATCTCGCTGTCGGTGAACTGGGTGGTGTCTTCCACGGCCAGCAGCGCCTCGGTTTGATAGGCGGTCTCCCAAGGCGTCTCCGCCGCAGGCAACAACAGCACTTCCGGCACGAGAAGGGTCTGCTCAACAATCTGCGGAGCCGCTTCCGGCTGCGTTTGCAGCACGGCAAAAGTCAGCGCGATGGCAGCGGCAGCTCCGGCGGNNGGCGAGCGCCCAGCGACCGGCGGCAGGCGCATACGAAACATCTTCCCACCAGGCGCGAACAGCCGCCAGCCAGCCACGCTCCTGCGGCGTCTGGCGGGCGGCGCGAACCACGTTTTGCGTGAAATTGGAACGCGCCTCGATCTTGCGGGCCTGGGCCAGCAGCTTCGTGAGAGGGTCTTGGGGCGAGAACGGTTCCATGATGTCAAAAAAACAGCCTCAGCGGCCCGAAGTTGCAAAATTTCTCAGCCCGGAGGCCATTCCAGGCTGCGTCCGGCCAAAAGATGCACATGCAGGTGCGGCACGGACTCGCCCGCGTCCTTGCCGTGATTGATTACGAGGCGGAAACCCTTGCTGCGGTCCTTGATGCCGAGCTTGTCGGCGATCTTGCCCGCCGCGAGCAGCAAAGCTCCCAGCGTGGCCTGATCCTCCGCTCCAGCTTCGCCCACGCGGGGAATCAGCTTCTTCGGCACGATCAAGATGTGCGTCGGAGCCTGCGGATTGACGTCGTTGAACGCGGCCACCAGCTCGTCCTCATAAACAAGCGGGGCCGGGATTTCGCGGTCGATGATTTTTTGGAAAATGGTCTTTTCGGACATGGCGCGGATGCTAGCCGGGGCCGGTGGCGACGCCAAGGGCAAAGAGCCAAGGGCGTAGAGTCCCTGCATGGCCTTCGCACGCGCTAAGCCGTAACCATGCAGTAGGAAGTA
>DNXB01000100.1 GCA_003506995.1 Verrucomicrobiales bacterium
AGGGGCGCTGAAGATGAAGGAGATCAGCTACATCTACGCCAGCGGCCATCCCAGCGCGGAGCTGAAACACGGCGTCATCGCCTTGGTGAAGCCGGACATGCCGAGCGTCTTCATCGCGCCTGACGATGCCGTCTTCGACAAGAACGTCAGCAACATTGAGGAAGTGCTCGCCCGCAAAGGCCCCGTCATCGCCGTGACCACCGAGGGCCGCACAGAGCTGGAGCGCCTGACAGAGGATGTGATCTACGTGCCGGACTGCCCTTCCTACCTGACTCCGCTCCTCAATGTGGTGCCGTTGCAGCTATTGTCCTACTACACCGCCGTCGCGCGCGGCTGTGATGTCGATAAGCCAAGAAACTTGGCGAAAAGTGTCACGGTGGAGTAAAGTGAGCTGTCCATCAGCCCACACGATCTCCGCATGCCTGCTTACTTTCCCCGCTTGAGCCGCGCTCTTTGCATCGCCGCGCTCAGCACCTGCTTCGTCCACGCCGCAGTCGCGGTGGATGGCGCGGAGCCGGTGACTCCCGTGGTTGCCGTTTCAGATCCTTCGCCCGCCGATTTTCTCGACACGATTGCCAAGAACACCAAAGCCCGCTGGCGTCTGCTGTTCCGCCCGCCGCCGCCCACACCACCGACGGACCGTGGCCGCACGGCGCTCATCCTCGGCGCCCTGCTGGGAGACAGCTTCCTCGTGCTCCAGGCCGGTGACGCGCAGCAGTTTCGCAACAACAACCAGGACGTGCTCACCTACTGCCGCACGCTCGGCCTCGGTGAAAAACTTCTGCCCCGGCTCATGACGCAGGGCAACCTCGCCGAGCAAAACGCGTGGAAGGAGCTGCGCCAGGAGATCGTGGAGGGCCACCAGCAGGCATTGAAGCTGCTGCGTGATCAGATGGATGACGATCTGGCGCTGCTCATCGACATCGGCCTCGGACTGCGCCTCTTCGAGATCGCCACCGCCATCATCGTCGCCGCCCCGGAGGCGGATGTCGCCCTGTTGTGCGGCAGTTCGCCCGCCCTGCTGCGGGACTTGCAGGATGACTTCAGCCAGATCAGCGCTCCAAGACGCGAGGAGGCCCTCATGCTGCGTGTCAGCGCCCTCATTGATGAAGTCGGCCGGCTCTGGCAGAACGCGGACAAAACACCGCTCACCCAGGCCCAGGCCGCCGAGACCAATGACAAGCTCAAGGGGCTGATGCACGAGATGCAGGGCAGGTAGCCGCCGCATCAAGGCCGCGTTGGCGGGAATGGGCAAACACGTCCAGCATGCGCGTCATGTCATCTCGCATCCTCATCATCGGCCAGGGCCTCGCCGGCACCGCTCTCGCCTGGCGTTTGTGGGAGCGTGGGGTGCCGTTTCTCATCGTCGATCGCGACGAGCCCGTCACCTGCTCCAAGGTGGCCGCCGGATTGATCACACCCATCACCGGCATGCGTCTCACCGTGAGCTGGCGCTACGACCTGTTTTATCGCGAGGCCCTCCGCTTCTACCGCGCCTGCGGCAAACGATTGAAACAGCGTTTCTTCTTCCCTCGCGGCTACGTGCGCCTGCTGAAGAACGAGCAGGAGATCGCCAAATGGCACAAGCGCCGCCGCGATCCCGACATGCAGCCGTTTCTGCATCGCAAAACGCCGCAATTGAACGCCGATGTGATTCACCAGCCCGAAAACGGCTTCCAGCAACGCC
The DNA here is from genome assembly GCA_003506995.1 of Verrucomicrobiales bacterium. Lineage (GTDB taxonomy): Bacteria > Verrucomicrobiota > Verrucomicrobiia > Verrucomicrobiales > Verrucomicrobiaceae > Prosthecobacter. The sequence goes on from DNXB01000100.1 coordinate 1,688, forward strand.
ACGCTGCCTGGCTCGACACAAATGCCTACCTCGAATCCAGCCGCCGCTTCTTCGCATCCCTCGATTCATGGATGAAAGCCGACGTGGAACCAAGAGACGTGCATGACGATGCCGAGGGCGTCGAATGGAGCGGCCAGCGATTCTCCCACGTCATCTGGGCGCAGGGTTGGAGCGCGGAGAAGCATCCGCTCTTCCACTGGGTGCCGTTTCAGTCCGCGCTCGGCACCATCCTCACCGTGCAGGCCGATCTTCAGGGCGAAACACGCATCCTCAACCGCGGCTGCTGGCTCCTGCCTCGCCACGACGGCACATTGCGCGCTGGCTCCACCTACGAATGGCAGTTTGACGATCCTCACACGCCATCCGCCGATCAAGTGCAGAAGCTCGAAGCCACCCTGCACAGCCTGCTCAAAGCTCCGGCCCAGATCACCGCCACGCAAACCGCCGTGCGTCCCATCATCAAGAACCGCCAGGCTCTCATGGGCACGCATCCCACGCATCCACGCGTCGCTTTCTTGAACGGCCTCGGCTCCAAAGGCTCCCTCCGCTCCCCTTGGCTCGCCCGTCACCTCATCGAACATCTGCTTGATGGCACCACCATCGACACGGAGATGGATTTGCAGAGTAATGGGGTCTGAAGTGAGTCGGGATGACTACCATCTCAGCATTTCGAGATTCACGGTTATTTGTGATGAAACAAACCATTCTTCGGAATCAGTCGCCTACACCACGGGCAAGGACGAGGTCGAAGGGCAGGATGCCATCTGGCGTGAGGACGAAATTGTCGGGTTTGGCATCAAGCACGATCACGCCGTCATCTTCGCGAAACCAGCCGAAGAATGAATCGGGCAGGGGTTTGAAACCACGTTCCTGCATGTAGGCGCTGATTTGCGACACTATCGGATGTGGGTTTTGATCGTCAGCGGCGATCAACCAACGCTGGGAAATGACCATTGAGCACCCGCCCGGCACGGCACCGACGAGTGCTGGTGGCTGGGCAGTGATGACGACGCCTTCAAGCCGCACATCGTCCTGAAACAGGGCGTTGTGCAGGATGAAACGCTCCAAGTATTCCAAGGGAGTGGCATAAGCTGGCTTCCAGCCTTCCGGCGACCATTCCGGCATCATGCCGAAGGTTCCCGGCCATGTTTTCTTCCACACACGGCGGTCTGGTTCATGGAAGCGCACCTCATGCTCGCCGGTTTCATCACTGACGAGCGGCAGGCGCTCAAACTCCGGCTCCGCGATCAGGCGCTGGGAATTTTGTGCCCAGGCGATGAGCCGCTGAACCTGAACTTCCGCGAGGCTTCCGCCTGACGCAGCACCTGCTCCAGCGAGGGCTGCGGCCGCTTCGTCAAAGCCTTGCGCGTCGCGACATCTTTCGGATGGGGTGGCAGCGGGGTTTTGCTCATGCCGCTCATGTTGCGCCAACTGCCATGCGTTGTCAATTTTGCAGGCATGCGGCTGCGGTGACGGTGACATGCCGGATGCAAAGCACCGATTCCTGCCCGATGCATGTTCCATCAACGATGACGCGTCGCCTTCCTTAACGGCCTCGGCTCCAAAGGCTCCCTCCGCTCCCCCTGGCTCGCACGTCATCTTATCGAGCATCTGCTTGATGATGCCCCACTTGATTTGGAACTCGATTGACTGGGCAGCAAAATATGACCTTTCACTCCCGCACGATCTCATCCGGCAGTTCATTGCCGTCGTCAGGCTGCGGCGGGAAGTGACGCGCCAAAACCGCGCCGATTTGCTCGATCACGCGAATCAGCGCGCCGGTGTAGTTCTCTTTTCGAAATCCACCCGCAAGCTCATCGGCCAGTTGGTTCCAAAAACCCTCCTCGCAATGCCGGTGCAGGCCCTCATCTCCCACAATGGCAAATCTCCGTGCGTTCGGAGCAATGAAAACAAGAGCGGCATTGCGCCGGGCGGTGTGGTGCATCTTCAGTTTCGCAAAAACAGCCCAAGCATCAGCCGCAGGGTCAACAACGCCTCGGTTGGTGACGAACACCCTTATCTCACCGCTGGAGCGTGATTCCGCCGCACGAATGGCCGCGATCACCGCCTCGTCGTGGACATGAGAGATCATTTCTTCGGCATTCATGTCACCAACTTCCGCTGGCGCCTCCGCCGCCGGTGCTTCCACCACCTCCTGACCACGAGGAGCCACCGCCACTCCAACCACTGCTGGTAGATCCGCTGCTCCTGCTTCCAGAGTGCCATGAAATGGTGTTCCACCATCGGTCCTCTGGAAGACGATAGCGCCGCGTCGAATCATAGACATAGCCACGCTTTTTGGCCTGAAGCACGCTGACGATAATAAGGATCATGAAAAGCAAGAGGCCGAGCATCAGCCATGCCTGAAGATCATTGAGCGAATTGCGCCGGCTTTCCACCAGCGTCTTTCCGGTGCCTTTGTACTCACCCTTGGTCGCCTCGATCATCGCGATCACGGCAAAACTGGTCCCGCCGGTATAATCTCTGGCACGGAAAAATGGCTTCATGCCCTCGATGATGTGAAAGCACTCGGCATCTGTGAGGCTGGCCTCGAGGCCGTAGCCAGTCTGGATGCGCATCTTGCGGTCTTCGGTGAACACAAAAAGCACCGCGCCGTTGTCGCGATCCTCGCGGCCCACGCCCCAGCTTTGAAAAGCCCGCGTGCAGTAGTCCTCAATGCTCGAATTAGTAAGCATGCGCGAGTAGATGGCCACGATGAGCTGGTTCGAACTTTCACGTTCGTATTGCGCGAGGCGCTCGTTCAGGCGATCCGCAGTACTCCGGCTCACCAAGCCGGTGTGGTCATTGAAAAACCGCCGGGGCTTCTCCGGCAGCGTCTGCGCACCATGCAACGCCGTGACGACAAACGCCAGGACAGCGAATGTGCATCGGACCATGCGACGGCAAGGTGTCACAGCGTCCTTAGGGCTGGGTTTTGCGGTCACTGAATTTGAACTCGACCTTCGGCGGCTCCTCAGCCCCTTCCTTGGCCTTGAAATACGGGCGCTCTTTGAAGCCGAGCAGAGCGGCGTAAAACACAGCGGGGATGCTTTTGATCTTGGTGTTGTAGGACTGCACCACCTCGTTGAAGCGACCGCGTTCGACGCTGATACGGTTTTCAGTCCCTTCGAGCTGGGCTTGAAGCGTCTGGAAGCCTGCATTCGCCTTCAAGGCGGGGTATCTCTCCACGACAACCATCAAGCGGCTCAACGCACCACCAAGACCGGCCTGTGCTTTTTCAAACTGCTCCAGTTGTTCAGCATCTCGGGGGCCCTTGGCAAACTGTACCTTGCCCACGGACGCACGGGCTTCTGTGATCTCGGTCAGCGTGCTCTTTTCAAAATTCGCCGCACCCTCCACTGTCTTCACCAAATTCGGAATGAGGTCCGCTCGGCGCTGGTAAACGTTTTCCACCTGCGCCCATTGAGCCTCCACTCCTTGGTTGGAGGAAACAAGGCCATTGTAACTGCTCATCGCGGCGAGTGCGAGCACAACAACAAACGCCGCAACGACACCAAGGATGATCAGTAATGTTTTCATGGCGGGCGGAGTCTATGGGATGTGGTTGGAACTGACGAAGAGAATTTTCCGCCAAAATTGCACCCTCGCCCAGCATCGGCATGATCCTCGCATGACCAGCCACCCTCACCTCGCCAGCCCCAACGGCGGCCTGCCCTCGTCTGTGCTGTGGGCGCAGTTGATGTTGAAGGACCGGCTGCGACCGGGTGACACCGTGGTGGATGCGACGATGGGGAACGGGCATGACACGCTGTTTTTGACGCGGTGCGTGAGTCCGGGCGGGCATGTGATTGCGTTTGATGTGCAGGCGGCGGCCTTGATTGAAACGCAGAAGCGCGTCCCGGCGGAGATGACGACGCTGGTTCATTCCGGGCATGAGACGATGCGCGCGCATGTGCCGATGGAGCTGCATGGGAAGATCAGCGCGATCATGTTCAACCTCGGCTACCTGCCTGGCTCGGACAAAACGCTCATCACCCGCACCGAAACGACGATGATCGCCGTCAAGGAGGCGCTGGAGCTGCTCAAACCGGGCGGATTGCTCACGATCGCGGTTTATCCGGGGCATGAAGGCGGGGTGGAGGAGGGGCGCAGCATCGCCGAATGGGCGGTGACGCTGGAGCCTCGGCGGTTTGAGGTGCAGCATCTGCGGCCGATCAATCGTGCCGCCGCACCGCCGGAGTTGTGGCTGGTGTGGAAACGCGGCTGAATGTCGCGGTACTTGCACACCGGCCATTCACGACCTAGCGGGAGGGCGTTCCATGCTCGATTACCTCAGCATTCTCTCCGTGGCGGTGCCCGTCTATCTGACGATGGCGGCCGGGGCGCTGGCCCGCAAGACGGGGCTGCTGAAGCCGGAGTCGGACACGAGCCTGATGAAGCTTTCGGTGATGATGCTGACGCCGGCGTTGATCATTGAGCGCGTGGTGGGCAATCCGGCGGTGATGAAGCTCGGGCCGGTGCTGATCGCGGCCGGTTTGGGCTACTCGCTCGTCGCGATCGGCATCGCGTTCGCTTATTTCATGTCGCCGCTGATCGGACTGAAGAAAGGCGAGGGCCGCCGCACGTTCAGCGTGGCCTGCGGGCTGCAAAACTACGGTTTCGTGGCCATACCGCTCGTCACCGCGCTCTTTCCTGACAAAGGCACGCTCGGCGTGCTCTTCACTTTCACACTCGGCGTCGAGCTGGCCTGCTGGACGGCCGGAGTCGGCCTGCTCACCGGTTTGGGCAAGGCACCGTGGCGCCTGGCGCTCAACGCGCCGGTGATGACGATCCTGGTCTCCCTGCTGCTGAACTTCACCGGCCTGCATGCGCATGTGCCGCAAATCGCGCACAACACCTTTGCCATGCTCGGTGCCTGTGCGGTGCCGCTGGCCGTGCTGCTCATCGGCGCGTCCATCGCGGACATTTGGGGCCAGGGGGCGATGCAGTGGAAAGTGGCCGTGCTCAGCCCGGTGCTGCGGCTGGGCATCATTCCCATCGCTTTTCTTGCCACCGCGTACTTCCTGCCCATCACCACAGAATTGAAACGTGTGATCGTCGTGCAGGCGGCGATGCCCTCCGCCGTGTTCAACATCATGATCGCGCGGCTTTACGGCGGTCATGCGCCCACGGCGGTGCAAGTCGTCATCGCGACCACGGTCGTGAGCTGCATCACCACGCCGCTGGTCATCGCGTGGGGCCTCAAACTGGTCGGCGTATGAGCCTGCCCTGGTATCTGTTGCTCCCGCTCGTGGCCGCCATCGGCTATGCCGTCGCCTCATTGCTGCTGAAAAAGGCGCTCAACGAGGGGGCGCATCCGATGGCCTGCTTTCACATCAACAACTGGACCAGTTCGCTCGCGTTTCTGCCGCTGGCCTTGTTTGAGACGCAGCCGGTGACCTGGCATCTGTGGTACATTCCCGTCGGACTCGGGGTGCTGTTCTTCACCGGAAGCTGGTTCACCTTCATCGCGATGCAGCGCGGCGATGTCTCGCTCGTCACGCCTGTTTTGGGATCGAAGGTCGTGTTCGTCGCCCTCAGCGCCAGCCTGCTCATCACCGGCAGCATGAAACCGCTGATGTGGATCGCGGCCATCATCACCACGGCGGGCATCTTTCTGATGAGCGCGACGGATTTCAAAACACCGAAAGGAGCGCGTCTCGCGGGGCCGGTCGTCATGGCGCTCATCAGCGCGGCGTTTTTTGCGCTGGCGGACGTGTTGCTGCAAATGTGGGCGCCCGCCTTTGGCCCGAAGGCCTTCCTGGCGCTGCTGGCGGGCACCACCGGCGGGCTTTCACTCCTCGCCATGACCTTGCTGCCCAAAGCTCCGCCGATTCCGTGGAATCGTGCCACGCAGTGGTCCATCGGCGGCAGTGTCCTGATCGCCGCGCAGGCGATCATCTTGTCCCTCGCGCTCGCCTTCTACCATGACGCCATTGGCGTGAACGTCGTTTATGCCACACGCGGCATCTGGAGCCTCGTGGTCGTGGCATTGCTCGGCCCGCTGCTGGGAAATCGCGAACGCCACGAATCAGGCCGCGCTTACGGCATCCGCATCGTCGCCGCCACGCTGCTCATGGCGGGCGTGGCCTGCGCGGTGATCGCCCGCATGGGGTGAATGATTTGATCAAATCGGCTGCAAATGCGTCCAAACCACGGCCATCAACCCTCGTCCCCGATTTTTATGACGCGCCTTTCCCTGCGATTTTTCATGTCTGCTCTCTGCCTGGCATGGGTCGGCCATGTTTCAGCAGCGACCACGAGCCAGCCCAAATCCGCCAAAACGACCGCCAAGCCGGATGCCTCCGCCAAGAGCAAAACACCGGCGAAACCGGACGACGTGGCTGAAACACCTCCTCCCGCCGCCGTCTCGACCATCAGCATCGAGGACATCAGCGGTTTTGAAAAGTATCCCAAACAGGTTCAAAGCCTCGTGCAGAGCGCCCTGGCCCTCACTCATCTGGAACTGGGCTATCTTTACGGTTCCCACGAGCCGAACAAAGGCGGCATGGACTGCTCAGGCTCCGTGTATCATGTGCTGCGCTTCCAAGGTCTGAAGGATGTGCCGCGGCAGTCGGATGAGATGTGCAACTGGGTGGAAAAGAAAACGCAGCTTCATCTGACACCCACCGCCTCGGCTTTCGATCATTCTGAGTTCACGAATTTGAAGCCTGGCGACCTGTTGTTCTGGACGAACACGATGGAAACCAAGCGCAAGCTGCCGGTGACGCATGTCATGATCTATCTCGGCAAGCTCAAGAAAAGCGGCAAACGCGTCGTCTTCGGCGCGAGCGACGGTCGCAGCTTCGAGGGCCTGCGCCGCAGCGGTGTGAGTGTGTTTGATTTTCATCTGCCCAAGGCGGAGAGTCCGTCGAAGTTTTACGGTTATGGCCCCGCGCCCGGTCTGCTGCCTGCCGCGCCGCCGGTGGTCGCGGCGTCACCCGCCCCCACACCCGTGCCGGTTGTGGTCGTCAAGCCAGAGGTTCCCAAGGAAGAAGTGCGCAAAGCCGTCGCGATGGTGACTGAGGCAAAACCGGAGACAAAACCTGAGGTCAAACCGGTGGAGCCGAAAGTGGAGCCCTCAAAGCCCGTGGTGGCTGAAGCCAAGCCCAAGTCAACCCCAACGACGAAGCCAAAGACCAGCACGGTGAAGAAATCGTCATCGTCCAAACCGGTGTCCTTGAGGAAAAGAACACCGCCGCCACCGCCGAAAAGCGTCGTGGAGAAGACATTCGACCGCGCAGTGGATTCGGTGCGTCGCTTTTTCAAGTGAGGCTGTTCAGCGCACCCAGATCTCCCGCACGCTGGCATCCATCTCGGCCTCCCAGGTTTTGAGACGTGCTTTGAGGTCTTCGAGCACTTCGGGGTGCTGGTAGCCGAGATTCATGCGCTCGCCGATGTCAGCGTCGAGGTCGAAGAGCAGGTCCATCGTGTTGCCATCGTTGATGTACTTCCATTTCCCGTGGCGAATGGCCTTCTGTTTGCGATTGGAACGGTCGATGCGCCAGAAGAATGTGCGTTCGATCGGTTTGGCGTCGCTGAGGAGCAGCGGCACGAGGTCGATGCCGTCGAGCGGCTTTTCGTTCGGAGTCCCGGCTTTAGCCGGAAAGGCAACCGTTGATGCTTGCGACGTATTTCCGCCTGAAGGCGGGACTCCGAGCGCCAGAAAAGTCGCGTGCAGATCCATCGTGATGGCCATTTGCGAGGTGACTTTGCCTTTCGGCAGTCTGGCGGGCCAGCGCATGAGGCAGGGCACGCGAATGCCGCCTTCCCAGACGGTGGCCTTGTGATGGAAGAGCGGTGCGTTGCGGCTGTAGCGCTCGCCGCCGTTGTCGCTGGAGAAAACGACGAGCGTGTTGTCCGCGAGGCCAGTTTTATCCAACTCGGCCAGAATCATGCCCACACCGAGGTCGATACGCTCGACCATGGCCTTGTAAATGGCGCGGCTGCCATGGTGCATCGACTCTTTGGTGACCATCGGAGTCTCCGGCGCGTCTGGCGGCTGAAACGGGGCATGCACGGCCAGATGCGGCACATAGAGGAAGAACGGCCTGGTTTGGTGATCGCGGATGAACTTCACCGCACGCTCGTTGATCAGGTCGGTGAAGTAGCCCTCGCGTTTCACGGGCTGGAGCCCGTCTCGGAGAGCGTAAGTGCCGTCGTAGTAGGCGTGCCGGTAGAAGTCGGCATGACCGAGCAGTTCCCCGAAGTACTCGTCGAAGCCGCGATTGACCGGGTTGTACTCGTCTTTGAAGCCGAGATGCCACTTGCCGAAAGCGCCTGTGGCGTAGCCGGCGGCTTTGAGCTTCTGCGCGAGGGTGATCTCGCCCAAAGGCAGGCCGAGGGCGTGAATGTCCTTCTCCGGCGCCCACTCCCCGTTCACACGGCGGAACTGCTCCACCTGATAGCCGAACGCGAACTCCAGGCCGCAGCGCTGCTGCCAGCGGCCGGTGATGAACCCGGCGCGCGTGGGCGTGCAGACGGGGGCGTTGGCATAAAAGTCGGTGAACTTCACGCCTTCCGCCGCCAGACGGTCGATGTTTGGCGTGGCGATGTCGGTGCAGCCCATGCAGCCAAGGTCACCGTAACCGAAGTCATCCGCGAGGATGAAAATGATGTTGGGCGGCGCGGCGGAGAACGCGGGGCAAAGAGCGAGAAGAAGCAAAAGCAAGGGGCGCATGGCACGATGAGAACGTGTTTCGATCTCGTCGCTTGCATGTCGTTGTTTTGGGCACACGAAAGAAGCAGGGAACGAAAGAAGTGTTGAAAGTGCTTTTGTGCGGTGGATTCACCTGCTTCATTGCCTGCCAATCACCCGGTTCTTCGGGAAACAGCCTCAACTCCACCCTTTCACCCAGCCATGAGAATTTGTTGCATCGGCGCCGGCTATGTCGGCGGCCCCACGATGGCGATGATCGCCGCCAAATGCCCGCACATCCGTGTCGATGTGGTGGACCTCAATGCCGAGCGCGTCGCGGCCTGGAATTCCGATGAACTGCCCGTCTATGAGCCGGGGCTTGACGACCTCGTTCGCGAGGCGCGGGGCCGGAACCTGTTTTTCTCCACGGCGGTGAAGGAGGGCATCCACGCGGCGGACATCATCTTCGTCAGTGTGAACACGCCCACGAAAACCTTCGGCGTCGGCGCTCACAAGGCGGCGGATTTGCGCTTCGTCGAGTCGGTGGCGCGCACCATCGCCGAGGTGGCGGAGAGTCCGAAAATCATCGTCGAAAAAAGCACGATCCCGGTTCGCACGGCGGAAGCGATCCACTCGATCCTAGCGGCTGACTCGAAATGCCTGAAACATCAGGTGCTCTCCAATCCTGAGTTTCTCGCCGAAGGCACGGCGGTGAAGGATCTCAACAACCCTGACCGCATCCTGATCGGCGGAGAGCAGACCGAGGCCGGTCTCGCCGCAGTGGAGACACTGGTCAGCGTGTATGCCAACTGGGTTTCCCGTGACCGCATCCTCACCACGAACCTGTGGTCCTCGGAACTCTCCAAGCTCGTCGCCAACGCGTTCCTGGCGCAGCGCATCTCCTCCATCAACAGCATCTCCGCCCTGTGTGAAAAAACCGGCGCGGATGTGGATGAAGTCGCGCGCGCCATCGGCTCGGACTCGCGCATCGGCCCGAAGTTCCTGAAGGCCTCCGTGGGCTTCGGCGGCTCCTGCTTCCAAAAGGATGTGCTCAACCTCGTCTATCTCTGCGGTCACTTCGGCCTGCCGGAGGTCGCGGCGTATTGGGACCAGGTCATCCGGATGAACGACTGGCAAAAGCACCGCTTTGCCGAGCGGGTGCTGCACACTTTGTTCAACACGGTGACCGGCAAGCGCATCGCCGTGCTGGGCTTCGCGTTCAAGAAGGACACGAATGACACCCGCGAGTCGGCCTCGATTTATGTGTGCCGCGATCTGCTGGAGGAACGTGCCTGCCTGTCCATTTACGATCCCAAGGTGGGAGTGCCGCAAATCTGCAAGGATTTGGGCGTGCAGCCCGACAGTCCCAATGTGGAATTTGCCACCAGCGCCGTGCAGGCCGCCGCCGGCGCTCACGCCTTGCTCATCCTTACGGAGTGGGATGAGTTCCGCGCCCTCGACTTTGAGGCCATTTACAAGTCCATGGTGAAGCCGGCCAGGGTGTTTGACGGCCGCAGCCTGCTGGATCATGCGAAGCTGCGCCAGATCGGCTTCAAGGTGTACAGCATCGGGAAACCGCTGCCAGTTGAGGCAAACGCCTGAGCGCGCCGCATGGTGCCTGAGACAGGACTCGAACCTGCACTGATTGCTCAACCAGATCCTAAGTCTGGCGCGTCTACCAATTCCGCCACTCAGGCGAGGGGCTGCTGCGCGGCATGTTCCGTGTCATGGAGCGCGGCGCAAATGAATTATCGGGAGCGCAGCAGGCGGGAGGCGATCCAGCCGGTGAGGAGCACGGTGAGCAGGGGGGCGAGGCCGACTTTCAGATTGCCCCCGATCCAGGGCAGCCAGCCGTTGTTGTAAACGGTGATGGCACTGAACCACTTCAGACCAAACACCCAGCCACCGTGGAGGCCGATGCCTGCCCACAGGGCGCCGGTCTGCATGCGCGCCTGTGCGAGCACCCAGCCAACGGCGAAAAGCGTGGCGAATTCGGCCAGGAGGAATTGCATGTTGCCAAAACCGCCGGCGATCTGTTGGAGCACGAGAAACCCGCTGCTCCAGGTGACGGCGGCGTCCTCAATCTGCCAGCCTTCGGGGGGCTTCAAGAAGTGGACGAGGGCGAAGACGAAAGTGCCGGCGATCAACGCGGCGCGTGTGGACATGCTGCGCAGCAGCAGGCCGAGCAGCAGGCCGCGAAAAAAGAACTCCTCGACGATGCCCGCGCCGAGCGCGGCGGTGATGGGCTCGCCCCATTTGAACCAGCGTGGCTGAGGATGGAGCTGATAAGCGCCAAGTTTGAAGAACACGAAGCCAAGCGCGAGCAGCAGGCCGCTGGCGAGCGCAAAACCGAGCGCCCATTGCTTGATGCCAGTGCTGAATGGCCGCCATGTCGGCAGCAGCGAGCGATCCATGCGCACCCAGCGTAAAAACGGCCAGATGAACACGATGGCGCAAACGAGCACGGCACGGTTGAAGTAGCGGGTGAATTCGGCTTTCTCGATCTCACTGACAAGCCAGGTGGCGAGGCCGGTATCGCGCAAGAATGAAGTGGAAAGCCAGGCGTGGCCTGCTTTGCCGAGATGAAACAGCGGCGCGGCCAGCAAGGCACCGCCAATCATGACGGCAAGGAGATAGAGCAGGAGTTTTGGCAGGGCGGGGGAGTTGCCCGGGCTGGCGGCTTGCATGGGGACGATACTAGCGCATCCTGTGCGCTCTCAATGACCAAAAACCAAATCCACGAATGGCACGAACGAATTGAGGATGGGCGCAAGCAGTACATCCGCGCGTATTGGAATTCCCGTGAGTGGCTGTTTCGGGTCGCGCACCCGGATGGTGAGGCATGGATGCCGTTGGAGAAACCGGGGCCGGAGCGCTGGCTGGAGCTGCGGGACCTGCTCTTCCGCAAGTATCAGCGCAAGAAGCTGCCGTGGAAGTATGTGGAGCAGCTCGACAAGATGCTGGAGAAAATGGGCATCCCGCAGGATGCCAAGGGCGAGGAGGGAGACTTGTGAGGCTCCGCGCTGTGTTACTCGCCTGGGCCGCTGGTCTTGATCTCTGATGTGACGCCGCCGCCGTAGGGGGCACCGAAACGCATGCCGACGCTCACATCCGGGAAAAGGAATTTGTGACTGCTGCTGGCGGATGTTCGGCGGGCGACCAGTCCGAACAGCGCGAGGATGACAGTTCCTCCCGCGAGCCACGAGGCGGCGGCCTGCGCGAGCTTTTTCTCGTCTCCCTGGATCGGGAGCGTGTGTTTGAGGCGCACGCTTTCCATCTCACGCAGGCGGTCCATCCACGAGCGGGCGGCCAGCACGAGCCGTTCATCGAGAGAGAGCGCCGTGTTGCCAAGGATGCGGCGGGCTTCCTGCATGATCTCGATGAGTTCGGCGGATGAATAGCGCTGCCAGAGCTCCGGAGCGAAGGACATGGCCCCGTTGTTGGTGGCGCGGTCATAGGCCATGAGCACTGCCGGACGCTCGCCACTCCAGGCACGACGGTCGATTTGCGCCTGTCTGCGGAGTGTCACTTCCACCGGGATAAAGCTGGTGGCGGTGATCCAGGCGTCGGTGTCCAAGCCCTCACGAAATTCCCGCAGTTCGTCTGCAAGCTGACGGTGAGTTTCCTCACCCAGTGCCCGGGTTTCGTCGAGAATTCCGTCTTGGGGAGGTGTCAGATTTGCTGACAGGCCGTTCCCCGTCAGAATCAGCCAGCAGGCGGCCAACGCGGCCATCTGGAACAGAGGGGATGAAACAGCAGGGTTCATTGATTGAGATGAATTTGCCCCAGACTGGGGCTGCGAGCAACCGGCGCTGGCTTTTGACTAGGTTTCCAGCGATTTGGCGGGTGGTTGCGAGGCGTGACGGCTCATCACAAGTCGAGCTTGTGAAATTTTTCACAAAATCGCCTTGCCGCCTTTTTGGCAGCGTAGATAGATACCCTTCACGCCAGAGATCAGCCCCCTGCTTTTTCATGCCCACCGTCACCCGAGAATATGAGGCTCCGGACACCGCCGCGAAGGCGGCCCGGCATCTCGAAGCCGTGGAAGAGACGACCCAGGACATTGTGGGCGAGAAACTGGTGCTGAACATGGGGCCGAGCCACCCGGCCACGCACGGAGTTCTGCGCCTGGTGCTGGAATTGGACGGCGAGATCATCACGAAAGCGGACCCGGATGTCGGTTTCCTGCATCGTGGCGACGAAAAAATCGCCGAGAACATGCACTACAACCAGTTCGTGCCCTACACGGACCGGCTCGACTACCTGGCGCCTTTGGCAAACAACGTGGCCTATGCCCTGGCGGTGGAAAAACTCATGGGCTGGGAGGTTCCTGAGCGTGGCAGGGCCATCCGCGTGATCTGCTGCGAGTTGGCGCGCATCTCGGCGCACATGCTCGGGGTCGGGGTGTTTGCGATGGATGTGGGCGCGATGACGGTCTTCCTCTACACCTTCACCGAGCGCGAAAAAATCTACAATCTGTGCGAGCAGCTCACGGGAGCGCGCTTCACCACGAGCTACACCCGTGTGGGCGGGCAGATCCGCGATCTGCCGGCTGGCTTCGTGGATGCAGTGAAGCATTTCCTCAACGAACTGGAGCCGGTCATTGATGAAATCGACAAGCTGCTCTCGCGGAATCGCATCTTCATTGAGCGCACGCAAAACATTGGTGTGATCTCCAAAGAAGACGCCATCGCCTACGGCATCACAGGGCCCAATTTGCGCGGTTCCGGCGTGGCGCATGACATCCGCAAGGCGCGGCCCTATCTCGACTACGACAAGTACGAGTTTGATGTGCCTGTGGGCACCAAAGGCGACTGCTACGACCGCTATCTCGTGCGCATGGAGGAGATGCGTCAGAGCGTGCGCATCCTGCGCCAGGTCTTCTCCAGCCTGCCCGAGGGGCCGATCAACGTCGCGGACGCGAAAGGTCTGCTGCCGAAGAAAGAGAAGGTTTTGATGAAGATGGAGGAGCTCATCCATCATTTCATCATCGCCACCCAGGGCATCGACGCGCCTGCGGGCGAGGTTTACTTCGCCGCCGAGAATCCGAAAGGCGAGCTGGGCTTTTACATCAACAGCACCGGCGGCGGTGTGCCGCATCGTCTGAAAATTCGCAGCCCCTCCTTCCTCAATCTCAGCATCATCTCCAAACTGATGCCCGGCCACATGCTCAGCGACATCCCTGCCGTGCTCGGCAGCCTGGACTTCGTCATGGGCGAGTGCGACCGTTGATTTCCCACCCACCTTTTCCCCGAGACACGCACGCATGGCCTTTGAAGTTCCAGCCGAGTTGGAAAAACGCATGGATGAGGCGATCTCGCATTACCCCGTCTCCAAACGCAGCGCCGTGCTGCCGCTGCTGCACCTCGTTCAGCATCATTTCCGCTTCATCAGCGACGAGGCCGTGGCCTGGGTCGCGGCCAAGCTGGGGCTGGAGCCGATCCAAGTGCTCGAGGTGGTGACTTTTTATCCTGGCTTCCGCCAGACCGCTCCGGGCAAGTTCCACATTCGTGTCTGCCGCACGCTTTCCTGCGCGATGGCCGGCAGCCATGACTTGATGGAGGCGCTTTGCAAAACGACCGGCATCGACCGCTCACACACCGACCATCATCACCCCATCGCGGTGAGCCCGGACGGCAAATACAGCATTGAGTTTGCCGAATGTCTGGCGAGCTGTGGTTTCGGCCCGGTGTGCATGGTGGAGGATGACTTCCACGAGAAGGTGGAGCCGGCGAAGGCGGGCGAACTGCTGGCGAAATACGTCTGAGGCGGGCACAAAAAAGCGCGGCATGTGCCCATGCCGCGCGATGAAAATGGGAGAGTCGTTACTTCTGCCGCCAGGAAACCACATCGTCCTTGGTGCTTGCGGTTTTGTCCTGCCCGAGGCTGTAGATGGCAATTTCCGCGGGCAATTTTTCCGGTGGCGGTCCATTGGGATTTTGAGCAATCTTGGGGTCGGAGTTGTTCAGGTCTGGATTGGCGACCTGCTTGTCACCGTTGGTGTCCAGCAGCACCCGGTAGGTCTGGCCCCACAAGTCCACCAGTTTGTAGGGGGCCTGCGCGCCCACGAGGCCGAACATGCCGTTCTTGGCCAGCGGCAGGTCAATGAACTTGATATCCTTGGGATTGAGATTGGTGCCGCCTCCCGAACTGCTGTCCCCAGAGGACGTGCTCATCAGCGCATCCACAATGCCGCTCGTTTCGTCGGTCTCAATCTCAGGGGCGTCCTCACCATCGGAGCCGCTCAGCTTGCTTGAATCGACGGGATAACGGTTGTACTCGACCTGATAGCTCCCGATCGCAATGCGCAGATCCTTGATGACCGTTTGCACCTGGAGCCTTCGCGCATCTTCCATCATCTTGGAGGCCTGTGACATCACAAGACTGGCCAGAATGCCGATGATGACGACAACGACCAGGAGCTCGATGAGCGTGAAGCCCCGGTGGGTGTGTGATTGGTTTGGGTGATTGGTTTTCATGAGCTTTGGAGGATGGGTGTTCTTGCGCGGTCGTCTGATAAACGCGATCTGGCGTGATTAAATCGGTTTTAAAACCCCGCGTCAATATCTCTCGTGGCCTCATCGCGCTTCCACCTGTTTTGCATCGTGACGCGTCACATCATCCGCGCGAAGATCTGCGGTTTAATTTGTCGTTCCGGTGTGTTCCGAACTTTTGATTGTCAACAAATGCTTGCATCATATAATCGAACGCTATAAATCCGCCCTCCATCCTTCACTGAACACACACACAATCACGGTTCGAATCAATCGACCGTCAAAAATCTATGGCAAAGCAAGCAACCAAGAGCGGCGCAGATAAAAAGAAATATGTCTATTCCTTCGGAGCAGGGAAAGCGGACGGAGACGGCTCCATGAAAGCATTGTTGGGCGGCAAGGGCGCCAACCTCGCGGAGATGAGCCGCATCGGACTCCCCGTTCCTCCCGGGTTCACCATCAGCACCGAGGTCTGCACCTACTTCTACCAAAACAAGAAGACCTACCCCGCCCCCCTGCAGTCCCAGATGGAAGCAGGTGTGCGCAACATGGAGAAGATCATGGGCTACAAGTTCGGTGACGCCAAAGGCTTCCCGCTCCTGGTCGCCGTGCGTTCCGGCGCGCGTGACTCCATGCCCGGCATGATGGACA
>DNXB01000150.1 GCA_003506995.1 Verrucomicrobiales bacterium
TCGACGGCGTGAAGGCGCTCGACCGTTTCAGCTTCAAGCTTCATCGAGGCGAGGTGCTGGGCCTGCTAGGCGCGAACGGCGCTGGCAAAACCACCGCGATGAACTGCCTGCTCGGCCTCACGCTGCCGACAACGGGTGATTTGTTCGCCTTCGGCCTGCCCCTTCAGGCAAATCGCATCAAAATCCTCCAGCGCTCGAATTTCTCCTCCGCCTACACCGCCCTGCCGGGGAATCTGCTCGTGTGGCAGAACCTGCTCGTGTTTGCGCGCATCTACGGCGTGCCGAATCCGAAGAAGAAGATCGCCGAGCTGCTCGAACTCCTCGAAATCTCGCATCTGCAAAAGCGCGTCACCGGCCAGCTCTCCGCCGGTGAATCCACCCGCGTGAATCTTTGCAAAGCCTTCCTCAACGATCCCGAGCTGCTCATGCTCGACGAGCCCACCGCCAGCCTCGACCCCGACATCGCCGACAAGGTGCGCAAAGTCGTGCGCAAGGTGCAGCGCGAGCGCAACATCGGCATCCTCTACACCTCCCACAACATGCGCGACATTGAGGAGGTCTGCGACCGCGTGATCTTCCTGCACAAAGGCAAGATCGTCTGCGAAGGCACGCCCACTGACATCGTCGAGCGCTCCAGCAGCAGCACGCTGGAGGATGTCTTCATCAAGATCGCCCGTGACGGCGAAATCATCGACGAATCGAAGAAAAAAGAAGCCGTATGAGCATCCGCATCATCAGCGCCCTCGTCTTGCGCTACCTGTTTCTCTACACCCGGACGCCTATGCGCCTCGTGGAGCTCGTGTTCTGGCCGCTCGTCGATCTCGTTGTCTGGGGCAACGTCACCGTCTTCATCCAGAAGAACAGCGACGCGGAGTTCGGCGGCTTCATCCTGTTCTTCCTTGGCGCGATGATCCTGTGGGATGTGCTCTTTCGTGCGCAGCAAGGCGTCGCCATCTCCTTCCTCGAAGATGTGTGGACGCGCAATCTGCTCAATGTCTTCGTCGCGCCGGTGCGCACCGTGGAATACCTCAGCGCCACCTTCTTCGTCGGTTTTCTGCGCATCCTCGTCACCGTCGTGGTGATGGGCCTCGTCTCGTGGATCGGCTACTCGTTCAATATCTTCCAGCTTCACTGGTGGCTGGTGCCGTTCTTCCTCAACCTCATGGTTTTCGGCTGGTCGCTCGGCATGATCTCCACCGCGCTCATCCTGCGCTGGGGCCAGGCCGCTGAATCGCTTGCCTGGGCCGTGCCGTTCTTCATCCAGCCCGTCGTGTGCGTGTTTTACCGTGTCGAGGACATGCCCGCGTGGGCTCAGCCCTTCGCCTGGATGTTCCCCGCCACGCCGATCTTTGAAGGCATGCGCGAGGTGATGAAAACCGGCAGCATGAACTGGAACCACCTCTGGCTCGCCGCCGGGTTAAACGTGATCTACCTCACCCTCGCCGGCTGGCTGTTCGTCTGGGTGCTCAACATGACCCGCAAACGCGGCCTGCTGACGAAGTTCGCCACGCAATAGTAGCCTTGTTGCTGTGCAACAAGGATGCCTGTTCCACAGGAACAGGCCAACTTTGCCGCCGTCCGCGCTATTTCCACACACCCGCCGCACGCAGCACCGTCTCATGCACGGCGATGTCATGCGCCGCGTCCCACGCGAGTTTTTTCTCGTCCCGCACGACCTTCGCCAGATCGACAAACTCCGCCGCATAGCGGTCCTTTGGCACGTCGAGCTGGAATGACTGCGCGCCCTTCTTGTAGCTCCCGCGAGCCTTCGTGAGCGACAGATTCACCTTTCCGCTCTCCAGCGGCACGATTTCAAAGGTTCCCTCGGTTCCGGTGACGTTGAAACGCCGCCGTGGTCCACCAAACGGGTCCGTGTGATTGCAGCGGATGACCGCCGTGGCCTTCGCATACTTCAACACGGCCATCTGATTGTCCTGCACGCCATCGGTGCCCACTGGCGTCGAAAAAGCCGTCACCGTGCTCGGTTTGCCGAGAATTGTTATTGTCGCGTCGATGATGTGGCAGCCGAGTTCAAACAATCCGCCGCCTGCCAGCGCTCCGATCTGCTGCCGCGTGCGCGGATCAGCCAGTTTGCCCATCGCCGCGTCGATCTCCGTGATCTCGCCCAACCAGCCTTCCCGCACGGCCTGGAACAGCAGCTCAAACGCCGGATTGTAGCGCAGCATGTAGCCCATCTGCACGGTGAGGCCGCGTTTCTCGGCATCGAGCCGCATGGATTTGAATTCGTCATGCTTGAGCGCACCCGGCTTGTCCAGATGCACATGCTTGCCCGCCTCGATGCAGCGCCGCGCCATCTCGCATGAAGCCTCAATGGTCGTTTCCACCGCCACCGCCTTCAACTCCGGCACGGCGAGCAGTTCCTCCACGCTCATCGACTTCACACCGTCATAGCCCTTCGGTCCCGTCACGCCCACGACCTCCCACACATCCGTCAAAGACCGCATCGCTACCATCTTCCCCGCCGCATGCGCGTGCTCGGTGCCGATCTGGCCGATGCGGAGTGTGGAAGTGCCGCTGGCGGCAAAGGCCGTCGAACCGCAGGCGAGGAGGAAGGAGCGTCGTTTCATGAGCTGAGGTGAAACGATCCCTCGGGCGATTTCCTCACTCGGAAATCTTCATCGCCGCGATCAACGGGAGCTGGACCGGCAAGGTGACGAGATCGAAGGCTCCGGCGGCGACTCGTTCACCTGAGGTCACACGGCCTGAAAATGAGTTGCGGAATTGCAGCCCGGCACTGGCACAACTGGACAGGCTGAGACTGGCAAGAACGAGGGGAAGCAGGATGAGTTTAGTTTTCATGATGAGCGTGCGGGTTTGCGCACGCCGAAACATGCCCTGCCACTCATTGGATGCCGCATTGATGCTCTAAATGATGTCATCAGAACAATGAATGCCGCCCGTGGTGACCTTATGGCTTCTTCGCCTCTTTTGGCGGCGGTTCCGGCAGCACCAGGGCCATTTGTTCGGGGGTGAGGTTAAACTCGAGGGTGCCGCGCTCCTCGGCATGCCAGAGGCTGGCGTCTTGCTGGTCGATCCACTCATCAAGACTGCGCTGGAGGATCACCTGCTGCTCTCGTGGATGCCAGAGGCGGACTTCGAAGCGCTGGTTCTCGTCGTGCAGCCAAAGACTGCTGTGATCCTGCCAGATCACATACCGTGGCTTGCGGCTGACGAGGCCGAGGCTGTGGGCCGTGTTCTCGCGCAGTTCCTTGTCTTCGAGCACGAGGAAGAAGTCGTCGTCCACTGTGCGCTTCCGCCCGGAGGTGTTGCGGAAGGCATCGACAGGCAGCACGGCGGAGGAGACGCGGTGAACGCGACCGTACATCTCCCACGCATCGCGCAGCCAGGCGAAGGAGTTCAGCTCCAATCTCATGCCGGGACGGACGAGGAATGTGTTTTCTTGTGTCCACATCTGCCGGTAGGGCATCGTGGCGAGGCGTTGCATCTCATGCACGACGAGCCGCAGCCGCCAGTGGCGCTGGATGGCATCCTCGCGTTTCATGCGCAGCCGCTGCAGCACCTCATTGAGCGGATTGCGGCCGTTGTACACGGCATCGTTGCGGATGTGATCCCGCCAGAGCGTGGTGGCGGGGGAGTGTTTGAAAAGCGCCCGCGTGTGGTCGTGGTGCAGCCATGAGCTGTGGCTGCGCTCGTCGGACGGGAGGTCGGTGTGGCTGCCTTCGGGCGGCCAGGACTCGTTTTCACGGACGGGAGCGAATTCGACGATGCTGACGACTTCATCTTTGCCGAGGCCGGTGAGGCGCAACGTGGGCCAGAGGCCGCGTCCGGGTGTTTTGTCCGTCGGACCGGCTTTGCCGAACTTCAAAGCAAGTTTGGAGGTGTTGGCGTATTTTTGCTCGGGACGCGTGAGCCACTCCGTGCGCCATATTTGGGCGATCCAGGTCGAAATCAGCAGCGTGGCGAGCAGCAGGCACGCCGCGCGGAATCGCCGCCTCGGCACCGTGGCGCACCACCAGGCCGCCATGAGGCCTGCGAAGGCCAAAACGCCCGCAACGAGGCCGCCGCAAAGCCGCACGCGCTGTGTTTCTGGCGTGATTGACTCCGGCTCTGCCCATCTCTCCTGCATGGCCAGCCACACACCCGCTCCGACCAGCGCCAGCACCGCGAGGGCGATCACCTGACGCGAGGTCGAAGCCAGCGCGGTGATTCCACCCGCCAGGGCGCAGAGCAGACCACCTGCGAGCAACACCGCGCCGCTCATGGCCGCCCATTGCGCCGCACCGAGGCCAAAGCCACGCCAGCCATGGCTCATCACGAGCAGCAGCGGCAGCATCACGGCGGTGAAGACGAACAAGAGCTTCCCACACCAGAGCGCTGCCTGCCCTACAGGCCGCGTGAGGCTGAAGGTGTCCGTGTTTGAGGGCGAGTCCGCGCTGACACAGCGCCACACGACAGCGGCACCTGTCAGCAGGGGAGCGACCTCCAGCCAAAGCTCCAGGTTCACATAGGCGAACAGCGAAAACGTGCTCTTTGCCTCAAGAACCCGATGCCACTGGCGCAGGACGAGCACAAGCAGCCACAGCAGCACCATGAAGCGCTGATGCCGCCACTCGACACGGCTTTGATGGATGACGCGGAAGAAGAAAGGCGCGGCAGTCATGGCTTCAGAAACCTCCAGGCTCGTTTTTCAGGCACATACTCAAAGTCGCTCACCTTCAGGCGGCGGAAAAAGGGAGGCTGCTCGTGCATGGGCATGCGTTTGTCCCAGAAGCGGCTGCCATCGGCGTTCAGCAGAGATGGATAGGGAGGACCGGACTGTTCACGGCTCGCATCGCCATTGAGTCCCTGCCACCGCAGGCAGAGTTCGAAGGCCTCCGCCGAGCCAAACTCCGCCGCACGCTCCACTTTGCGGTTTGTCTGCATGGACTGCATCAGCAGGACGGTGTCTTCAAACGCCTCCTTCACCACGGTTCCGATCTGCGGTCGTGTTTCCGGCTTCTTATCGAGAGCGCTGATGATTTCGCCCTGAAAGTCATGCCGGGCTTCCAGTATGAGTCTTGCGGCCACTTCAGGATCGTCTTTCCATGCGAGCAGCAACTCCACCGCGCCCGGCGGCAGCACGGGGGAGGCGAGGAGACGGGGCTTGTGCCGCTGCGCCGCCTCCGCCCAGCCTTTGCGCACGACCAGATCGGCCAGCATGGCATTGCTCGGGGCGCGCTCGACCAGCGCCTCACGCTGATCGTCGGTCACGTACCGTTCGAGGAGGTTGTTCGGCGGTTTGTTGGACCAGCCGGGCCATGAATGAGAGCGCAGCTCCAGCAGCAGCGGCAGATGATGCCGGCCCAGCGGCTCAAAGGCCTGCGTGATCCGCGAATGAGCCGCATTGGTATAGATCGCTCGTGTGCATGAGGCGTTGGAGAAGAGATCATAGACATAGCGTCTGGCTTCCTTCTCGCTGCTGTCAGCGGAGGGCGGCTTCAGCGTCGCCACGCGCTCCTCGAAGGCTTTCGTCTCACGTCCACGGTAAAGGACTTCGGACTCGTCCCAATGGAGCTCGTTGCCCCAATTGGAAGGAATGTCCGCCAGCCGGATTTCAGGCGATTTCCAGCTCGTGCGGCTCTGCCCGAGAAAACGGCTGCGCAGCAGGATGAGCCGCGCGGAGGCAAGATCGGCACCTGTCGGTTCGCCATCGGCATGGTTGAGGATATGGGGCCACGTCAGCTCCAGCAGCGTGTGACGCCAGCCCGTGTGATCGCCTCGCTGGCTCACGATCGTCTGCCGCGCGGGTTCCAGGCGGACGAGGCGCTGCGCTGGCAGATGCAGCAGGATGGCCTGCCCGTTTTCCGCATCCCAATGCGTGCGCGATTCCTGATGCAGGAAAAGAGTCAGCGCACCGGGCTTCGGCCCCTCCGCCGGACTGACGCGCAGGATTTTCCAGCGCACCTCATCGCATTCCGTACTGGCACCCGCGACGACGGGCATTTCCAGCGCTCGATCCCGCTGGAACCAGTCCACCACGAATTCAGTCTCGATGCCAAGCGGCTCGTCGAAACGCGGATGCGGTTTGGAAAAAGCGGCCAGCGGAGTGAGCGCCTGGTCATTCAGCGTCCACTTGGGCATGTATTCATCATCAGGCATGAACAGCGTGCTTTTGGGGAAGAAGCCACTCAGCACCTGATTCCCTCGATAGACCTCCCACTGCGGCGTGAAGTAGGCCGAAGGACGATACGGATGATGTTCCGCGCTTTCGACGCGGCGGGACGAACCCGCCTGGGTGAAAACACTGCTGAGCGGACGCAGCACCACATGCACGTCCTTCATGCCCGTGACCGCCGGCAACTTCCCGCGCAGCGATGGCCCAAAACTCCGCTCCGTGCCTTCGAAGCGGGTTTCGGCGAGGTCGAATGCCGTTTGGAGATTGGGAGCGAGTTTCTGAACGAGTGCCGCATCTTGCGAAACGGGTGGTGAATCGCCCCACGATCCGAATCGAGCCGCCAGCAAGGCCAGCAGGCTCGCGAGCGAGGTCAGCGCAAGGCGTCGCCGGAACGAATAGCGGTGAACGAGGTGACGCCAGACCAGTGCGCTGCTCAACAAGGCAAACACGCCCCACCCCAGCGCCAGCATGGGCCAGGTCTGGTAAAAACTGATGGTGCCCGAATCTGCCGTCGCCACATCGAGCAACTTTGACGCGGCGAACAGCGTGAGCGCGAGGGTCAGCAGCAGCTTCCACACCTCCTGCCGCTGCCACAAGGCCAGCATGGGCAGCAGCCACGCGGTAAAACCCGCCGCAAAGCAAAAACGCTCCCACATGCCACGCAGCACATCGGCGAAAGGCCGGTCGGAGAGCGCGAGATAGAGTCCGTTTTGTAGAACAACGGGCAGCACGATGAGCAGCAGCCAGATCATCACGCGGGCGAGCCAGTAGGCGCGCAGCGGCATCGGGCGTGTGCTGATGAAGCTGCGATCACTCCCCGGCCGGTCCTCCGGGCATGACAGCAGCAGCGAAAGCCCTGCGAGCAACATGACCACCGGCACATACACCAGCCAGCCCGGCGATGCCTCACCTGCACGCATCGGCAGGAGCCATTCCAGATTCACCGCCAGCTCAAAACCCAGCAGCGCCAGAAAGCCAAACCAACGCAGCCGCAGGTAGGCGAACTCTTTGCGGAAGTGATGAAGGACGAGGTTCATGGAATTCCTGCGTTTAGATTCCTGATTGCTGATTCCGGTCCGGTGTGGCACTCTCCGCAGCATGAAGACCGTGACTGCCAAACCCATGACCGCTGACGAGCAATATGCTGTTGCGGTCGAGAAAATGAAGATGCTCGGGCTGAATGTGCCTCCGCGCGGGGCTTGGAGGCAGACCGCTGGTTACATGAAAGGCAGTCAGCATTTCTCCGAGGCCATGCGGCTCGGAGCCGAGTGGAGGGCCGGAGTGAACCGTGAGTCCATCGAGCATCTGCATGCTGATTCTTGACACCAACCACTTCCGTGAATTCGCGGAGCAAAGAATGATCGGTCAAAAGCTGATTCAGCGGCTCGACGAGTCGAAAGACGAGGCCTTTCTGACGGTCATCACTGCAGAGGAGGCTTTGAAGGGATGGTTGGCGCAAATTCAGCCCCATAGGCAGCGTGATCGTGGCGTCCGGGCTTACCACGACTTCCAAGAGTGCATGGATGGCTTGGCAAAGTGGTTTTTGCTGCCTTGGACCCATGAAGCGGCAGACAACTTTGACAGACTGCGTGATGAGAAGGTCAACATAGGCACGATGGATTTGCGCATCGCCAGCATTGCACTCGAGTACAACGCCACCGTGCTCACACGGAATCTCGTGGACTTCACGAAGGTGCCGGGGCTGCGGGTGGAGAACTGGCTGGATTGAATTCATGATTCTGGAGTCCTGAGTCCTGATTCACTTCCCTTCGAGACGGTAAGCACGGGCCAGGGCCACGAAGATCTCGCGCAGGCTCATGGGGCGGATCTGCGGCGGCGGCGCGCCTGGAATGGCTTCGCGCAGCGTGGAGGCCAGGGATTCGTCGTTGGCAAAACGGCTCGCCGTGAAGCGCAGGGTGCGTCCGGCCTGCTCGGAGTGCAGCCAGTCGGTGGGCAGATTTGTGGGCGGTCGAGCTTGATCGGGCAGCACGACTTCGATGGCGCGGAAGCGGCTTTGCAGGCTGTCGCTTGTTTCATCGAGGGCGAGCTGGCCGCGATTGATGATGGCGATGCGGTCGGCGAGGCGCTGGACTTCTTCGATGTCGTGCGAGGAGACAAAGACGGTCCAGCCTTCCTGCTCGGTGAGTTCAAGCAGGCCGCGGATGAATTCATCCCGCACGAGCGGATCGAGGCCGCTGAAGGGTTCGTCCAGAACAACGAGTTTCGGACGATACGCGAGGCTGCTGAGCAGCGCGGCCTTCATGCGCATGCCGCGTGAGAGATCTTTGAGCTTGGTGGTGAGCGGGAGGTCGAACTGTGTGAGCAGTTGCTTCTCAAAGGCGGCGTCCCAATTCGGATAAAGCGGCCGACAGTAGTCGAGGAACTGCTGCACGGTCATCCACAGCGGCAGTTCCATGTTTTCAGAGACGTAGCCGATCTGGGTAAACTCCTTCGGGCCGAGCTTGCGTGAATCGACGCCCAAGATGGTCGCGCTGCCGCTGTCGGGACGGTGCAGGTTGAGCAGGCACTTGATCGTGGTGCTCTTGCCAGCGCCGTTCGGACCGAGGAAGGCTGTCACCTGGCCTTCCGGCACTTCGAGGCTCAAACCGGTGACGGCCTCCGTTTTGCGGAAGCGTTTATGAAGATCGGTGATCGTGATCATAGGCTTTTGAGGTGGGAGATGACTTGGTTGAGCGTGAGATTGAGATCGGCGGCTTCCTTGAGCAGCGCCCGGCACTCCGGCGTGATCTGCGCGAGGCGCTCGGCGAGGTCCGGCTGGTCCGGCACCGTGACGACCATGCCGATGCCGGGCCGCGAATTGAGCCAGCCCGCGTCCTTGAGCTGGAGGACGACCTTGTGCGCGGTAGTGGGGCTGATTTTCAGCTCCTGGCTCAGCGTGCGGACGCTGGGGAAGGAGTCGCCCGTCTTCATCTGGCCCGTGAGGAGCGCCTTCCGCACGGCCAGGAGGATCTGGTCGGAAACGGGCGTGCCGTCTTGGAGCTGGATGGAAAAGGGCAACATGAACTCAGTGTTCTTAGTGTAACAGCACAACTGATACACTGACAAGCAAAAATTCACCGCTGTCTGTTTGGAGTCGCGCTACCGCTTCTTGCCGCCGCGTTTTGGCTTGCCGTAAACGACGCTTTTTCGCTGGGGCAGCGTGCCGGTGTCGTCGGTGTTCAAACCGGCGCGTTTTTTCAATTCGCGGATCTGGTCACGCAGCAAGGCAGCGCGCTCGTATTCGAGTTTGCTGGCGGCCTCGGCCATTTCCTGTTCGAATTCGCGGATGGTTTCGGTGATGGCGAAATCGCCGCCACCTTCGCGGACGACGTTTTCTTCGATCTCACGGGCCTTGCCGAGCACTTGGAGGCTTTCCTGCACGGCACGTTGCACCGTTTGCGGGGTGATGCCGTGCTTCTCGTTGTGGTCAGTCTGCACCTGACGGCGGTAGCCGCTGATGCTGAGCAGGGCGCGAATGCTTTTGGTTTCGATGTCAGCAAACAGAACGACTTCGCCATTGATGTGACGAGCGGCGCGGCCCGAAGTCTGGATCAGCGACGATTCGCTGCGCAGGAAGCCTTCTTTGTCGGCATCAAGGATGCAGACGAGGCTGACTTCGGGCAGGTCGAGACCTTCGCGCAGGAGATTGATGCCGACGAGCACGTCGCAGTCGCCAGATCGGAGGCTGCGGAGGATTTCGACGCGCTCGATGGCGTCGATGTCGCTGTGCAGGTAGCGGACTTTGAAGTCGAGGTTGCGCAGGTAGTCGGTCAAATCCTCCGCAGTGCGCTTGGTGAGCGTGGTGACGAGCACACGCTCGCCTTTCTCGATGCGCTGGCGGCACAGCTCGATGGTTTCGTCGATCTGGCCTTTCAGCGGTTTGATGGTGATGACGGGGTCGAGCAATCCGGTGGGACGGATGATCTGCTCGACGACCAAGGAGCGGCCTTTGGCATTCACATCAAACTTTTCGACCGGTTCGGCACTGCCGCTGACGCGCACGGTCTTGGAGAAGGGCAGCGGATCGGCGATCTTCGCGATGTAGCTCGTGTTTCCGACCACGCTGTTCTCGATCTCAAAGCGTGCCGGTGTGGCGCTGACATAAACGAGCTGGCCGACCTTGCCCATGAACTCCTCGAAGCGCAGCGGGCGGTTGTCGAGGGCGCTTGGCAGACGGAAGCCGTGCTCCACGAGCGTGGTTTTGCGTGATTTGTCGCCCTCATACATGCCGCCGATCTGCGGGATG
>DNXB01000040.1 GCA_003506995.1 Verrucomicrobiales bacterium
GTAACTATTCAGCACCCGTTGCGAAGCACTGAGGATTTCCGAGCACCGCGTTGCGGATGGAGTCGATGATGTTCAGGCTTTGCTTGCGAGCGGTCGCAAGGTAGCTGCGGATCACGCAGAAGGCTTTGGCTCCGGCTTCGCTGCGGAAGCAGCCGGATACTTTCTGCTGCACTTTCATCATGCGCAGATCGCGCTCGGCTTGGTTGTTGTCGAAGGGCAGGCAGACCTCGCGCAGGAAGCCGAGCACCTCGTCTTTCTTCTCTCGCAACCGCATGAGCAGGTTGTGCTCCGGACTCTGTTTGGCCCGGCCTTGCTTGACGTGGGTCTTCTCCACGGCTGGATGCGCTCGCAGGCCTTGGCGGATCCATTGATCGTAGCGGGCTTCGAGTTCTGCTCGCCGTCGTTTTGGCACGCGCGATACTTGGCTCGCCAAGGCATCATCGCGGGCTTGTTTCATGGCGACGAGGGTTGCGGCCAGTTCTTCGGCCCATTGGTGGCCGTCTTCGGCGCAGGCTTTGAGTTCGCGCAGCAAGTGGGCGTTGCAGCGCAGGTGCTCGCAGTGCCCGAGCTTGTCATACGGCCCCCAGAAGTCGTGCATGAGTTTGCCGACATAATCCGGCAGCACTCCGGCGGCGCTGAGGCCTTCCATGCCGCGTTTGGCGCTGTGGCTGTAAAGCGTGAGCCCCGCTGTGCTGGCGACGTGCAGCCAGTGGGTTTTGCCTGCGCAACGCACGCCCGTTTCATCCGCATGCAGCACGGGGGCATCGCTCAATGCGCTGGCGATCCGCGCGACGGCGGGCTCCATCTGCGCGGCACTTTTGACCACGCTGCGCACGATGCTCCCGGCGCTGGGCCGGTGGCCGAAGAGGTCTTCACACACTTGCGCGGTGCGCTCGTGGGGCAGCAGTTGCCAGGCTTGCAGATAGCTCATCACCGCCTGCATGCCGGGGCCGTATTGCGTGGGCGCATGCACGCCTGCGGGGAACTCGGCGGTGAAAACTCGCCCGCAATGCGGGCAGCGTTTCCGCGCCGCGCGGTATTCGGTGACGCGTAGTTTGATGGGCGGCAGCTCGAAGACTTGACGCACTTCCTCGCTCTGCACGGGCTGCTCGCTCAGATCGCTCCGGCACTGCGGGCATTGCTCCAGCGGCACGTCGATGACGACATCGGGCATGGCGCTTGGATGCAGTCGCTGGCCCGGGTGACCGGGCTGGCCGCCGGGCTTGCGTCCGCTGGGGGTGTGGCGCAGCGAGCGGGCGCGTTTGAGGCCATCGCTCGAAGGCGGCCTGCTGCTGTTGGAGCTGTTTTTGCCGAGGCGCTTTTCCAGCTCCGCGATGCGTGCTTCGAGCCGCGCGATCTCGGCGCGGCGGCGCTCCTCCTGCGCGTTAAGCAACGCCACAACCAGACGGCAGACGCCATCCAAACCGCCTTGCTCAAAGGCAATCTCAATGGCGGGTCGCAGCGTTTGCTCGTCGTATTTCACTCAACCCATAACGCAGGTTGATTAACTTTTCTTAACCACCTGAATTGTTACCCACGAATCAGGAAAATCCAAGCGAAGAATCTTCCCGGAGATCGACCATCGCCCGCTGCTCACGGTATTGTCGGGTTTGAATTTCCACTCGGTTTTGAAGCTGGCCATGGTGTAGCTCCAAGGACGCTCCATGAGCAGCTTTGCGGTAAATTCTGGTGTCAGAAGCGCAAGTTCGGTTCTGATGGCCAGCGCTTCGTCAATACGCCCGGCTTTGGTATGTGCCGCCAACAGCTTCTCCAATTCCTCTCGATACTTCCGCTCGACCGGTAGCAAGGCTTGCTGACGTGCTTCATGATAAGCAGTCTGGAGAGCCTGCGCGTCCTTCGGAAGTTTTACGGGGGTTTGCGCCACCGAACACATGCTCAGTGCTGTGAAGATTGAGGCGGCTAGTGCAAAGCACTGCGGAACTCTGGAGTGGCTGGTGGCAATCATGATGATTGATAGCGGAACTGGCGGATCATGAACAACTCGGCCTATGTTGTCAGCACTTTTTGTGACGAACGCTTCAGTTGCGCTACAATTGGGCAGCTCACACCAGCCGCACATATCTGCGTCCGGGCAGCGCCCGGATCAGCCGCTTCATCTCCAGTCGCATCAGAGTGGAGGAGACCGTGGCCACCGTGAGGCCGCTGGCGGTGGTGATGTCGTTGATGTGCGCTTCCTCGGTGCCGATGGCATTGTAGAGAATCTCTTCCTCCAGCGTGAGCGTGGCGACTGGGCGGGGTTCCTCCACCTTCGGGGCGCTAGGGGCGGTGGGGAAGAGCGTCATCAGATCATCAAGCACATCAGCGCCATCCATGATGAGCTTGGCGCCTTGTTGAATGAGGCGGTTGCAGCCTGCCGAAGTCGGTTTGTCGATGGGGCCGGGCACGGCATAGACGGTGCGGCCCTGCTCGGTGGCCTGCTGCGCCGTGATGAGCGAACCGCTGCGCAGCGGAGCCTCGACGACGATCAAGCCGCAGCTCCAGCCCGCGACGACTCGGTTGCGGTAAGGGAAGGTCTGTTTGTCGGCGATGCGATCCACGGGATACTCGCTGATCACCGCGCCGTTTTGCGCGATGCGCTCGGCGAGCGCCATGTTCTCCGGCGGATAGAGCTTTCCAATGCCGGAGCCGAGAATGGCGATGGTGCGTCCCTTCGCTGCGAGCGCGGCCTCATGCGCCGCCGTGTCAATGCCACGGGCCAGACCGCTGATGACGGCGTAACCGGCATACGCGATCTGGAAGCTGAGCTTCTTCGTGGCGCTGAGACCGTAGTGCGTGGCATGGCGGCTGCCGACGACGCCGAGCGCGTTGTGGTCGCGTTTGGTGAGCTGGCCCCACACATAAAGCACCACGGGTGGATCATGAATTTCCCGCAGCAGGGGCGGGTACAACTCGTCTTCCTGCGTGAGGATCGTGAGTTCGCGGTCGCGGATCTTTTGCAATTCACCGCCGAGGTCAATTTGAGCCTCCCATCCGGCGATGGATTCCGCCTGGGTGAGGCCAAAGCCCTCGACTTGCAGAATTTCAGACGACTTGGCGGTGAGGATGCGCTCGGGACTGCCGAAGTGCTGAAGCAGCTTGCGCACACGCACGGGTCCGACCTGCGGCAGCAGATTCAGCGCGAGGTAGGCCTCCGTGCGGGTCATGTCGCGCGGAAAATCAGGCGGCGTTCGCGGTTGCCTCGCCGTTCTTGGCTGCGGCGGCGGCAGATTCCGGCAGGGCGACGTTGGTCTGGGAAGAACCGGAGCCGATCAGCTTGCGGAAGATTTTTTGCGGGAAGGACTGGCCCTTTTCCTCATTCTCGAGCTGGCCGAGGGCGGTGGACTTGGCCATTTCCCAGGCCGGGGCGAAGCCAGGGGCGCTGATGACCATCTGCTTTTCGGCACGGGCCAGGATTTCCAGCTCGCGCTGCATCTTGTTGTCCGGGCGCTCGTTGAGACGGGTGATCTGGTGGCGCAGGTTCTCGTTCTCCTGCTTCAAGGCCGTGCGCTCCTTGTTGATGTCCTGGCTCTGCTTCGAGTCGAGGTCGAGCTTGTCGCTGAGCATGCCTTTGTAGCGCTTCAGCTCGCGCTTGGTCTTCCAGTGACCGTAAAGCGACTGCACCAGGAAGATGCCGCAGAGCAGGAAGCCGTAGATGAAGGTGTTGAAGGGGGAAAAGAGTTCTTGGAACATGATGGCGGAAAGCTAGTGCATGCCCCGGCGTGTGCAACCGGGCAAAGCGGTTGCATGCGGCGGCGGCTTGGCCTAGATGCGGGGACGACTCCGCCATGCCCCACGCCCTGCTCCTGAAATTCCCCGGAACGAATTGTGACGCCGAAACCGCCCGCGCCCTGGAGGCGGCGGGTTTCACCGCCGAGGTCATGCCCGTGGCCCTGCTGGAGCCTGCGGCGCTGGACAAGGCGCAGATGATCGTGTTTTCCGGCGGCTTCAGCTACGGGGACTATGTGATGTCCGGCCGCATCGCCCAGCTCATCACGAAATCGAAGCTGGGAGACCGCCTCAAGACCTTCGTCGCCAATGGCGGCTACGCCCTGGGCATCTGCAACGGCTTTCAAATCCTCACGCAGCTCGATCTGCTGCCAAAGGGCAGCCTGATTCACAACACCAGCGGCCGGTTCATCTGCCAGTGGGTCGGTTTGAAGAAGATGGCGGCCAAAGCCAGCCCCTACCTCACGAAACTGCCTGACACCTTCGAGCTGCCCATCGCGCATGCGGAAGGTCGTCTCGTCACTGAGGACGATGACGCCGCAAAATACGTCAAATCCGGCCACGCGGCGCTGCTTTACACCAGCAACGTGAACGGCTCCACCCACGCCATCGCCGGCCTCCAGGACGACACCGGCCGTGTGTTTGGCCTCATGCCGCATCCTGAGCGCTTCATCTTCAAGAGCCAGCACTATGACCCCGACTGGAACGGCGACGCCCAGCACGGCTGGGGGCATTACCTGTTCCAGTCAGCGCGTGAGGCGCTGAACTGAGTTCAAACCACCTCAGTGACACAGGCTGCCTGTCCTCGACAGAAATTGACGGTAGCAGCGGACGTGAGTCCGCCTTCGGGTTCGCTGTTCTCGGTTCGCTGTTCCCGCCTCCTGCTCCTCCTGCTCGCTCAGGAGGTTTGCGATGGTTTGGGAATCCCGCTCCTCCTCTTACTCCCTCGGTTAGGAAGTTTGCGATGGTTGACGATGGTTTGCAGTTCATCCTTCGCAGAAG
>DNXB01000466.1 GCA_003506995.1 Verrucomicrobiales bacterium
CCTCGGCGGTGACGTCTCTGACATAACCATCGGCGTAACGGGCGATCACTCGAAGCTGCTGACGACCGCCGATGCGCTCGATGACCGGATTTTTCGGTGAAAGCTCGATGCTGGCGACTCGCGGTGTCTTCAGATCGACCTTCGCGCCCTGGCTGATCCACGCTTTGAGCGATTCATAATAAAGCTCGCCCGGCACGGTGAGCTGGCCGCCTTCATGCGGCACGGCACCGCTGGCTTTGAGAAGCATGAGCGAATGCTCCGGCGAGGCGACATTCGCGCGACGGCTGGCGAGCTCGTCGGCATAGGCGAGCACGTCGTAAATCGGATCGTAACCGCGCAGCGAGAGCTTGAAGCCGGCCTTGCCGTCCTTCGCCCCGTGGCAGGTGCCGGCGTTGCAACCGAGCTTCGACGTGATGGGCATGATGTCGCGGACGTAATCCGGTTTGAGGGCGACGTTCAGGCCGCTGACGTTCGCCGGCACACTGGCGGTGCGGCCCATGAAGCTGATGTTCACGGCGGTCGCGCCGTCTTTGTCAGGGCGCACCATGCCGCGCTCGTCGATCTTCACGATGTTGGCGGCTGCGGCGGTGATTTTGGCCATGCGGGTGATGTCCGCGCGCGTGCCGTCGCTCATCTTCGCGGTGATGAGGATCTGCGCATACTCGCTGGGCTTGCCGATCTTGATCGCTGCCGGCTCGACTTCAATCGAGGCCACGGTGGGGCCAGGAGGCAGCGTTTCGACCTTGTCGTCTTTTTTGACATCGACGCGCACCGTGTCGTCCGCGATCACATCGCTGGCGGCGAGGATTTTTTCCTTCACCAGCGGCACGGAGACGAATTCCTTCGCGATCTTGCCCGTGGCTGCGTCGATGAGGCGGATTTGACCATCCTGACCTGCTGCTGCGACCGTTTTGCCATCGGGCGAGAAAGAGAGGCTGAAGATGCCGCAGGGAATCGCGGTGGTGCTGAGCTGTTTCACGTCCTTCGTGATGTAATCGTCGAGTTCCTTGCCTTTGCCGCTCACGGTTTCGACGATCTTCTTCACCGCGTCTGGCATGGTGCTGTCGTAATCGCTGCTGTAGATGTTCACCGCGCCGGTGCCTTCAAACGAGGTGCCGGCGGCGATGCGCTTGCCATCCGGCGCGAAATCGACGCCGAAGATGCGGCCCTGCATGGCGGGGAATTTGCGGATGAGGTTCGCGTTGTCACCGATCTTGCGGACGGTGATGCGGTGCATGCGGTAGATCTGCGGGATACCGTCCGTGCTGCCGATGAGGACTTCATCGCGCAGCGGATGCCGTGCGAGCGCCTGCACGCCACCCTTGAGCGCGCCGGGCGTGATGGACGTCACGTTATCAACGAAACGCATCGTGGCGACCTCCGTGAGCTTCACGCTCATGTCGCGGCCGCAGGAGACGACGTGCTTGCCGTCCACGCCCCACACGGTGTCGAGCACCCAGTCGCTATGGCCGCCCATGAACAGCGTTTCCTTGCCCGTGGTCGCATCAATGGCACGCACCGCGTTGTCGCCGCAGCCAAACGCGAGGTATTTGCCATCCGGCGACCAGCTCGCGCCATACAACGTGTCAAAGGTGAGCGATTTGGAAAGTTCGAGCTTCTTTGCCGCCACATCCCAGATCTGGATTTCACCCATGCGCGCCGGACTGCCGCCCGTGACCGCGATTTTCTTGCCATCCGGCGACCATGCGAGCTTTTGGATGCGCTCCGCGAGTCCGACGAGACGCGCAACGATGCCGCTTCCATCGGCCTTGTGGATCAAAACCTCGTGATAACCCGCGACGGCGATCTGCGTGCCATCCGGTGAGTATTCCAGCGACGTGACCGCCGGAGCCGTGACGTAAACCGGCGGATGCGCCATGTCATACTGCGCCTTCGCGGTGGCAGGCGTGTCATCCTTCGCGCCTTCATTGATCCAGCGCTCGATCAGCGCGATCTGCGACGCATGCAGCGCGTCCGCCTTTTGCGGCATCTCCGCCTTGCCCTTTTCGTCCGGTTTGATGAGCTTGAGCAGATTCGACTCCGCCGCTTTGCCCGGCACGACTGCGTGACCTTCTTCACCGCCTTTGAGCAACGCCACGAACTCGGTCATGATGTAATCGCCCTTCTTCTTCGCCGGCTGATGGCAGCCATTGCACTGCGCCTGGAAGATCGGGCGAATGTGCTTGTAGAACGAGACCGGCTTGTTCGGGTCGATGCCCTCGTCCTTCTTCGGCGGTGCGGCATGCACAGCGGCGGCGAGGAATAGAGCGGGGACGAGGAGACGAGTCATTTTCATGAGGTCAGAGGCGTGGAGGGGTTGGCCAGAGATCAAAACACCGCGCCAGATCAGTCCAGCACGGTCAGGCAGCGAATACGCCCAATCCTGCCATCTCTTGCGCCTGCGCTGCCCCACGGCAGGATCGTCCATGCGTGGGGCGGGGATGGACGGGGAGTTGCCTCACCGTGAAGTCTCCGCATGGTGGGCAGCCCATGCCCGCCGCCACTCTCAGTTCCCGACTCTCGCGCAGCGTGTCTGCGGCCTTTTTCAGGCCGCTGGCCCGGCCGTCGGCACCGGTGTATGTGGATTGCGCAGATCGGTTGATCGAGGAAGCTGGTGAATCAGGGCGACTTTCCCACAAAGAAACCACCGAGATCATCCGTGAGGTGCTGGCGCTCCATCCGCTAACGCTGTTGGCAGATGATGAAGGGGCTGCTCTGAGGGACGCACGGCAGCGGGCGGGGCAGTTTTTCAATCGCCTGCTTGAAGCGGGCTGGCTCGATGAACAGACGCTTGGCCTGCATGAGCGTTGGGCAGTGATCACGCCGGGCCTGCGCCCGCTGATGCGCATGCTGCGTGATCTGGCGGAGGATCAAGTGGCTGAGTTGAAGACCTTCGCTGACACGCTGCGAGGTCTGTGTGAGACGCTGGAGCGGCCCAGTATCCTCGATCCGCTCATTCGCACGCCGGATGACATGCGCTCGACTATCACAGACCTTTCGCAGCGGCTGGAGCGCGCGATTGAGCAACTGCATGGCGTGGAAAAACTCGTCAGCGGTTTTGAGCAGCGGCAGCGCCAGAGTGAAAGCGCCGCTGACACGCTACGCCTGCTCTACAGCGAGTTCAGCCAGGGCCAGCACATGGTTTGTTATGATGCGCTACGGCGCGGCGGGCTGCTAGCGCGCATCGAAACGGTGCGCGTCCGCGTTTCGGAGCGCCAGGACGATCCGCTGATGCGCGAACGTCTCGCCGAAGGTCTGCGCGGACACTATGGCTATAACGAATGCGAATCCTACGACCGCGCAGTGATGCTGCTCACGCGTTTGGAGCGCGATCTTGCTGGTTTAAAGCGTCGTGCGGACGCTATTGACCTGCGCATGGCGGCGTTCAATCGCCTCTCGCAGCAGCGCTACCGATACCAGACGGAATTACGCGGTCGTCGTCCTGAATTGGTGAAAAACTACTGCGCCGCCGTGAATGCCATGCACGCAGGCAGTCGCTTTTCCGATGTGGTGAATGCGCCCGCTGACTTCGCTCCACTGTGTCTCGAAACACGCTTCTTCTACGGAGTGCAATCTCTTCGCTTCCCAAATCGCTCCAAGGCACCAGTCGATCTCAGCTTCGGCACCGGATGCAACAAGACGGAGGACGAGAACGATGTTCTCGCCGACTGGAAGGAGCGCCAGCGCCTTGCCCTCACGCCGCAGCGTGCCGCACGGCTCATCGCCAAGCTGCTGCCAGCGCCAGGTGGCACCACAAGCACGGAGGACATCCATTTGGAAACGTCGGACGACTTGCTCGATCTCCTCGCCGCCGTGGCCTACGAGCAGGCTCCCGGTCTTGCGGGCAAACGAGTTCGCTGGCGCGTGAACGGTCTGCGCCGCACCCACGGCCTGGAGCCCGAAAAAGTGCCGCTGGATGCACAAGCAGGGCACCGCATCGAGCGGTTTGTGATCACGAGAGAAGCTTGATGATTCTCCAGCTTCACCCATCATCACGCCTCTATGTCCGCCGACCACTCTGATCCTCTCTGGCCCCGCTTTTGGAGCGAGGTGCCTGCATCGGATCGTGCATCGTTACGCGAGGTGCTGTCTGAGCTGCTCGGGCGTGGCGTGCTGCTTGGAGATGAAGGCAGCGGGCGTGATTTGTTTTTGCTGGCTCGCGATCATTACCGTTCGCACTTGGAAGACTACCTCGCGCCACTGGCGCTGGAGTTGATCGTTGATGACGAGCACGCGCTGCTCCAGGCACGCCCAAGGCCGGAGTCCTGCCTGCTGCTGGCGACTTTCAGCAAAGATGAGACGCTCATGCTGCTCGCTCTCTGGCGTCTTTACGATGATGAACGCAGCAGCGGCATGCAGGAGGCCGTTGTGGTCACGGTGGATCAGCTTTGGGCCGGTTTGAAGGTGTACTTCGACAAGATCGAGCCACCACAGCCCACTCACATCGAGTCGCTGCTTGGTCGCCTCAAACGACATCGCCTTGTTCGCACGGCAAAGCCGGAAGGCATGACGCAGCTTGGCGAAATGCAGATCGAGATCCTGCCCAGCCTCGCACGGGTCATTCCGTTCGAAGACATCGCTACGTGGCAGGCGCGTGTGGATCAATTTCAGCCGCGAAGCGGCGGAGAGGAGGCCACCGTATGAACTCGCGCGTCACGCTGAGCCGAATTATTGCCGTAAATTGGTTCGGCTACCGGCAGATTATTGATTTAAAGGGGCTAACTCTCATAACTGGCGCTAATGCGAGCGGTAAAAGCATTCTTCTCGATCTGATTCAGTTCGTGATTCTGGGGGAGCAACAAAGCCGCTTCAATAAGGCTGCGGCTGGTGCTGGAACCGGTCGAACGCTACGCAGCTATTGTCTCTGCGATACCAACACCCTCAGCCGCGATGGCGCAGAGCGTTATTTGCGGCCAAGCGGCGTCACGCTTGCCGCGCTGGAGTTCACTTGGCCGCTCCAACACGGTGAAACCGAGCCACGCCGCGAAACCTGGGGCGCACGCCTGCAATACGAAAGCCCCACGGCCAAACCGACCACCGTGTGGTTCCGCGCCGGACGCCGGATCGAGTGGGTGGACTTCCTGAATGCCGCCGCCGGCCCGCAGGCGATGCAGTTCATCACCGAGGACGAATTCCGCACGCATGTGAAGCGCGATCTCGATGGCGATGCCTGGGACCGCCAGAAGACCTATCTCGACGAGATGGCACTGCGCTCGCATCTCGGCTTCGATCCCGAGCAGATGGCAAAGACACTGCCACGCGCGATGGCCTTTGAACCGGAGAGCAACTTTGAGAAATTCGTGCGTGAGTTTCTTCTCGAGCCAGGCATGCCGGATGTGCGCGCCGTGAAGGCCAGTGTCGATGCGCATCGCCGCGCGCAGGAGCGGCTGAACAAGATGCACAATCAACTCGCACGCCTCACACACATCGCTACGCATCACCAGCAGTGGGCGGAGGCACGTCGTGAGTCCGCACTCTACACGCACCTTGTGGATGCCTTGAGGCATGAGGAAGCGCTCGAAAACCTTACCAATCGCCGCGAGAAGCTGGAAGAGAAGCGCACCGAGCACGCCGACAACCAGGAAAGCTACGAACGCGCTCTCAAAGAGCGCGAAGAGCTGCGCCACCAAGTCGAAGCCGCGCGTGCGGCTCTCGGCGACAAAGGGTCCATTCTCGAACAGAACCGCAGCAAGCGCCGCGACCTCGAAAAGGAAATCAAGACGCTTCAAGAAGCCGCCAAGAACGCTCGTGAGTTCCTGCGGGATCGTTCCCGCCGCTGGGACGACTGGTTGAAGTATGCAACGAAGCTCGGTCTCCAGGTTCCCGAAGTCGCGGGCAAAGAACTCGCCACCATGCGGGGGCATGATGAAGCCAAGGGCCTCATCGCCGCAAATCGCATGGTGGATGTCTATTTTGACCTCAAAGGGCAGGCAGAAGAGCGCCTTCTCCCGTTAAAAGGCAAAGTGAATGATCTAGAAGCCCGCACGCAAAGCCTGCGCCGTGATCTCGACAATCTCCGCGAAGGTCATGCCGCGCCATCGCCTTTGCTCAATGCACTGAAGTCTCGTGGGCAACGTGCGGTGGCGCTGGGACGCGTTGTAGAGGTCAAACCGGAGGCGGAGGCCTGGTGGTCGCTGCTAGAGGCTTTGATTGGCCCTAATCGTCAGGCGATCATCGCTGAAGATTTCCGCGCTGCATGGGAGGTGGCGCAAAAATCGTCCCACACGGCCGAACCACTCATCAACAGCGACGAAGTGACCGCTGCGTCGTCGAAGTCCAAAAAAGGCACCGTTCGCGATTTCCTCGAAACCAAGCATCCTGTGGCCTCAAAGTGGCTGGATGTGCTTTTTGGCGATCTCGTGGCCGTGAAGAAGACCAGCCAGCTCGAACAGCACGAGCGCGCCCTTTCGCTGGAAGGTTGGCTCAAAGATCCGCCACGTCGCGTGAAGCTCACGCCCGAAAAAGAGCTGACCTTGGGTGAGGAAGGCCTGCGCCGACTCCGTGACCTGCGCGAAACCGAACTGCGCGACACGGAAAGCGATCTCCTCACTGCCAAACGCGAGCGTGACGACTGGAACACCTTTTTGAACCGTGCCCGTGAGTGGCAGCTCAATGACTTCCGCGAGCCTGAAGGCAGTGAGAACCTCTCGTCGTTGCAGAGGTTAAAGGATGACTTCAATCAGTTGATTAGCGATTGGGATATCCTCGCAACTCCTGATCGAATCAATGCAGTGAATCAACTGGCAGAGCTTGAGTCACAGCTTGATGGGACGAAGGAGCGTCTCGTTCGCCTGGATGAACGCATGGCGGGCTTCAAACAGTTCGAGCGGGAGCAGGTTGATGCCATTGCAGAGTACACCGAGCAGGAGGAGCAGACGCGATTCGCCCGGCAGACCTCACGCGCACTCGTCATTGGTGTGCTGGATGCGGAGATCGAAGAACGCATCGATGCGGAGAGGCAGAAGAGCAGTACGTGGCGCAAATCCATCGAAATGGCCGCCGCGTTGGCTTTGCAGTGCGATACGAAAGCGAAGGAATCCTGCCGTGTGCGTGACGAGCAACGCCGCGAGCTGATCCTGCCGCAAAATCATCCCGAACTCGCCGACGCCCTCGATGCCGACGACGAAAGCAACGACGCCTACGACAAGCGCCGAACGGAACTCGAAACACACGAGTTGGAACGCTACCGTGTGGCCGCTGATGAGGCGAAACGCGATTGGGAAGACCGTTTGCAGCACCAAGTGCTCGACGTGCTGCGCGAAAAGCTCAGTGAAGCCGACCGCACGAAGCGCGAGCTGAACCGTGCCATGGATCACGAGATCGGCGGCTGGCGCTACCAGCTCACCAGCCGCGCCGACAAGGCCCACACGACGATTTGGACACTCGTGGAGAAAGGCTTGCCCAGCGGCGCTGAGATGGAGCTGTTCAACGCCGCCGGACGTGACGACATCGAACGCGCCAAGAAGGAGTTGATGGATGCGATCGACGCTGCCGACAATCCCGAGGACAAGCGTCATCAACGCGCCCTCGACTACCGCTACTACCATCACTGGGACAT
Source organism: Verrucomicrobiales bacterium (assembly GCA_003506995.1). Lineage (GTDB taxonomy): Bacteria > Verrucomicrobiota > Verrucomicrobiia > Verrucomicrobiales > Verrucomicrobiaceae > Prosthecobacter. The sequence goes on from DNXB01000466.1 coordinate 7,559, forward strand.
CGAGGCCAAGCCTGCAGGCCGTGGCGATGCCGCAGCGATCAGCTTGAATAAGAGCGCGAAGAAACAAAGCGGTGGTGAAAACCAAGTGCCGTTCTTCGTCGCCACACTCGCCGCTTTCCGTCGCGTCTATGACCTCGGTCGTCGCGATGATCCGCAAAATCTCGGCCTTGTCGTCATGGACGAGGCTTTCAGCAAACTCAGCGGCGACCGCATCGACGATTGCCTCGCCCTCGCGCGAAACTTCGGTCTCCAGCTCATCATGGCCTTCCCCGAGGACCGTCTCCCCACGATGTTCCAGCACGCCGACACCGTGGTGCAGTGCCGCGTCGAACGCGGCTACGACGAAGCAAACGAGCAGGTGACTAACATCGAAAACTGGGTCGTCAGAGTCGAAGGCAACCGACTGGCGGAGCTGATGGAATGAAATGGCTGCAAAAGCTTCACGAGGAATGGATGGTCGCCCGTAAACGGCGCATCACCACATCGGTGCGCCCATTCCGCCGTGATTGGGACAAACTTCTCGAAGGCGCAGGCATCCGGTCTGCGGAAGATCAGCAAACCGCGCTTCGAGAGGCAGCCCGCCTGTCCCAGCTTCGACTGATTCCTTTTAAGGCGAAACCCCGCTACATCGACAAGATCGAGGTGCCGCTGGAGTCGGAAGCGTGGCTGCACGCGCAGTTTGGCACGCAAACCGGCGCTAACGCGCAGCAGCGGGCGCTTGCTGTCGTGAACCGATGGGCCGCCCAAACACATCCTTCACTGCCGGAGGTTTGGAAAGAGCTTTGCAGCCGCTTGGAAGCGGAATTCAGGTCTCCTCGAGTGGTGGAGCCGTTTCGCTGGCTCGAAGCAGATCGTGTCGATGAGCTGCTGGGCCTGCTTTTCCACCTCACGAGCCTCGAATGGCCGGAGGGTACGCTGATCCGCGATGCAAGCACGCAACTCGGCCAGGGCTCGAAATACCTCGAAATGCAGCAGAGCTTCATCGAACGAGCCTTGGAGCAGCTTTTCGGCCGCGAGACGCCGTTGGAGGCCCTCGGCATCCAGACGAGCAATAGCGTGCTGCACTACTGCGGCCCGCTCGTGCTGCATTTCGCCGATCACGCGAAGCCGCTCGACCTGCGTTTCGAGTCCACCCTTTCCGTCGCCGAGCTGGAGCGTGCCACGCACATCACCACGACGGCAGAGCGCCTGCTCACGGTCGAGAATCGCAAAACCACCTTCCTCCAGCTGACTCGTGCCGATGCGCCACGTAGCACGCTGATCGTCGCGACTTCATTTCCTACTCAGGCGGTGAAGTTGCTGATGCAAAAACTGCCGCGTGAGCTGCCGCATCATCACTTCGGCGACACGGACGCCACCGGCTGGGACATCCTGCGCAAGCTGCGCGAGGTCTTCAGCCGTGCGGTGCAGCCATTTCACATGCGCTGGCGTCCCAAACCCAACGCGCCGCGTCTCACGCAACGCGATCAGCAGATTCTCAGCCGCCTGCTGGCTGATCCACGGATGGCGGATTGCCGTGATTAACTCAGGGCAATGCTTGAAGCCGGAAACAAAGGCGATTTCGAGCAGGAGTCGCTCGGCAGGCCGGTTTTGCAGGGCTGGCCGTTTTATCCGTGAGGACGGAGCACCATCCAGGCAAACAAGGCGCACGGAACAAGAAACGCCGCCCATCCAGGCCAGGCCATGCGGCCGGGTGGCTGGGGACGTGGGTAATCGGGGGTGACGCCGGCGGCGAGCATGCGGTCGTAGAGATGAGGGTGGACCATGTTGTTGCCGCGCATGACGGCGGGAAGCTGGTTGGCCTGGTAGATTTTCTCCAAAGCACGGGCGTAGATGGCGGGATCGACGCTGCCTTGGATGGCGGCGTCATCGGCGTGATGCTCCATGCGGCGGGCGATGCGTTTGGCGAGTTTCAGCAGGAGAAAGACGATGCCAATCAGGCCATACAGCCCCAAGCTGTCAAACTGATGCATGACGGGATGGATGAAGGTGATGAGCATGAGCGCCAGCACCGGAATGAGCCGGGAGAGCCGCACAGCGAGGCTTTCCCGCAGGTGGGCAAGCTCATGCAGGATGATGCTGCGCAGTTCGTCGTCGGTCAGGACTTCGAGAACACGGGAGGTAAAAACGAGACTGCGCAGGTAGGTGAGCGCGGCGGCGCGGGCGAGGGGGGATTTGCCATAGAAGATCCAGCGGGGCCTGATGCCGGTTTGCGCGGCCATTTCATCGACGAGGCGCTCCAGGCGGAGTTCCGGTGATTTTTTTGGCTTCCAAATGAGATTCAGCAGCGGCAGCCACACGCCGGTGATGATGACGATCACGGCAAGTGTGCCGAGGGCGAAGCGCAGCCAGTCACGAGGCTGCATTTCATTGGGCATCGTGTGCAGCAGCCAGATGAAGATGGCGAGCATGCCGAACTGCACGAGCACCTGCCAGAACATCTCGTGGAGCCATGTGAGAAAGCGGTAGCGCGGCTCGATTTCGCGGGTGGAAACGAAGCTGGCGGCCAAATACCCTGGAATGACAGGCCAGAAGCTCGCGGAGTCATCGCCTGGCAGTCCGAACAAGCGTGGCAGGATGATGGCGGAGATGATGCAGGCAAAAATGACTCCGGCCATGACACGCCGTGCCGGCCACAGCAGCCGGGCGCGCTCCGTCCAGTGCGCGCCGATGCTTTTGCGCCACGGAATCAACGCGAGATGCATCGCAACAGCGGTGATCAATGCGGCCCCGAGGCCGGAGGTGAGGGCAAGCTGCCAGTAGGAATCCATCCGCGCATCGAAACCGTGAAACAGCGCGGCTGTCAATCTTGCTGACGAGACACCGGTTGACCCGTGCCCCGCACAGGCGGACGATGGTGCATCATGGCCTCCCCCACCGACCGCGCGCACACGATTGCTGTTTTCTGCGACTTTGAAAACCTCGCCATCGGGGTGAAGGACGCCAAGTACGACAAGTTCGACATGAACAAGGTGCTCGACCGCCTGCTGCTGAAGGGCAGCATCGTGGTGAAGAANNTCCGCATGGTCGTGGATGCGCTCGATCTCTGCTACATGAAGTCACATGTGGACAGCTTCGCCATCGTGAGCGGGGACTCGGATTTCTCACCGCTGGTGAGCAAGCTGCGGGAGAACAACAAGACCGTCATCGGCGTGGGCGTGAAACAGTCCTCAAGTGGGCTGTTCATCGACAATTGCGATGAGTTCATCTTCTACGACGACCTCGTGCGCGAGGAGGAGAAGACGAAAACGCGCCTCGCACGCGCCAAACCGGCCCCATCGACGGCCAAACCGACCACGCAGGAGAAAAAACCGGGCGGTGATCCTGAAAAGGCGATCCAACTCGTCGTGGAGACCGTGGAGGCCATGCTGGGCCGCAGCGGCAGCGACACGGTGTGGGCCGGACCGGTCAAACAGGCCATCCGCCGCCGTCAGCCGCAGTTTGACGAGCGCTTTTACGGCTTCAGCACCTTCAGCGCGTTGCTGGAGGCGGCGGCGGAGCGCAATCTGATGAAGCTGGAGAAAAATGAGAACGGCTACCGCATCAAAGTGTCTGCCTCGGAGGAATGAGGCGCATGTGAGATGCTTGCAGAAACCCGCGTCTTTCTCGTTCTGGCGAACGAGCCTACGAGGCGCGGTGTAGGCGCATTCGCCAGAATGCGGAGTGGCAACGGAATCATGCGCCCAAACAAAACCCCGGTCCGCTACTGAGCGCGGAGCCGGGGTGATGAAAGCCAATGCCGGAAGGCGGCGGAACTACGCGCTGCGCTTCTGGTAATACTGCTGATAGACGTTTTCGTTGAGGCGCAGCCTGGCGCGCAGGGCGTCCACGGCGGAAGGCGCGCCGCTGAACTGGATGTTCACGAAGTGGCCGGCCTCGACGTGGCGCGGGTTGAAGGGGAACTTGCGTTTGCCCATGTTGTCGATCTGCTCGAGCTTCAGACCGGCTTTTTCCATGTCCTTGCTGATGGTGCTGACGAGGGAGTCAACGGTTTCTTCTTTGCCTTTGGTGTCGAGCACGATGAGTGCCTCGTATTTGCGGTTCATAGGATGATGCGGGTTGCGGGGTTTAGGATTCAGGTTGTCGATTGAAGACATTCATGGCGGCATCCAGGCCGCGATCAATGGCGGAAAGCACCGCGTCGGCGGCGCGCTGGATGACGGTTTGCAGCGCTGGCAGCTCCTCGGCGCGAAATTTGCCGAGCACATGGCCCACCATGCGCTCGCCAGCAGGGCGTCCGTCGGCGGGGGCGATGCCGACCTTCAGGCGCGGGAATTCATCGCTGCCGAAGGCTGAAATGAGGGAGCGGATGCCGTTGTGACCCGCCGCGGAGCCGCTGGTGCGGAAACGCAGGCGTCCGAGGGTGAGATCGAGATCGTCGTAAACGACGAGTGTCTGCGCGGGCGAGGTCTTGTAGAAATGACCGACGGCCTGGGCGGAACGACCGCTGTCGTTCATAAAGGTGAGCGGTTTGAGCAGGTGCCCGCCGCTGAACTTTGCCACGAGGCCGGTCCAGCGCTTTTCCTCGCGGAAAGCGGTCCCCAGGCGTCTCGCGATTTCGTCCAGCACCATAAATCCAATGTTGTGACGTGTGTCGCGGTAGGTTTCGCCGGGATTGCCGAGGCCGACAATGAGGCGCGGCGCGTTTAAGCCGCTGCTCGTTGAATCCGCGCCGGAAGCCACATCGTGGAAAAGGTGCGGAGATTACTTCTTGGCGGCCGGCTTGGCAGCGGCGGCGGCAGCAGGAGCGGCGGCAGCGCCAGCAGCAGGCTTGGCACCGGCGGCGGGAGCGGCTGCAACGGCTGGCTCAGGCTCGACTTCCACCTTGGGCTCTTCGCACATGATGATGACCACGTCACCACCGAGGCGGCAGGTGACACCTTCAGGGAAGGTGATCTCACCAACGTGGATGCCCTTGCCGACTTCAAGGTTGGTGACGTCGATCTGGATGCTTTCCGGCAGGTCTTTCGGCAGGCAGCGCACCTCGATCTCGTGGTGGATGGCCTCCAGGAGACCGCCCAGCTTCAGACCCTTGGCGATGCCGACCATGGCGACGGGGACGTTGGCGTGAATTTCCTCGTCGGCGGCGACGGCATGGAAATCAATGTGGAGAATGCCGCCGCGGAGGTAATCATGCTGCACTTCCTGCACGAGGGCGAGCTGGTCTTCGGCGATGCCGGCGATCTTGAGGGAGACGAGGATGTTGTCCGAGGCGCTGCCTTCGAGGAGCTTGGAGAAGGTCTTGCCATGCACCTGGATGTTGGAGGCCTTCACCTTGCGACCGTAGAGGGCGGCAGGGATGTTGCCTGCCTTGCGCATGCGCTTGGCGACACTTGTGCCGGAGGCGGCGCGGACTTCTGCTTGGAGATCGAGAATTTTAGCCATGGTCGGGGTTCCTCTGCGGAGAGATTGGTTTTGGAAAAAGGGCGCGGAGAATACACGCCTACCCCCGTGTGTCAAACAGGGATGTCACAGACTCGTTTCCGTGGATGCGGGCGATGGCCTGGGCGAGCAGCGGGGCGATGTCCAGGGGGGTGACCTTGTCCCCGGTGGCCTGCGGGACGGAATTCGTGGCCAGCAGCTCGACAATCGGTGATTTGGTGATGCGGCTGTGGCCTTTTTCCCCCAGCACGGCATGGGAGACGCCGGCGTAGATTTTTTTGGCCCCGTGCTTGAGCAGCAGGTCGGCGGCGGCGATGAGGGTACCGGCGGTTTCGGTCAAATCATCGACCAGGAGCACGTTTTTGCCCGCCACGTCACCGATGACGCTGTGCGCCTCGACCTCCTCGGCGCTGACGCGATTTTTTGCCACGATGGCCATCGGGGCCTTGAGCGCCTTGGCAAAGGCGTGGGTCATTTTGATGCCGCCAACGTCCGGGGAGACGACGACGAGGTNNGGATCTGGCCGGCGTGCAGATCGACGGTGAGCACGCGGTTCACCCCGGCGGCCACGAGGAGGTTGGCCACGAGCTTGGCGGTGATCGGCACACGCGGGCGGTCCTTGCGGTCCTGGCGGGCGTAGCCGAAAAACGGCAGCACGGCGGTGATGCGGGCGGCGCTGGCACGACGCACGGCGTCCACCATGATGAGCAGTTCCATCAAGTTCTGGTTCGTGGGCGGGCAGGTCGGCTGCACGATGAAAATGTCGCTGCCGCGGATGTTCTCGTGGATTTGCACGAACGTCTCGCCGTCCGGGAAGGTGGTCAGTTCAGCGGCGCACAGCTCCGTCTCGAGGTTTTGGGCGATGGCAGCCGCCAGCGTGGGGTGCGCGGAACCGCTCAGGATCTTCAGGCTTTCATTCATGGGCCGTCGAGTTAGGCGAGTCCGTCACAGAAATCAACCTGCCGCATGTTTCTGTTCATGGTCCTGCTTGATTCCTTGCAAGTTCTCGTGGCATTGGTGAAAATTTTGCTATTTAAGCGGACTTTTTCCCTAACTTGCCATGAACGATCCCACGAACCCCCGCACTCCTCCCCGCACCACGGGTGGCGGATGGCGCTGGGAGCCACCGAATCCTCAGGAGCTTCAGCGCATGCTGCCGCAGTTTGAGATCGAGTGCCTGATCGGTCGTGGCGGCATGGGCGCGGTTTACCGGGGCATCCAGAGCAGTTTGGAACGCACGGTGGCCATCAAGCTGCTTCCGCCGGCCATCGAGGAACAAGATGGCGCCTTCGCCGAGCGCTTTAAGAACGAGGCGCGCTTGATGGGTCGCATGAATCACCCTGCGATTGTGAGTGTGTACGACTTTGGCCGCACGGCCGACGGCCAGCTCTACTTTGTCATGGAGTATGTCGATGGCACCGATGTGCAGCGCATGATCGCCCGCGAGGGCCGCCTGCCGCCGGAGCACGCGCTGGCGGTGACCGCCCACCTGTGCGACGCGCTCGGCTACGCGCACAAGCAGGGCATCGTCCATCGTGACATCAAGCCTTCGAACGTGCTGATCGATCGCGAGGGCCGTGTCAAAGTGGCCGACTTCGGCCTCGCCAAGCTCAACACCGGGCAGAATTCCGGCCTCACGCAGACCGGCATGGCCATGGGCACGCCTGATTACGTCGCCCCTGAAACACTCATGTTCGGCTCGGATGTCGATGGCCGTGCCGACATCTATGCCGTCGGCGTCATGCTTTACCAGATGCTCACGGGAGACATTCCGCGCGGCATGTTCAAGATGCCCTCGCAGAAGTTTCAGAGCATCGACCCGCGCTTTGACGGCATCGTGCGCCGCGCCCTGGAGCATGATCGTGAGGAGCGCTATCAAAGCAGCCTCGAACTGCGTCGTGATCTCGATGTGATCCTCACCACGCCCTTTGCCATGGAGGGCAAGGAATCCAGCGCCGTGCTGCCCAAGCAGGCCGCTCCGCCGTCGCCTGGCCCTGGCCGCACGGTGGTGCCCTCCTCGCGCAATCCGTCCTCCGCGCCACAAAGGCGGCAGGAGCCGGTGTTTGAATCGCATGTGCCGCCACCCGCGCCGGCACAGACCTCCACCCTGCCCTATGTCATCGCCTCGCTGGTGATTCTCGGCTTCGGCGGCTAGTTTGTGATGCAAAACAAGCAGCCGGTCACACCACCAGACAGCACCGACCCATCGGCATCTCCGTTCTCTCCTTCCCTCACCACCTCAACCACGTCACCACCCACATTCACACCTCCGACAACGACTCCTGAGCGGATTCCACCGCCCACGATGACCGCTCCGCCGTCAACGACGACCACCACGTCTCGTCCCACGCCCAGCATGCCGCCATCCTCCACGTCGGTGCCACCAGCCCGAACGACTCCGCCGCCCCCCGTTCCGCCCTCGACATCCTCCAGTTCCATCACCGACCGCCTCACCACGCTGGAGTCGCAGTTCCAGGTCGCCTTTGAGCGGGATGTGAACGCCAGCTATGCCGATCAAATCGCCACGCTGGGAAATGGTTACGTCGCGGCTTTGGATCGTGTCATCAACGAGGCCGCGCGCAGTGGAAGAGCCTCGGAGGCCGCCGCTCTGCGGGATGAGAGGACGCGCTTCACCACGCACAAGTTCATGCCGTCCATCGACCCCAGCGGCCTGCACAGCAGCATCGTGCAGTTGCGCAACACCTACCGCAGCACTGAAAAAGCCTATTCCAAGGACAAGGACGCCAAATCTCTGCCGCTCTACGACCGTTACATCGAGGTGCTCAACGGCCTCGAAAAAGAACTGCTCGCCCAGGGCAAAAGTGCCGACGCCGCGCGCGTCCGCGTGAAACGCGACGACGTCACCGCCCGCCGCAAGCAGCGTGCCGCGAAGGTGTCATCGAGCACCAGCTTCCCCGCGCAGTCCACGACGGGTCTTGTCAGTCTTTTCGACGGCCAGTCGCTCAATGGCTGGCGCACTGTGGGTGACGCTGACTCTTTCACCGTCATCAACGGCGAGATCAGGTCCACGGGGAGGCGCGGCAACCTCATTTACATCGGTGCCAACAGTGTCGCTCCCGTGTGGAAAGACTTCGCCCTCGACATCAAGGTCAAGTGCTCGGATGCCGCCAATTCCGGCATCTGGCTGCACATCCCCGATCCAGCCACCCTCATCAACCGCAAAGTCTCCGCTTTCGAAATCAACATCGACGAACGCGGCAAAGGCGACACGGGCACCATCCTCGCCGCCGTGGAAATTAACACGGGCGCGCCGATGAACAGCCAGTTGGAGAAAAAACGTCCCTTTTTAGGCTCCAGCAAAACCCTTCCTTCAGGCGGTCGTTTTGACGAGTGGCAGGCGCTTCGTGTCATGGCCAGATCAGGAGTCTTCACCGTCTGGATTGACGGTCGGCAAGTCAACCAGTGGTCATTTCCCGCTGGATGGGCTCCGCCTGCCGACAAGGATTACTTGCAGACCTTTGCGGGCACCATTGGGTTGCAGTCCGGCACGGGTGTCGCCTTCAAGGACATCACGGTCCAGATGCTCTGAAAGGCGCGCTCAGCTCGAAACTTCGCGTCACATTTGATTCCACCATGCCTTGGCTCCACCTCATCATCGCCGGACTCCTCGAAGTCGCCTGGGCCATCGGCTTGAAGCAGACGGAGGGCTGGACGCGCCTCTGGCCCAGCGTGATCACCGCGCTGCTCATGATCGCGAGTTTCTTCTTCCTCTCGCTCGCGCTGCGTTCGCTTCCCCTCGGCACCGCCTACGCCCTCTGGACCGGCATCGGAGCCGTCGGCACCGCCTTGGTCGGCATCTTCGTCTTTGGCGAGCCCCGCACCGCCGCCCGCCTCGTTTGCATCGTCCTCATCGTCGCCGGAATCGTTGGATTGAAACTCACCAGCTCCTCACAGGCGTAAAACCTCCGAAACTTCGTCATTCCTCATTCTGATTTCGTCATT
>DNXB01000184.1:0-12385 GCA_003506995.1 Verrucomicrobiales bacterium
AGGGCTGGATCCCGGTTGGCGCCCAGGGCTTCAATCCGGCCGTTGAGCGGACCGATCGGCATGGGCATCGGGCCCAGGCAGCCTGTCAGCAGCAGCCCCAGCACGGTGGTGGGCAGCAGCGATCTCATGGTGTGGTGCCCAGTCCGCCGCCCTGGAGGGCGATCCCGCCGGGCAGGTCGGGCTCCAGCAGGGTGCTCAGGTCAAACAGCTGCACCCGCCACTGGCCTCCTTGGGCCACCTGCACGGCCAGCCGGCGCCCCTCCGGCGCCAGGCTGAGCCGCACGGCGGTGCGATCGGCGGGCAGGGGCAGTCGATGCACGGCCCCGGTGGCCCGGTCTTCGATCAGCGGCAGTCGCTGGTTGCCCTGCTGCACCAGAGCGGCGACATAGCGCCCGTTCCAACTCAGCGAGGGGGAGCTGTGGGGCTGGTGGTTCTGGAAGTGGCGCAGCCGCACAACCCGCCCACTGGGCTGCTCCTGCAGCAGCAGGGTGGCGCGACCGTCGCGTTCCACCACCGAGGCGAGCCAGCGCCCCTGTCCACTGAGGGCCGGCTCCTGGCGGCTGGTGGCGCTGAGCAACCCGGTGGGTCCGGCGTTGCGGCGCTGCAACCAGGGGCCAGCCTCGCAGCCGACAAGCAGCGCTGCCACGGTGGCCGCCAGCGCAGGGGGCAGCCCAGGCCAACGGTTCGCAGTGGGGGGCGTCAGTCGTCGAAGCGGGAGCTGTTGTCCCGCGGGCGGGGCTCGGGACTGGTGGAGGGTTTCACCGGCGTGAAGTCGGCATCGCTGATGCCATCAGCCTTGCTGAGGGGTGAGCCCTGGGGCACACCGGCAGGCCCGCGGGACGCCGGGGCGATGGAGGGGCCACCAGGGCCTTCGGGGGCGGTGGGGCGGCGCGTCGAGCGGGGCATGGCTTCGCTGGCGGCCACCGGCCGACTGCCGCGACGGGGCTCTGTGGCACCATCGCGCTCGCGCCGGCGGGCACCGAAATCAGTGGCGGGGCGAGTGGCGCTGCCGGAGGCGCTGTAGCGGCTGCGGTCGGGGCGCTCTGGGCGCTCGCTGGCCGGGCTTTGGGGCGCCCAATCGTCCTGGGCGGGGCGACGGCTGGCGGCCCGTTCAGGGATGGCGGCCCGGCTGGGGCGGCGGGCCCGGTAGAAGTCGTCGTCGTCGGATTCGTCCTCGCGGGAGGGGATTCGCCGCCGCAGGGCCTGGGGCTCGTCGAAGCGATCCACCTCGCTCTCGCCCCAGGTGCGTCCACCCATGCGGGGGCGGTAGGGGCCGGGAGCCGGCATCGGTTCGTCGTCGTCGAAGTAGGACGAGCGCCGGGCTTGCTCGGTGGTCACCCCCCGCAGCCGCACACTCTCGTAGGCGAAGAAGACGGTGGTGCCGGCGAGCAGAAACTGGCCGAACTGCAGGATCGGATCGAGACGCCAACCCTGGAAAAACAGAATGCCGCCGCAGAGCAGACCCACCGCAGCGAAGAAGACGTCGTAGTCGCGGGCCAGGGCGGGCTTGAAGCTGCGCATGAAGTAGAGCAGCGCACCGCCCACCGCCAGCACGATGCCCACGATGCTGGCCCAATTCAGGCTGGCATTAACCACGGTGTTTCACCCGTCGGACCGTTGCGCCACTGTAGGCAGCCGGGCCAGGGGGATCAGAGCTTGCGGTCGAGGCGGTCGTTCTGGCTGATCAGCACCAGGGCGATGGTGATCGGCACGACCACGATCACGGCGCCCCAAACAAGGCTGCTCAGGAAGTTGGCGAGGGAAGGCGTCATGGCGGGGCCTGCTCTCAGGCATCAAGCGTCGCGGAATCCTAGGCAGTGGCGGCGGCTTCCTACGCTGCAGGGCCAGCTGCTTAGAGCTTTGTGACGGCCCTGCCCCCCATGTCCCCGTCCTGGTTGCCGGTGCTGTCTGGGCTGCACCTGGTTTTGGGGTTGGGGCTGGCGCTCTGGACCCTGCTGTTTCTGTTCCGGATCGTGCTCACCTGGTATCCCCAGGTGGATCTGAGCCGCGGGGCGATGCGGCTGATCGGGGCCCCGACCGAGCCCCTGCTGGCCGCTACGCGCCGTGTCATCCAGCCGATCGGTGGGGTGGATGTCACCCCGGTGGTGTGGGTGGGCCTGCTCAGCCTGGTGCGCGAGCTGCTGGTGGGGCAGCAGGGATTGGTGAGCCAGGTGCTGATGCGTGCCCAGGCCGGTTTGGTCGGCTGAGGCGGCCGGCCGGAGCGGAGCTGCGTCAGCTGCCTGGCTGGGGCAGCATCTCCTGCTCAACAAACTTGGTGTGCACGTCGCCGGCCAGAAATTCCGGGCGGTCCAGCAGCTGCAGGTGGAAGTCGATGGTGGTGGGGATGCCCGTGACGGCACATTCGGAGAGGGCCCGCCGCAGCCGTTTGAGGGCATGCTCACGATCGGTGCCCCACACGATCACCTTGCCGATCAGCGAGTCGTAGAAGGGTGGGATCTCGTAGCCCGTGTACACGTGGCTGTCCACCCGCACGCCCGGGCCGCCGGGCGGGAGCCAGCCGGTGATTTTGCCCGGAGCGGGGCGGAAGTTTTGACGGGGGTCTTCGGCGTTGATGCGCACCTCGATGGCGTGGCCGCAGAGTTTGATCTGCTCTTGGGTCACGGAGATCGGTTCGCCGCCGGCGATGCGCAGCTGCTCGGCGATCAGATCCACGCCCGTCACCATTTCGGTGACCGGATGCTCCACCTGGATGCGGGTGTTCATCTCCATGAAGTAAAAGTTTTCGCACTTGTTATCGACGAGGAACTCGATGGTGCCGCAGTTCTCGTAGCCGATTTCCTTGCAAAGCTTCACCGTGGCATCGCCCATGCGTTTGCGCATCTCGGGAGTGATTTTCGGCGAGGGGCACTCCTCAATAATCTTCTGATTGCGGCGCTGCATGGAGCAGTCGCGCTCCCCAAGGTGGACGACGTTGCCGTGGGAGTCGGCGACGATCTGGAATTCGATGTGATGCGGCTTTTCGACGAGCTTTTCCATGTACATGGAGCCGTCGCCGAAGCATTTCATCGCTTCCAGGGAGGCCGCTTGGAAACTGGAGCCGAGCGTGGCCTCGTTGAGCACCGGACGCATGCCGCGTCCGCCACCACCAGCGCTGGCCTTGACCATGACCGGGTAACCGATCTTGCGCGCCCATTCGAGGGCTTCTTCCTCGGTGTGGATGATGCCGTCGGACCCAGGGGTGATGGGCATGCCAGCTTTGAGGGCGGTTTCCCGCGCCACGTTCTTGTCACCCATGATGCTGATGACGCGGGCGGAAGGCCCGATGAACTTGATTTTGCACTTCTCGCAGACCTCCGCGAACTCGGCCTTCTCGGAGAGGAAACCGTAGCCAGGGTGAATGGCATCGACATTGGCGATCTCCGCCGCGCTGATGATGCGGCTGATTTTCAGGTAGCTCTCCGAACTGGGGCCGGGTCCGATGCAGATGGCCTCGTCGGCGAGGTGAACGTGCATCGAATCGACATCGGCCTCGGAATAAACGGCGACAGTTTTGACATCGAGTTCCTTGCAGGCGCGGATGACACGAAGGGCGATTTCACCACGATTGGCGACGAGGACTTTTTTGAACATGCGGGGAAAGTTTTGGGTTCAAGGTTGAGAGTTCAAGGTTGAAGCACCAGACAGGTTCAAGAGCAGTCTGTGAACCTTGAACTTGAAACCTTGAACGGGTTTGGCATCAGGCCTTCAACTCAAATAGAGGCTGGCCGTATTGGACGGGCTTGCCGTCCTCGACGAGCACGCGGGCGATGGTGCCTCGGGCCTCGGCCTTGATCTCGTTCATGACCTTCATGGCCTCGATGATGCAAACGTTGGTGTTTTCATCCACAACGTCGCCGATGTTGGCGAAGGATTTCTCGCCCGGCGCGGCGCTGCGGTAGAAGGTGCCGACCATCGGGGAATTGATCGTGGGACCGACAGGTTCACCGGCCACCGAGGCGGCGGGCGCGGCCACAGCTGCCGGTGCGCTGACGGGGGCCGCGGTCATGAATGCTGGCGCGGCGGCGGGCGCGTGAGCGGCCACCGGCATGGCTTGGAGCAGTTCTTTGACCGTGTTGAGATCAGAACCCCGGCGGAGTTCGAGTTTGGAGCCTTTCTGCTCGCTGTGAAAATAGGTCAGGTCGTTCTCGGCCATCAATCCGACGATTTCGCGGATTTGCTTCAAATCGTAGGTGCAGGCGGAGGCTGCGGGGGCAGGAGAGACCGGTTTGGTGGTGGTGCGTTTGGCCATGTCAGGGGAGAGAGTGTGTCTGAAGACGCCCCGATACTACAAACTCCCTTGCCGGTGGCAACCATAAAGGCGGTCTTGACTTTCAAGGGCGGGACCGGCTGTTTTTCCCGCCACGAGGGTAGTTCCCATTCACAAGTCCTCGTCTTTCACGTCATCGAAGGCTTTGCGGCCTGCCAGCGGCAGCCCTTGGCGCAGGCCCATGGCATCGGCGTCCTGGGTGGTCATTTCATAGCCTTCGCCGTCGTCAGACACATCGATTTCGAATGTTTTGCCCAGCCCGCCTTGGCTGTGGAGCGGAAACAGTTTGTAAACGACCTGCCATTAATCGTTCGCAAACGGACATGCCTCAGCGCCGGTCTTTAGCGGACGCAAAACGGCGGATTTCAACATGCCGTCCGCATCGTGCCCGATGCCCAGGGCTGCGAGGTCGATCAGCGGGACGCCCCACTGACGGGATCTGGCGTCAACAAGGGCTGCCCAAGCATGAGGCGCATACGATTGCCGCGATGGAGAGTCGCGAGTTGCCTCCGTGATGCCTTTCGCTCGTCGTCGGTTAAGGGCAGAGCAAGCTGATCGCTCGCCGGGGCCGAAGAAAGCGCCTTGGAAGGCGGTTTCACGACCGGTGCGGAAGTCGAAGATGGATTGTTCTGTGAGGGAGCCATTCACGGAAAGAGTGTGGACGATGACGGCGGCGTCAAGACTCAAGGCACGCGCGGGAATTTCGAGAAATCAGGTTTTCGCTTCTCCACGAAGGCGTTTTTGCCCTCCTTGCCCTCTTCGCTCATGTAATAGAGCAACGTGGCATTGCCAGCGAGGTCGAGGAGGCCCATCTGGCCGTCGCAGTCGGCGTTGAGGGCGGATTTGAGGCAGCGCAGGGCCAGGGGGGAGTGCTGGAGCATCTCGCGGCACCATTTGAGCGTTTCTTCTTCAAGCTGGTCGAGCGGGACGACGGTGTTCACCAGCCCCATGTCCAAAGCCTGCTTGGCATCATACTGGCGGCAGAGATACCAAATCTCCCGCGCCTTCTTCTGACCGACGATGCGGGCAAGGTAGCTGGAACCGAGGCCGCCGTCGAAACTGCCGACTTTCGGGCCGGTCTGCCCGAAACGGGCGTTGTCCGCCGCGATGGTCAAATCACACACGACATGCAGCACATGCCCGCCGCCGATCGCATAACCGGCCACCATCGCCACCACAGGTTTCGGGATCGTGCGGATCTTCCGCTGCACATCGAGGATGTTTAGACGCGGCACGCCGTCCTCGCCGATGTAACCGGCATCGCCGCGCACTTTCTGGTCGCCGCCGGAACAGAAGGCCAGCGGGCCTTCGCCACAGAGGATGATGACCCCCACCTCCCGGTCCTCATGCACGATCTCAAACGCCTGCAGCATCTCCTTCACCGTCAGCGGCCGGAAGGCATTGCGCACCTTCGGCCGGTTGATGGTGATCTTGGCGATGCCATCGCTGGTTTTCTCCAGCTTGATGTCGGTGAAGGTTTTGATGGTCTGCCACATGGGAGGAGGAAGTTTACGGTTGTTGGCGATGGTTGACTGTTGTTGACGGTGGTTTGGGAAACAATCGTAAACAACCGTCAACTCACGCGAAGCTCGTAAAGCTGCGCAGTTCCGCAATACGCGCCGCGACGTCCGCCAGGGACACGGTTTGCAGCTTGTGCGTGCTGAAGGCCTCGCAGGTGTAGCTGGCGGTGACGCTGCCGTGAACGACGGCGGTCTTGAGGTCTTCAAAGGTGGGCTTGGTCTTGCCATTGGCGGCCAGCCAGCCGGACAAACCGCCGAGGAAGGAGTCACCGGCGCCGGTCGGATCGAACACGCTATGCAGCGGGTAGGCGGAACAGGCGAAGAATTCGTCCTTCTTCTCGCCAAACAAGAAACTGCCGTGCTCGCCGCGCTTCACGATGACAAAACGCGGGCCCTTGGCCTGCAAGCGGCGGCCTGCATCGACGAGATTGGTCGTGCCAGCGAACTCCTTGGCCTCGCCGTCGTTGATGACGAGCAGGTCGATGCGCTTGAGCACCTCGTGAAGACGCTCGTTGGCGATCTCGATCCAGAGGTCCATTGTGTCGGCGGTGACGAAGTCTGCCTCGATCTGATCGAGCATCTGCATCTGGTTGTCCGGGCTCATGTTCGCGGCCACGGCCACCTTGGCCTGCTTGGCTGCGGCAGGGAGGTTTGGCTGCCAGTTTTCCAGCACGTTGAGCGCCACTTTGTGCGTGGTGCGGCTGTTCATGTCGTCATGGTACTCACCGCTCCAGGTGAAGGACTCGCCGCTGCTGCGCTCCAGGCCGTCCAGCGTGATGCCGCGCGCGGCCAGCATGTCGAGGTGCGGCTTCGGGAAATCATGGCCGATGACGCCCACGAGGTGGATCGGCTGGCAGAAGATGCTGGCGGCGAGGGCCGCGTAGCTGGCGGAGCCGCCGAGCAGGTTTTCCTGCGCGTCCTGCGGGGTTTTGACATTATCGAGGGCGACGGTTCCGGCGATGACAACAGACATGAGAGGTGGTGTGAGGAGTTGGAGCAGTTGATTCTTGCCTCGCGCACAACGAACCTATAACGATAGCGGCAGACGCGGGGAGCGCGGAGTATCCATTCCGCCCCTGCCGTGTCAAATGCCACTCCGCACCCAAATTCATGCGTCTCAGCCTCATCTTCATCATGCTGATCCTGCTGCCCGTGGCGACAGGTGTGCATGCGTGGCTGTTCTGCCGGGAAAATCTGCCAGTGCTGACGCAGGAGGCGCTGAAACGGCTGCGGGAGGCCGGTGTCAGTGATCCGGTGGTCGATGTGCGCTTTTTTGACATCGCCATCACTGGCGAGGCCGCCAATCCCGCCGCCCGCGAGAAGGCGCTGGCCGCGATCCGCAGCCTCGTGCCCCTGCGCCTGGCACCGGGCGCGGACCGCCTGCATGTCATGGCCGGCTTGCAGGCGCGGTTGGAGAATGAAAACCTTTTTCTCAGCGGCTGGCTGCCGGAGGGCGATGAAGCAGGCAACGTCCACCACATCCTCGCGGATTTGCGCCCCGACCTGCGCATCCATGCCAAGGAACTTCACTCCGCGCCCGAAGTCCGCTGGCCGGAAGGCATCAAGCTGCCCCTCACCGCAGGCAGCCCGTTGCTGAAGTCCATTGTGGAAAAGCTGCATGTGCCTGCCGAGCTGCACATCCGGGCCAAGGACGACGCCATCGTGATCACCGGCCTGCTGCCAGCCACGGAGGTCAAGGAAGAGCTCGTCGCCGCGCTTGCCGAGGTCGCCGGCGGGCGGGTGGTGGATCCCTCCGCTCTTAAGGCCAGTCCGCATGTGCTGACGGCGCCGTTTGCCAAACCGGGAGCGCTGGCCGCGTTTGTGCGCCGGTTTTTCGAACTGCCCCCGCCGCGCTCTTTTGACATCGGCACGGACGGTGTGCCGCGCCTCCAGGGGCTGGCCACCCGGCAGATGGAAAGCGCGTGGCTGGCGCTGCTGCGGCCCGTGACCGGAGCCGCCAGGGTTGACGCACGGCTCACCTTGCTTCCATCGCCCTATCATTTTCCTGGCCACCAGATTCAGACCGATCTGCCGCCGGAGGTTCTCGATCCCATCCGTGAGGCGATGAAACATCTGCAGCTCGTTTTTGAAAACGGTTCTGCGCGACTCACGGCAGAGCAGCAGACCAGCCTCGCCTCGCTGGCCCCTGCCCTTCTCGCCGCCGGCCCCGCGCTGCGGCTGGTCATCGGGGCTCATCCTGATCCCTCCGGGCCTGCCCCGGTCGAAAAAAAAATCGGTCAGGCGCGAGCGGAGACAGTCCTCTCTTTCCTGGTGGAACAGGGCGTTCCTGCCGGAGACGTCAGCGCTGTCGTCTTCGATCCCGTTCCTGCGGGACCTTCATCATCGGTGTTCACTCCGGGCAGCGTGGAAATCCTCATCAAGTAGCCGTTCATGAAGCTCGATCTCGAATCTCTCTCCGCTGAGCCGTTGGTGTACATGCTCATGCACAGCGGTGCGTTCGTGACCGTGCTCGGGGCGATGTTTTTCATCATCGGCCTGATCTTTGGTTACGCCACCTGGGGGCGCTACAAGCGCCAGACCCGCGAGCTGCGTGGTGAGGCTGCGGCCATGAAGGACGAAATCGCCCAATTGAAACGCAAGGTCGGTGATCAGTCCGTCAAATCCGGCCCCGCCATCGTCATCGCCACCGAAACCATTCACATGCCGCGCAAGGAGGGTGAAAGTCTCACCGCCCCTGCCCCCGCAGCGCCGGCCAGCGAGCCTGTCCCTCCCCCAGTCTCCACCGCCATAAACATGCCGCCTAAACCGGGCGGCAACGTGATCAAGCCCAGGGAAACCACCCCAGGCAGCCCCGCGAAAAATCGCGAGTCCCAGGCCTCTTTTTCGTTCATGCCTGGCACAAGCACGCCCCCGCCGGCCCGCCACGCCTCCGCGCTCGCTGCCATCATCACTTCTTCGCCAGCGGAAAGGAAGTCCGACGAGAGCGAAACCGCCGCCAACGGGCTTGTTCCGCCCGACGTCATTCCCACGTTCACCGATCTGCCTGCGCTGCCGCCCACCGGAGCCAAGCCGGAACACGATCCCAAGCTCGGCCTCATTTACAAATCACCCCCGGAGCATTGCGACGATCTCACCGCCCTCAAAGGCATCGCCAAAGTGCTCGAAGAACGTCTTCATGCCCTGGGTATCTACACCTACGCCCAGATCGCCGCCTGGAACGAGGAGCACATTCACGAGTTTTCCTCCCGCCTTGCCTTCAAAGACCGCATCCACCGCGAGCACTGGGTCGAGCAGGCGCGTCAGCTTGCGGCAAAGTCCGCAGCCCGAGCGACCGCGTGACAGCACGCTGAAGGAAGGCTCAACCGATCTCAGCGCCTCGTCTTTGCGACCTGATACTTTACAAAGGGCTCGAACTTGTAGTGGGTGGGCATGATGATGCCGCGCTTGCCGGTGATGGTGGTGGCGCTTTGGTCCACCTCCCAGCCAGGGTGCCCGGTCCAGGCCCACTGCCAGCCCTCGCGGGCAATGAAGAGGCCGCCGCGCTCATGGCCCTCACGGATGATGCCGTCCGTTTTAAGGCGCTCCGGGGCCACATAATAGATGCCCTTGGGCGACTGGGCCTCGGGCTGGTAATGCCCGGCAGGCAGGGTGAACTTGCCGTCCTTGTGCCGGCACTCGACCGCCTCGCTCAGGATGATGCCGGGCGTGCCGGGCGGGCAACGCTCCAGCTCCTTGGTGGCGCAGGAAACGAGCTCGGTGGCAACAAGGAAACCGAGGAGGGCCTGACGCAGGAGAGTGGAAGCGGTGAGTCTTTTCATAATTGGAAAAGCTGTTTATGACGGCCGGTCTGGCCGCGCACAAGCATAAAGAGCGTTAGAGCAGCTCCTCGACGAAACGTTTCGCGTCGAAGGGCTGGAAGTCTTCCACACGCTCGCCGAGGCCGATGAAGCGGGTGGGGATGCCGAGTTCCTGCTGGATGTTGACAAGCACGCCGCCTTTGCCGCTGCCATCGAGCTTGGTGACGATGAGGCCGGTGAGCGAGATGGCTTTTTGAAACTCACGCGCCTGCTGGAGGGCGTTGGAGCCGGTGGTGGCATCGACGACGAGCCAGACCTCGTGCGGGGAGGTCTCGTCCTTGCGCCCAAGGATGCGGTGAATCTTTTTCAGCTCCTCCATGAGGTTGTGCTTGGTATGGAGGCGGCCGGCGGTGTCACAAATAAGGAAGTCGGCCTGGGTTTTGAGCGCGGTCTCGTAACCGTCGAAGCAGACGGCGGCGGGATCGCAGTTCGGTGGCCCTTTGACGAGAGGAATCTTCAAGCGCTCGGCCCAGACGGTGAGCTGCTCCACGGCGGCGGCGCGGAAGGTGTCGGCGGCGGCCAGCACGACCTTGTGCCCGCGCTGATGCAGCACATGAGCGAGCTTGGCCGTGCTGGTGGTCTTGCCCGTGCCGTTCACACCGATCATGAGGAGCACTTTGGGCTTTCCAGGCAGTGGATCGAGCGCGGGAATGGTCTCTGGCAAAATTTGGCGCACATGCTCACGCGCCACCTGCACGATGTCCGCGCCGTGCAGCGTGCGCTGGCGGGATTTGAGGTCGGCGACGATTTGCAGCGCGAGGCGCGGGCCGAGATCACCGCCAATGAGAGCAGCCTCCAGGTCGTCCCAGTCGATGTCGGGCTTGGTGAAACGTTGAAAGAGGGATTTGAAGAAACCGGCCATGGGGGGGGAATGACGAATGTCGAAATCAGAATGACGAATGCCCGTTAATCCTCGCTGGCTGCTTCCACTGGACGTTTTGGTTCCGGCTTGCGCAGGGCTTTCGCCAGCTTGTCGAGCACGCCGTTGACGAAGGAGCCGGACTCGCCGGCGCTGAGGGCTTTGGCGATGTCGATGGCCTCGTTGAGGATGACGGGCGCGGGCACGTCGGGGCAATACAGCAGCTCGTAGGAGGCGACACGCAGCACATTGCGGTCCACGGCGGCGAGACGTTCCAGACGGAAGTTTTCGACGAGGCTCGTGATGTGGCCGTCGATCTCGGCCTGATGGTCAATGACGCCCTTGATGAGGCTTTCGGCATAGGCACGGGTGGAGGCCTTCGCACTGTGCAAGGTCCAGAAGACCTCGGCGTCCTCGGGCTTTTGCTCACCTTGCAGGTCTCTGGAGAAAAGGAATTGAATGGCGGCTTCGCGGCCGTCGCGGCGTTTTCCCATGATGTTAGGCGTGGTCGATGTGTTCGCCGGCAAAGCTGGCCTTCATTTTTCCGAACAGGTTGATCATTTTGACACAGGTTTGGGCGGCTTCCGTGCCGCGGTTGATGGCGGCGCCGAGGCAGCGCTCCTCGGCCTGTTCCTCGCTGCTGACGAGCAGGACTTCATGAATGACGGGAATGCAATGTTTCACCGCCATCTGCTGCAAAGCGTCCGTGACAGACGCGCCGACGAGGTCGGCATGCTCGGTGGAGCCGCGAATGATGACACCGAGGGCGATCACGGCATCCGGCGCGCTGCCACGCAGCACCAGCTCGGTGCAAACCGGAATCTCAAACGCGCCAGGGACGCGATAGACATCGACGGAGGCGTTCGGAGCGATGACTTCGATCTCTTCCTTGGCGGCATTGAGCAGGCCCTGGACGAACTGGTTGTTGTACAACGAGGCGACGACAGCAATGCTGATCGGCTCCTGGGTGGGACGGGGACGGCTGGAGGCGTAATTGGACATGGAGAGGAAATGACGAAATCAGAATGACGAATGACGAATGGCGTCGTGCAAGGTGAGTCTGGTTGTTGTTTGGATCATGTGGCTTGGGGATGGGGGCATTCCTTCGTCATTCAAAAATTCGTCATTCGTCATTTCACAACCGGTGGCCCATTTTTTTCTTCTTGGTTTCGAGATAACGGGCGTTTTCGGGCTTGGGCTGGGACTTCACCGGCACCTGCTCTGTGATTTCGAGCTTGTGGCCTTCGAGACCGACGACCTTGCGCGGGTTGTTGGTCATGAGCTTGATCTTTCGCACGCCGAGGTCGGAGATGATCTGCGCACCGATGCCGTAGTCGCGCAGGTCCATGGGGAAGCCGAGTTTCAGATTCGCCTCGACCGTGTCGAAGCCCTGCTCCTGGAGCTTGTAGGCCATGATCTTGCCATGCAGGCCGATGCCGCGGCCCTCATGGCCGCGCATGTACAGCACGGCACCGCCCTGGCGCTGGATGACATCGAGCGCCGCGTCGAGCTGCGGCCCGCACTCGCACTTGAGCGAGCCGAAGGCCTCGCCCGTGAGGCACTCGGAGTGCANNTATCCACGATTTTCTGCATCGCCATCGAAAGCTGGTCGCCGCAATCGCAACGCTTGGACCCAAAGACATCGCCCGTGAGGCATTCGCTGTGCACGCGGACGAGGATGGACTCATCCGGCACAATGTCACCCATGACGAGGGCCAAATGATGCACGCCGTCGAGGCTGCTCTTGTAGAGATGCAGTTTGAAGGTGCCAAAGTCGGTGGGCATGTCCACAACCTCGATTTTTTCGACCAGCTTCTCGCTCAGGCGGCGATGAGCGATGAGATCGGCGATGCAGCACATCTTGAGGCCGTGCTTTTTGGCAAATTTCTTCAAATGGGGCAGCCGGGCCATGGTGCCGTCG
>DNXB01000184.1:12439-17258 GCA_003506995.1 Verrucomicrobiales bacterium
AGCAGGCTTTTGGGATCGGCGAGCAGGCGGATCGTGCGGGTGCGGTCGGCGGCGCTGATGCCGGTGGAGATGCCCTGGGCCGCATCGACCGTGACGGTGAAGTCCGTGCGGAATGCCTCGCGGTTCTCCGGCACCATGCTGGCCAGATTGAGACGCTGGGCAATTTCGAGGGAAACCGGCACGCACAGCATGCCGCCCCCCTGGCGCACCATGAAATTCACCATCTCGGCGGTGATCTTTTCAGCGGCGCAGATGAGATCGCCCTCGTTTTCCCGGTCCTCGTCATCGGTCACGATCACCATGCGCCCGGCCCGGATATCGGCGAGGACGGACTCCACGGAATCAAAGATAGCGGGCTTCTGGCGGGACATGGGAGGGGTGGGAAAGAGCCAATGCCGCTTGCTGCGGCGTTCGGGGGCGGATGATTTAGCCGGTTGAGACAGGTTTTCCAGCACGAGCTTGGTTTTTCGTTGCTGACGCCGAGAGGAATCGCGTAATGTCCGGTGCATGCCGCCACCCACCAAAGTCAAACGCCCGTCCGCCATCACTGTGGGGGAGTTTTTCAAGCAGAACGAAAAGGCGCTCAAATTGAAGCTGGTCGGCACGGAGGCGGGCTTTGACCGCAAGATCCACGAGCCCTCGGTGAACCGCCCCGGCCTGGCCTTGTCCGGCTTCTTCACCTACTTCGCCTACAAGCGCATCCAGGTCATCGGGAACTCGGAGCACTCCTTTCTTGAGGGTCTGGAGCCGAAGCTGCGCGCGGCGCGCTTCAGCCAGCTTTGTTCTTGGGACATCCCCTGCGTCGTCGTCGCCCGTGGACATCGTCTTGACGAGGGGCTGATCGAGATCGCCAACTCGGCCGGCATCTCGGTGTTTCAGACCAGCATGATGACGATGCGCTTTCTCAACGCGGCCACCATCAAGCTGGAGTGGACCTTTGCGCCGAGCCTGCTCGTCCACGGCTGCATGGTGGATGTGCAGGGCGTCGGCGTGCTGATCCAGGGAGACAGCGGCTGCGGCAAGAGTGAGAGCGTCATCGGGCTGCTGCAACGCGGTGGCAGCCTCGTGGCGGATGATGCCGTGCGGCTGCGGCTGATCGAGGACCGCGAGATCATCGGCTCCGCGCCGGATCTGACGCGTGGGATGATCGAGATCCGGGGCCTGGGCATCCTGAACGTGGCCGCGCTGTTCGGCGTGGGCGCGGTGCGCCTGAGCAAGCGGCTGGATTTCATCGTGGAGCTGGTGCGCGGGGCCAAGACCCAGGATCTGGAGCGTGTCGGAGTCAGCACGGACACACGCGAGGTCATGGGCATGAAAATCGAGCATGTGGCGCTGCCTGTGGAGCCAGGCCGCGATGTGGCGGGCCTCATCGAGCTGGCCTCCATCAACTTCAAACTGCGCACCTTCGGCTACAACAGCGCCGTGGAGTTTGATCAAAGGTTGTTGAAAAAAATGACGGATGACCAATTAGGTTGACCTGCCAGCGCCCCCTTCCCCGCCCCCACCATGAGCATTGAGAAAGAACTGACGATCCGCAACAAGATGGGCATGCATGCGCGTCCGGCGGCGCAGTTCGTCAAACGCGCCAGCAAGTACCAGTGCGACGTCTGGGTGGAGAAAGACGACGAGCCGGTCAACGGCAAGAGCATCATGGGCCTCATGATGCTGGCCGCCGGACGCGGCGAGAAAATCAAGATCATCGCCGATGGCAACGATGCCGAGCAGGCCGTGGCGGATCTGGAGGAGCTCGTTTCCTCCGGTTTTGGCGATGTGGAGTGAGCTGGATCACTGCTTCGCCGGATCCGCCGGACGTGACATCACGCGGATTTCCTCACTGCCTTGCGGCTCTTGCACCGCCTCCCTCAGCAGTCCCAGCATCATCGTGCCGATCAAATAGATCAGCCCGCCGCCCACTCCGGCGCCGATGGCGATGAAGCGGCGCTGCCAGACGTTCTCAGCATTGATGGCCCACCAGAAACGCATGCACAAAAGCATCCACAGGATGCTGCCGCCGAGAACAAGAAGATGGCCGGTGCTCATGACAAGAGTGTGGAATAGCTTTGCTCCGCAGGCGACAAGAAAAATGGAGCCGCCGGTGCTGAGGCAGACGCTCACTCCTCATGCGGCAGATTCCAGGCCTTCAGCCACTCGATTTTCGTGCGCTTGAAGCCTTTCTTGAGCAGGCGTTCCTCCATGTCCGCGAGATGGGCGGCCCCGTAAAAGATCGCGAGGCGTTTCTTCCCGGCGGCGATCTGCTTGTCCATCACTTCCAGCGCCACGCGGTTGCGCTCACCAACGAGCACGGTGCCGTCGCCGGATTCGACACCCGCCATGATGTCCTCCACGCTGTCGAACTCCTGCGCGATCATGCGCTTCAGGCCGGTGCTGCTGTCTTTCGCGGTGAAAACCTTCAGCAGCATCACCAGACCCGCCGTGTCGGAATCCAGCCCCTTTTTGGCGTTCGCCTCTTTCTGCGCCTGCACGGCCTTCAGGTAGAGCGTGAGGAAGCTCTCCTTCTTCGTCTCCTGGGTCTGCGTGAACTGCTTCATGTTCATGTCCGCATGCACAAAATTTTTGGCCTGGTAGTCGATGCCTTCGAGCTGGCCGTGCAGTTTCAGCGCGTCCTTCATCATCGCCTGCATCTGTCCCACCCACGCGAGGTTTTGCCCGTCCTTCGACGGCGGCTCCTTGCCGCGATCTTCCATCGACGGGCCGACGAGTTCATAGAGCACAGCATCGTAGCCTTTGAACCGCACATTCAGGGCATCAAAGTAAGCCTTGTCGGCAATGTGGATGGCCCCCACGAGATCGACCTGCACCTTCTGCGGCGATTCGTAGCTCACCACGGCCGTTTGCAGGCTGTCGCTCGTCTCCTCCTCGACGAAGCGGATGAAATTCGTCTTCGGCTCCTCCGCTGCGGAAAGCGCCGTGATGGCCAGCAGGGCTGGAAGCAGGAGGAAGCGCGGCATGGTCGTGAGGATTGAAGTTTCAGCCCGGGGTCTTGAACAAACGGTCAAAGAACGCCTTCATCTCGTCCCACGAGGCCTTGTCAGCGGCCTCGTTGTAAGCCGCGCCCTTGCTGTTGTCATTCCCCGCCGCCTTCTGCGTGAAGGCATGCACCGCGCCGGGATAATTCACCAGCTTGTAGTCCACCTTGGCCTCCTTCATCTCCTGCTCGAATGCGGCGATGTCCTTCGCAGGCACAAAGGGATCGTCCGCGCCATGCAGCGCCAGCACCTTGCCCTTGATGTTCTTGCCATCCGCCGGGGTGGGCGAGTCAAGACTGCCATGGAAACTCACCACGCCCTTCACCACCGCCCCGCTGCGGGCCAGTTCGATGGCCCCCATGCCGCCAAAGCAGTAGCCAATGGCCGCGACCTTCGCCGGATCGGTCTGCGCGTTCTTATTGAGCACCTCCAGCGCCGAGAGCACGCGCTCGCGGTAGAGCTTGCGATCTGACTTGTACTTGCCCGCCTCCTTGCCGGACTCCGGCGGCTGCGGGCGGACGCCCTTGCCGTACACATCCGCCGCGAAGACGTTGTAGCCCAGTTCCGCCAGCATCCGCGCCCGCATCTTCTCGTTGTCGCTGAGACCGGTCCACTGATGAATGATCAGCACGCTGGGCAGCTTGCCCGTCTTCGTGGTATCGACGACGTGCAGCCCCTCGCAGGTCACGCCTCCCGATGAGTATTCGACGACGGTTTCCTTGATCTCCGCCTGCGACAGGCTGGCAGAACAAAGCAAGGAGGTGATGAAAAGCAGGGCGCGTTGGGTCTTCATGGTTGGCGGATAATAAGCGGCGTGAAACAGGCTGCCAGCCTGTTCTTTGATGCCAGCGTGACGCTTGCGCTACTTGATCTCCTGGATGCGGATGTTCTTCCACATCACTTCCTTGCCCACCGCCTCGGTCTTTTTGCCGATGCCATGCACCTGGAGCGCGATCACGCCCTCCTTCGTCATTTCGTCCGTGAAATCCGCCGCCAGCACGCCATTGATGAAGGTCTTGATGCTGTTGCCACGGCATTCGATGCGCGCCTGGTTCCACTCGCCCTGCTTGAATGCCTTCCGCGCCGCCTCGTAGTCCTTCAAATCAAACAACCAGCCACGACGGCCCTCATCATAAACACCACCGGTGTAGGCGCGTGCGCTCGGATCAATCTCAAACTGGTAGCCATGCACACGGTCAGCCGGGAATTTCTTCTTCTTGCCCGCGATCTCCACCTCCGTCTCCTCCGTGTAGTAGTTGCTGCGGAACTGGATGCCCGAGTTCATCGACGGGTCCACCTTGAACTCCACCTCCAGGATGAAGTCGGAATACTTCTTCGCCGTGCAAAGGAAGGAGTTCCCCGTGTCCGGCACCGTCTTGCCCACGATCACACCCTCCTGCACGCGATACTCCGCCGTCCCGCTGTGCTGCTCCCAGCCTTCGAGTGTTTTGCCATCAAACAGCGGGACAAAGACATCCTCGGCATGAAGTGAGGCGGTGAAAGAGACGAGGGCGGCGAGGGAAAGCAGACGGTGGGTCATAGGGCGGTGGTAAACGCAGCCCTTCGCGCCGGTCTGGCAGCAAATATTCTCCTTATCCCTCGCGCTTGTTCGAAAATCAGACTGCTCCCGCAACCCTGCGCCTCAACGCCCTGGCCGACGCGGCCAGCGACCACCTCCTCGACACCCAGGAACCCGAACGCACCCGCCTCATGGGCAGCATCACCCAGTTTCGATCAATATTGCCAAAGAACTGAGTTTGCATTCAGTTCTTAGAGCCTGTCCGTTAAATAACCATAGCTGCTGTTAAATGGCCGAGCTGGCGGTGAGATGG
>DNXB01000301.1 GCA_003506995.1 Verrucomicrobiales bacterium
TGGCGTCCTTCACAGGGAAAGCACGGTCACGAATCCAGCGCAGCGAACCATCCGGCCGCAGGATGCGGTATTCCTCATCGTAGGTCCCGTCAATCTGCTTGGTGCTGGCGGCCTCGAGGATCCGTTCCCGGTCTTCAGGATGAAGGGCTTCCCGCCAGGTCTGAGGAGAGGCGTAGAGGCTCTCACAGGAACGGCCCCAGACGATTGCATAGGCAGGGCTGATGTAGAGCAGCTGGTTGCTGGCCGTGTCGATAACCCAGAAGACTTCCTGGATGTTTTCCGCCAACTGGCGGAAGCGCTCCTCACTCATGCGGAGGGCCTCCTCAGCCTGTTTGCGCTCGGTGTTATCACGAACAGCGGCGATGAGGTAATCGCGGTCCAGCTTGACGTACCGGGCGTTGACCTCCACCGGAAAAGTCGTGCCGTCTTTCCGGCGGTGCCTGCCTTCGAGAATTTTGAAGCCGGTTCGACGCACTTCGTCAACGTGTTTGGACCATGTGGAAAAATCCAACGCCACGGTTTCAATATCCGGCACGCACATGGACAACAACTCCTCGCGTTGGTAGCCCAGCCTGAGGCAGGTGGTTTCATTGACGTCGAGAAACCGGCCGGTTTCCGGGTCGATCACCTCAAATCCGTCACTCGAGTGCTCCACCAGCGTTCGAAACAGATTCAATGACATTTCAATCCGTCTGCGTTCGGTTTGCAGGCGCTTCTGCTCAAGCGCCTGTTTGATGGAGGGGCCCAGCCTGATGAGGCGGTCCTTGAGCAGGTAATCGGTCGCGCCCAGCTTCATCACATTCACGGCCACATCTTCACCGATGGTCCCTGAGATGATGATGAAGGGAATGTCCATCCCGCTGTGTTTCAGCAGCTCCAGCGCGCGCGGTCCGCTGAACTCCGGCATGTCGTAGTCGGACAGGATGATGTCGAGCTCAGGCTGGAGCCGGTCCAGAAAGTCATGCTCGGTCTGCACCTGCTGCCAGTCAGGATTGAACCCGGCCCGGCGCAGCTC
Source organism: Verrucomicrobiales bacterium (assembly GCA_003506995.1). Taxonomy (GTDB): domain Bacteria; phylum Verrucomicrobiota; class Verrucomicrobiia; order Verrucomicrobiales; family Verrucomicrobiaceae; genus Prosthecobacter. The sequence continues at coordinate 1,016 of DNXB01000301.1, forward strand.
GCGCAACACCAGCTCGGCATCGAGAGGATTGTCTTCAAGGATCAGGACGCGAAGCGAAGTGCTCATCTCACTTGTCGAGTTTGGGTGGATGGTTCAGCAGCAGCCAGTACATGCCCAGCTCCTGGACGGCCCTGGAGAAGCTTTCAAAGTTCACGGGTTTGACGATGTAGCTGTTCACGCCCAGGGCGTAGCTTTTCACGACGTCGGTCTGCTCCTTCGACGAGGTGAGCACGACCACGGGGATGTGCTGGGTGCGTGGGTCGCCCTTGATGCGCTGGAGCACCTCCAGACCGTCCACCTTGGGCAGTTTGAGGTCCAGGAAGATCAGCTTGGGCGTGTCCTCGATCCGGCGCGCGGCATGCGGACCCTCGCAAAAGATGAAGTCCAGCGCCTCGGCGCCGTCGCGGGCGATCTGGATGTGGTTGCTGAGATTGGCGTTTTTCAGCGCACGGCAGGTCAGTTCCAGGTCTTCCGGACTGTCCTCGACAAGCAGGATTTCGATGATGAGGGGCGTGTTCATGATGAGGGGGCTTCTTTGAGGGTGAAGTGAAAAGTCGTGCCTTTGTCCACCACGGACTCCGCCCACACCCTCCCACCGTGACGATGGATGACACGCTGCACGATGGCGAGGCCGACCCCGGTGCCGGCATAGTCCTCGGCCCGATGCAAGCGCTGAAAAACGCCGAACAGCTTGTGAGCGTAGCGCATGTCAAAGCCGGCCCCGTTGTCGCGCACGAAATAAGCATGGGCGCCGTCCTCGGCGTTGCAGCCGATCTCAATAACCGCGACCTCGCGTTTGCGGCTGTATTTGAGGGCGTTGGAGAGGAGGTTGACCCAGACCTGCTTCAGCAGCGCGGGATCAGCCTCGCATTCAGGGAGGGAGTTTAGGCGCAGGTCGATCTGACGGCCTTCACGCTCGCCGGAAAGCTCGTTCAGAGCTGCTTGCACGAGCGCGCCCGTGTCTATTTTTTTCTTGGTCAATGGCGCGCGGCTGAGCCGTGAGAACGTCAGCAGGTCGTCGATCAATTGTCCCATCTTTTGCGTGTTGCTGCGGATGATCTGCAGGTAGCGCCGGCCATCTTCAGGGAGTTGCGGACCGTAGTCCTCCAGCACGGCCCGGGAAAAGCCGTCCACCGCGCGAAGAGGGGCGCGCAAGTCGTGTGAGACCGAATAGGAGAAGGATTCCAGCTCCTTGTTGGCAGCCTCCAGCAGTTGGTTGGTCTCCTGCATTTTTTGGGAGCTTTGGAAGACCTCCGCCTCCATCTGCTGCAGTCGTGCGCTCAAGGCGTCGTCGTGTTGGGCGGACTGCTGTTTGTACCGCACGAACTCAGTCACCTCCTCCACGCGGTGGATGATGTACTGGACCCGCTGGTCGGCTCCGACCACCGGGGAGTTCACCGGGCTCCAGTAATGCTCCTCGAACTCACCGTCGGGCCTGCGAACATCGTATTTCTGGATCGCCATGGTGTCAGGCGCCGCGTTCTGCAGCACGCGGTCGAGGGACACCCGCAGATTGGACATCCCGGTGGCAGCAGGATCATTGGGGTTGTCTGGGAACACCTCGAAGAGTCCGCGCCCGAGGATGCCCTCACGTGTGGTCAGGGTGGCTTTCAGATAAGCGTCACTCACGGCAACGATCTGGAGTTCGGGGGTAAGCACCAGGTACAGGCCCGGCAGTGATTCGAACAGGCTTTTAAGCTCGGCCCGGCTGTTGCTTAACTCGGCATTGACGGCTTCAAGCTGGGCGGTGCGCTCGATCACGCGCTGCTCCAGTTCGGCATTCATCTGGTTGATCCTCGCCTCCGCCTGCTTGCGCTCGGTGATGTCGAGCAAGGTTCCCAGGATGGCGGGCCTGCCGTTGTAGTCCACCCGGCCGCCATGCGCCTCGACGTCTATCACTTTGCCGTCCTTGCGGAGCATGCGCAGCTCGTAGTGGACGTTGTCCACCTCACCGTGCAGTCGCTTGAGGATGTTCCCACCGACGAGCAGCCGGTCGGCTTCGACAATGAAATCCAGCACAGGCACCTGAGTCAGCTCCTCGGCTGAAAACCCGAATATGTCCGTCATCTTCGGGTTCACATAGGCCAGGTAATCATCCTGGATCACATAGATGCCGACGATGGACTGCTCCACCAGGCAGCGGAACCTCGCTTCGGCGGAGCGCAGAGCCTCCTCCGCCTCCTTGCGCGCGGTGATGTCCTGGATGACCGCCAGCGTTCGCAGAGGATGACCGCCCTCATCGCGGATGAGCGAGGTGCTGACGCTCACCCAGACCATCCGGCCGTCCTTGGCCATGTAGCGCTTCTCCAGGCTGATTCCTGGGACGACACCGCTTGTCAGGCGCTCATGAGCGACCTTGTCGTTCGCTTGATCCTCAGGATGGGTCAGTTCCATGAACGTTTTTTGCAGCAGCTCCTCCTCCGAGTAGCCGGTGATCTCACAGAGCTTGGCATTGACCCGCAGATACCGGCCGGTGCCGGGATCGACCTGTGCCTTGCCCACGGCGGCCGAATAAAAGCTGGCGCGAAATTCGGCCTCGCTGGCCCGCAGCGCCTCCTCGGCCCGCTTGCGTTCGGTGATGTCGCGCAAAATCACCGTGAAGGTCTTCTGCCCGGCCACCTCGACTTGGGAAATGGACGCCTCGATGGGGAACTCGTCACCATTTGCGCGCACACCGCTCAGCGTGCCGAGTGAGCGCATGGAACGCGAGGTGTGGCTGGTCTGCCCAAAGCCCTGCACATGCTTTTTGTGCGCCTCCCGGAAGCGTTGCGGGATAAATCGGTCAAGGGGGTGCTTCAAGGCCTCCGCCGCAGGGCAGCGGAACATGGCCTCCGCCGCCGTGTTGAACAGGATGATGGTCTGCTCGCTGTCCACGCTGATGATCGCATCCATCGCCGAGCTGACAATCGCCGCCATCCGTGCCTCGCTTTGCTGGGTGATCTCACGTGAGGCCTCGAGTTCCCGCGTGCGCCGCGCCACACGCTCTTCCAGCTTCAGGTTGGCCGCCCGCAGCTTTTCATGCAGCAGGGCAAAAAGCACCCCCATGCTGGCGAAAACGCCCACGGACAGCATCATGCGCGGATCTTTGAAGGTGAATGACAACTGTGGCGGCACAAAAAAATACCAGACCAAGCCCGCTGAGAGCACGGCGCTCGCCAGACCGCCGCGCAGCCCCCCCACCCATGAACTCACGAACACCGCAGGATAAAACAACACGAGCACCAACGGCTGAAGCCAGTGCCAAAATGTCCATTGAACGCTGAGTGCCACCAGCGGTGGAACCAAGGCCAGCAGAACCTGCTGCTTCGGTGAGAAGAGGCGGTTCACCCTGCACCTCCCGGGCAAAAGGCTTCACCCTCCGGCACTTTCGGATGGTTGGCGGGCGTGTTCATGGTGAAGCGGGCAGGAAAACCAAAGGGGGGGTGGATGGCAATAGTGACTCAAATGGACAAACGAAGCCCGAACAAACCTGCACACATGCTTAGAGGCAAATAAGTAAAGGTTTAGTATTGAGTGGTTTTAGCCCGACTTGAGACCCCAAATTCTTCTGCGTTGCTCCGGCGACCTTCGCGCATTCTTCACTCCAGCCGCCACGTCGCCTGCCGCAGCACGGCGAGCTTCGGCTCAGCCATTTTTTCATACCACACGCTGAGCAGCGTGCCGTCCGGCAGCTCCACCGTGCTCGGATAACCGAGATCGCCCCCGATGCCGTCGCCGGAGAGAATGATCGCCTCGCCCCAGGTCTGGCCATGGTCACTGCTGATGCGGGCTTGATTGCCGTAAGGTTTGCGACGGTGGCCGTAGCTCATGACGAGCCGTCCGTCGCGCAGACGCAGCAGATGCGAGGGCAGGCCCCAGACACCGATGGAATGGGGCACGCTCCACGTCTTCCCACCGTCCTTGGACTCGGATTGCAGCGTCTCGCCTTTGTTCGTGTCGTTGTGATTGCGAATCTGCGCGATGAGCGTGCCGTCGGCGGCTTCCATGGCATGCAACTCGTGGTAGGACTTCACGGCATCATCGCCCTGCCGAGTGGGGATTTCAGCCAGCCATTGCCAGGTCAGCCCGTCATCCTTCGACTCGGCCACCCCGATCTTCTTCTCGCCGGTCCACAATTGCTTTCCAGCATACAGCAGGCGGCCATCCTTGAGCTGGACCGGCCCGTGCGGGCTGTTCACGATGGTCGGAATCGGCTGCGACCACGTTTCACCGCCATCGGTGGAGCGCAGTACCCATTCGCCGAGCTGCGCCTGGCGTTCTGCATCGCTGAGCTTTTCATGCGCGGCCTTCCAGCGCGCGTAACGCTCCGCAGGCATCGCTTTCGACACCCAGCCTTTGTCAGTCAGTTCAGCCATCGCCGCGGCTTTCTTGAATGAATCCTCATAGGCCAAAGACGTGAAGGTGGTGACCAGCAGCGTGCCTTTCTCCGTCTCCAGCACGCCGGAGTCACGATCATCGATCGGCCCGTCGTAAATCACCCGTGGCGCGGACCAGGTGCCGCCGTGGTCGTTCGATTTCATCGCCACGACTTTTCCAAACGGGCACACATGCGCCTCGCGTCCGCCGGAGCAGGTGACCCACAGCTCGCCATTCTTCCGCTGCGCCACCGTCGGCCAGCCATGATAAAACTCCGGTTGCGTGGAGATGATCTTCGTCTCGATGATTTTCGCACCCGGCGCGGCACCACGGCCAATGAATGGGAAGGCGAGAGTGGCGGTGGCGATGAACTGGCGGCGGTTGGTCATGACGGTGCAGACTACGCGTTGTCATCGGCCTCTTTAGCAGGCAACACGAGGCACTCACTGCTTGCGCACAAACTTCTGCAGGCGCGCTCCAGTGCCCTCAGCGACATAAACGGCACCATCAGGGCCAATGGCGATGTCGTGGCCGAGCTGAAACTGGCCGGGCTCTTTGCCGTGGGAGCCAAAGGAATCGAGCACCTCGCCTGCGGCATCGAGTTCGACGGCCTTGCCCCGTTCGGAGAGTCGCAACGAGGGCGAGCCGCCGTCGATGACAAAGATGTGGTCGTTGGAACCAACCGCCACGCCGTAGGGTTTGCCGATCTGCGGGCCTTTCCATTCGTGGAGGAAACCACCCTTCGCATCGAAGACCTGCAATCGCTCGTTCTCACGGTCGCAGACGATCACGCGGCTGTGAGCGTCGATGGCGATGCCGTGCGGCAGGTTGAACTCGCCGGGCTCCTTGCCCTTCGTGCCCCATTCGAACTCAAACTTGCCCTCGGAGCTGAACTTCATCACCCGCGTGTTCTTGTAGCCATCGCTCACATAAAACGAGCCGTCTCGCAGCACGGCGACATCCGTGGGCAAGTTGAAATGGGCGTGATCGCTGCCCGGCACGGCCCGTTCTCCCAGCGTGAGGAGCAGCTTGCCTTCCGGTGTGCATTTGAAGACCTGATGCAGACCCACATCGGTGAGCCAGACATTGCCCTCATGGTCGATGGTGAGTCCGTGCGGCATGATGAAGCGGTTTTCGCCCCAGGTGCTCAGCAACTTGCCCGTTGCACCATCCAACACACTCACCGTTGGCTGCGAGATCGGCTCCGTCGGAAAAGGATTCGACCACTTCCGCCCGCTACGATGGAAAACGAACACGCGGTTCTGTGCATCGACTCCCACTCCGGCGCAGAGGCCGAGAACATGCCCCTCTGGCAGTTTCGGCCACTCGGGCACGATTTCGTGATGTGTCTGCGCGAAAACACTCGCGGCGAAAAGGCAGAGCAGAGAGATGCGGCGCATGGCGGGTCTATTTGAGCTTCCACACCTTCACATCATCCACCTGCGCGGATTTGTTCACGGCGAGGGTGATCATGCGCTTCGTCGGATGCGCGATGCCTTCACTGCTGAAGCTGCCGGTTTCCTGGCCGTCGATTTTGACCGTCATCTTGTCGCCCTCGACAGTGATGTGCATCGTGTGCCAGTCTTCGGGCTTGAGATCGAGTTTGAAGGACTTGGTCTTGGTTTTGAGCAGCGCGGCGAGTTCGGGTGATTTGTCACCCGCTTTGCGACGCTCGTAGTTTTTCAAGTCCATGACGCCCGTCTTGGAATCATTGAGAGTCACACCTCGTCTCGTCACTTTGGCCATGCAGAGATGACCGGCGTGGACGGTCTTCAATTCGCGATCCACGAAATCGACACCCAGATCGTCGCCTTCGCCAAGTTTGAAGCGCAATTCGACCATCCCGTCCTGAAACTCGACGTTGTGGAATATGGCGACGCCGTGATCGGCCTCGGCGTGTTTCGTGACGTGCATGACACCGTCCTTGAGATCGACCTGCTGGTGGCCTTTGGCACGCCAGGCGCTGTTGCTGGTCCAGCCATTGCCGATGTCCTCCTTGCCGGGCGTGGCTTCATCGCGGGCGAAGTCATCGGAGAAGAGCAGCGTGGGCTCGGCAGCTTGAAGGCAACCACAGAGGGCACAGAGGAACACAGAGAGGTGAAGTTTCATGGCTTGAGGTAATGGAGGTCGATGTGGTTGAGCTTGAGGGATTCGATGTGGAAGTCAAACCAGGTGGCTTTACGGCCGTCGATCATCTTCTTCTGGTTGTGATCGAGACCTTCGACTTCAAAGTAGCTGTGCTGCATGCCAGAGGCGGTGAGGGCGGCGTGGTATTCACGAACGGTGGTGAGGTGATCGGGATCGGCGGTGCCGCAGGCGACCTGAATGCGGAGGTTGGCTTGGATGAAGGCGAGGTTCTTCGTGAGGTTCAGGTAGGGATCGTTCGCCTTCAGGCGCTCGGGATCGCTGCCGAGGTAGGTGTTGGGCACCTTCGAGACATCGGAGACGTGATAGACGTTCCCGCTCTGATTGAAGAGCGAGCCGAACAGCTCGGGATAACGCATGGCGAGGTGCGTGGAGCCGCGTCCGCCCATGCTGAAGCCCTCAATGCAGCGTGCTTTGCGGTCGGCGATGGTGCGATACGTCGAGTCGATGTGCGGGATGAGTTCCTTGATCATCATCGTTTCCGCCATAAAGCGCCCGTCGCCGCTGTCCTGATACATCGTGGAGCGTCCGCCATTCGGGAAAACTATGACCATTTCCGGCAGCTTCTCGGCCAGAATGCCCTCATGCAGCACGCTGGCCGAATACACGCTCCGCGTCTCATTCCCGCCCGCTCCGTGCAGGTGATAAATCACCGGATAGCGCCGCTCCGCGTCCTTTTCATAGCCCGGCGGCAAATACAGGCAGTAGCCGACCTCGCGCTTCATCGACTCGCTGCGAAAAGTGTGATGCGTGACATTCGTCGGAAGCACCGGAACCGGCGAGGTGACCCACATGTCGTCGGTGTTGGTCTGATTGGCTTTCGACTTGGCTTTGGCCGGTTGGGCAGAGAGCGAAGGGCAAAGGGCGAGCAGAAGCAATGCGAGCATGGGTCGAAGCATGAACGGTGAACGATCCAAAGTGGCCTCTCTCTCAGACCCTCATCCGTGATACAGGATCACAAATCCATCGCAAACCTCAGTGCCGTCTTGATTTCGACCATCGTCGCCGGGGTGAATCGCCCCACAGGGCCGCGAAGCTCATGATGCTGCACAGCCTGCAAGCCCTGCACATTGGCAAAGCTCTGCTCGCGCAGAAAACGAACTCGCGGCAGGGAAACCTCATACTTCGAGCCACGGTTCTGAGTCGTGATCGGCACGCATAGTGACAGTGCGCGTGGTGGATCGGTGTCGTGACGCGAAACCACGATGAAGTAACGGACCTTGCCGGCCATGCCAAGGTCCACCTGATACACTTCTCCTGGCTCAGTCGTCATAGAGGCTGTCGATGGCCGCCTGGCGTTTCGACTTTGGCAGGAGCAGGTCAGCATTGGCCTCGTCCGCCGCCTGAAGCGATACAGCAAAGGGCAGGCCACGTCGCAGCGTCACCTGGGTAAAGAACATGCGGATTGCCTCTGTGGTGCTCAGGCCGAGCTGACGCAGGATCGCCTCAGAATCTGCTTTCAGCTTCTGATCGACACGGGCACGAACGACGGCTTCTTTGATTGGCATGACACAGTGTGGCACGCTCGGGCCACAGGGTCAAGAATGCAAACCTTGATGAGCCTCAGCCGAGGTTAAGGCCACTTCGCCAGCACCTTCCCATCCGCCGCTTTGAGCGTGAGGCCTTCGATTTTCGCCTCACCTTCACCACCACACGGATCGAGGCGCAAAGCATGTAACGTCTTCGCCTCATCAATGGTGAGCTTCATGTCATGCCATTCGCCGTCGTGCTTGACCTCGAAGTCGAGGTGTTTGCCTTTGGGGAGGATGGTTTCGGGGTCGGTGGTCCAGTAGAGTTCGCCGGGGCCGGTGGCGTGACTTTGGAGGCGGAATTCGAGGGTGTAGGGGCCGGGTTGTGAGATGGCGATTTTTTCAAAGGCGAGGCCGGGATCGTCGCCAGTGCATTGGAGAATGAGTTGAGGGCCCTCGACAGTGAATTTCGTGCCTTTGCGGGCGCGGGGCAGCGTGGCGGCCTGCTTTTTGCCTTGGCGCAGCCTGCCTTCAGTGAGCGGCTTGTCGTAGTCGGTCCATTCGCGGTTCGTGTGCGGCGTGGCCTCGGTATCGACGGGTGCCAGCTCCTTGCCCTTCGTCATGAGCACGTTCTCACTCATGTCGTGCCACTGCTTCACCATGCGCTGGACGATGTCGGGATGCTGCGCGGCGACGTCGTGCAGCTCGGTGCGGTCGGTGGGGATGTGATAGAGCTCCCAGGGCTGGCTTTTGTAGCTGACGAGCTTCCACTCGCCATCGCGCAGACCGCGGTCGCTGGAGAAGAGCAGATGGATGGGCGGACGCGCTTTGATTTCACCACCGGCGATGAGGGGTGCGAGCGAGGTGCCAGCCAGCGGCGTGAGCTCGCGCTCTGGAAACGTTTCCGGCAGCTTGGCTCCGGCGAGTTTGGCGAAGGTGGGCAGCACATCGACGATGTGCGCGGGCGTGTCGATGACGCCGCCAGCTTGGTGTTTCAAACCGGCGGGCCAATGCAGGATGGCGGGGGTGGAGATGCCGCCCTCAAACTGGTTCTGCTTGTAATAGCGGAAGGGCGAGTTCCGCGCCCAGGCCCAGCCGGTGCTGTCGCTCCACGTAGTCTTTGGGTCAAAGGGCTGCGCGTCTGGCTCGGGGCGACCGCGATCATACGGGCACGCGCCGTTGTCGGAGACGAAGAGGATGACGGTGTTGTCGAGTTCGCCTGCTTTTTTAAGATCGGCAATGAGTCGGCCCATTTCCTGGTCGATGCGGTCGATCATGCCCGCGTAGGCCGCCATGCGCTTTGCCTCCCACGCGCGATACGCGTCGTCGAGCTGATCCCAGGCACGGACATGATCCGGGCGTGGGGATTCCTGCAAGCTGGCGGGCAGCAGACCGGTCTGCTTCTGCTTCGCGACACGGGCGGCGCGGATCGTGTCCCACCCGGCATCGTAGTGGCCGAGGTATTTGCGGTAATCCTGCTCCAGCGGCTGGAGGGGCGCGTGCGGTGCATTGAAGGCGATGTAGGTCATCCACGGCTTCTTCGCGCTGCGTGCCTCGCCGATGAATTTCAGCGCGTAATCAACATTGGCAATGGTGGTGTAAAAGCCTTTGTCCGGCACGGTCCACTTGTCGCCATTCAAACGAAACGTCTTGTCGCCGAGGTAGTAGTTTGTGGCACCGGAGAGATGGCCGAAGTAGCGCTGGAAGCCGAAGTCGGTGGGTTCTTTGCTGAGATGCCATTTGCCCGCCATCGCGGTGAAGTAACCGGCGGGTGCGAGCACTTCGGGAATGGTGACGGCGCGGCTAAGACTCTCATCACCCGCCTGTCGGCACCAGCGACCGCTGAGGAGGCTGACGCGTGAGGAGTGGCACTTCGCGGTGTTGTAGAACTGCGTGAAGCGAAGGCCGTTGGCAGCGAGCTTGTCGAGATTCGGTGTGTCGATCTCACTGCCGTAGCAACCGAGGTCGGAGAAGCCGAGGTCGTCTGCCATGACGAGGAGGAAGTTCGGCTGGGCAGCAAAGAGCGAAGGGCAGAGGGCGAAGAGAAAGAGGATCAGGCGCATGGTGGTTAGGAAGTGCGTCATTTCATCGGATAATCGAGCGTGAACTGGTGCTGCTCCAGGTCGTGGACGTGCGGGGTGTCTTCGACGAGCACTTGCTGCTTCACATCGTAGGTGAGGGCATGGATGCGGTTTTCCGCAGGGACGAAGCGCAGCAGGCGCAGGACGGGCTGGCTCATGTAATCGCTGAGCATGGAGGTGATGGGATGGCCGTCATCAGCAGGCGTGGTGAGCTTCAGCGCGGTGACGCGGCTTTGATCGCCGCAGAAGATAAGGCGGAGGCTGGCGTGCTTGCGGTAGAGCTTGTCCCACATCTGCTCGCCGGTGTTGCCGCGCGCGCCGTGGATCTTGATCCAGTTCATGCGGCCTTTGGGATCGTGGATGTAGCCTTCGGTGGTCTTCGGTTTTTCACGAATGCCGAGATCCATGTGCGTGGTGATCAAGGCATGTCTGCGCGCATGTTTCGTGAGCGTTTCGCCAGCCCAGGCGAGCACGTCATCGGGCGCGTTGCACTCCAGACTGAGGTGGATGAAGTCGATGCCACCCGCGCTGAAGAGCTGGGCGCTGTTCACGTTGTTGGCAGAAACATTCTGGTCACTGCGAGTGTGCGCGTAGCTGCCGAGATACCACGGATACGTGGTGAAGCTGGCCGCAGGGAAGTGTTTCTGAAACAAAGTCGCGTCGCCCTTGCTCGTCATGTCGTGATTGCCCACGGTGAGGCTGAAGGGCACGACGCCGCGCAGTTGATCGAGGTGCTGCTTCGCCACCGCCCATTGGTCGGCGTTGTTCTTGTCCACGATGTCACCGACATGGCTGATGAAGACGATGTTTTGATCGTCGCGATGCTCGCGTATCCATTTCACCTGCGCTTCGAGGTTCGCGTTCGTGACGGGATCGGTGCTCTGCGGCGTGGCTTTGCAGCCTTTGCCCGTGTAGCTCTGCGTGTCCGGGATGATGACGATGGTGAATGCCTCGGCGGTCATCGCTGGCAACGGCCTGGTGCCGATCATCCGCTTCGAGGCTGTTTGACCGAAAGAGGAGCCGCAAAAAAGGGCCAGGGAGGCGATGACGAGGAGTTGCTTCATGCGAGGAAGCGAAAACGGTGCCGCCGAAGCAAACTTCCGCGTAATGCAGCCTCCCGACTGCTCGTTTCCCTCGCATGACCCGACTCCTCGCCGTTTTTCTCTTTGCCCTATGCCCTTCGCTCTTTGCAGCCAAGCCCAACATCATCGTCATCATGGCGGACGATCTCGGTTACGGCGACGTGGGTTGCTACGGCGCCACGCAGTTGAAGACGCCGAACATCGACAAACTGGCGGCCGAGGGGCTGCGCTTCACCAGCGGTTATTGCAGTGCCTCGACCTGCACTCCGACGCGGGTTTCCTTTCTCAGCGGCACCTACGCGTTTCGCATTCCGGGCAGTGGCATCGCGCCGCCGAACGGCCCTGCGATTGTGAAACCAGGCACGGAAACTATCGCGTCATTGATGAAAAAGGCGGGCTATGCCACGGCTGTGATCGGCAAGTGGCATCTCGGACTGGGTGACCCAAAGCCGGACTGGAACAGCGAGCTGAAACCCGGGCCGCTGGAGATCGGCTTTGACCACTGCCACCTGCTGCCGACGACGAACGACCGTGTACCGCAGGTGTATGTACATGATCATCGCGTGCTGAACCTGGACCCGAAAGACCCGCTGTGGGTCGGTGACAAGGCACCGGATGAAAATCATCCCACCGGCATCACGCACCGCGACACGCTGCGCATGAACTGGACGCACGGTCACAATCAGACGATCCACAACGGCATCGGCCGCATCGGTTTCTACACCGGCGGACACGCGGCCCGCTTCCGCGATGAAGACCTGGGCGACGAATGGGTGAGGCGCAGCAACGCCTGGATCGAGGCGCATCAGAAAGAGCCGTTTTTCCTCTTCTTCGCCAGTCATGACATCCATGTGCCGCGCATGCCGCACGAGCGCTTTCAGGGCAAAACCACGCTCGGTTTCCGTGGCGATGCCATTGTGGAGTTCGATTGGTGCGTCGGCGAGCTGATGAAGACGCTCGACCGGCTCAAGCTCGCTGAAAACACCCTCATCCTGCTGTGCTCCGACAACGGCCCAGTGCTCGATGACGGCTACGCAGATGGCGCGGTTGAAAAGCTCGGCTCCCACGAGCCCGCAGGCCCTTACAGCGGCGGGAAATACAGCGTGCTGGAGGGCGGCACGCGCACGCCATTCATCACGCGCTGGCCGGGCCGCATCAAGCCAGGTGTTTCGGATGAAGTCGTCTGCACCGTGGATCTCGCCGCGAGTTGTGCGGCGCTCACAGGCGTTGCCCTGCCTGAAAATGCCTGCCTGGACAGTTTCAACATGCTCCCGGCCCTGCTCGGCGAATCCGGTGCGAAAGGCCGTGACCACCTGCTCCAGCAGGACAACAACGGCAACAACCTCGGCCTGCGCATGGGTGATTGGAAGCTCGTGCGGATGAAGAACAAGGGCGCGTCCAAAGCCGTGGTCACGAAAAAGAAGCGCGATGATGCGGATGGCGTACATCGTCTCTATCATCTGCCGGATGATGCCGCCGAACAGAAGGACGTGAGCGCGGAGCAACCGGAGAGGCTGAAGGCGATGATCGCGAAGATGGACGAGATCATCGCGGCTCCGAGCCGGAAGTAGGTGGACGTTGAAAATGGACAGCAGAATCGAGTCATTCTGCGGTCCAACTTTTGACAAAATCATGGCGGGTAGAATCATTTTCAGAAAGGGTTCCCCATGATTTTACCCTGCATTATTTTGTCGTCATCAAGCTGGGGCAGCGGACGAGGGCGCCTGAACCCTGAGCTTTTGACAAAATCATGGCGGGTAAAATCATTATCAGAAAGGGTTCCCATGATTTTACCCGGCATGATTTTGTCGTCATGCCTGGAGGCCTCAGGGCGTCGGTTCGATCTGGACTTTATAAAAATGGCCCTGGGGGAAGGCGGCGGGGCGGTGGTGCTCCACCACGGTGGCCGCCGCCGCTGCCGCCACCGGGGCCCCCAGCGCAGCCCAGCCTTCCGGCGCCAGGCCCGCGTTGTGCCACAGCGTGTAGGTGAAGCCCGCCAGCACGCCGAACCTCAGCTCCACCTCGCCGGCCTCCGCCGCGGAGAGCGTCACGCTCAATCCGGCCGCGGCCAGCGCCTCCGCCAGCGTCGGGCCCGGCGGTTGCAGCGGGCTTTGGATTTGGTACACCGGCAGGGGGGCGGTGTATTCAAAGATGCCATCCCGCCCAACAAACCACGGGGAAATGGGCGGGTCGGCCGCAACGACCAGTCTTTCCGATGCCTGCACCACGCCATCGCCATTCAGATCAAAGATGTTTTTGAGCTTCGGGTCGGATGCGGTGTTGTCCCCAAACACAATCGTGTATTTCAGGGTGTGGGGTTCGCCGTCGGTGGAACTGCGCCACGTTTCGCCAAACATGTTTTTTGTAAAACTCAAAATTCCCGTGCTTGAATGGATCGAGCCATCCCAGCCTACATTCACCACTTCAACATTCGAAGTCGAATCAATGGAAATTTTCACATAGGCGTTGTTGGAAAGCAATTGGGCAAGAGTTGTGATTCCCGCCTGTTTCAGGGATGCATTGTGCTCCAGAACATAGCGCAGCACTCCACCAAACTGCCCTTCAAAGTCCACTGTGGCCGAATTGAAAATGGCTCCGGGGTTGGAGTTGGTGATGGTGATGGTGACATCTGAGATAAATCTACTTCCATCATTTTGAGTATTATTTTGCGTTATCACAGTCCCCGTCGAAGCCGCCGTCACCGCTTCCTCCCGGGCAGGTGCCGGGCCTGCCAGCAGTGCCGCGCCGGCCACCAGTGTGCTCCATCCGCCCCACCACCTCCCGCCCAGGCACGCCGCCCCGGCGGAAGATGGACGGCGGGCGGACGCGGGATTCATGACAGGGTTTCCAAAGCCCCGAAAATACCCCGCCCACCCGCCCTGCCAAGACCTTTTGCCCCAGGCTGGTGGGAGGGACAAATATCAGGCTCAGACAGCCTTGCTTCGTGGGACAAGCCATGAGCCGGAGGAAATAGGCAGTAGAATGGGGGCAATAGAATGGAATTTTATTCTGCTGTCGTTAAATCTTGCTGCGCCTTACTCGGCCTTTTTTCCTTTGCCGAGTTCCAGCGCACGGGCAGGATCGTGCTTTGGGTTGGGCACGGGCATGAGGGCGTTGACTTGCTTTCGCCAGTTCTGCAATGCGGTGCGCATGGACTCGGCGCGGGCGGTTTCCGTCTTCGCGAGGTTGGTCTTTTCGCCGGGGTCGTTTTTCAAATTGTAGAGCTCCAGCGCACCGTCTTCAAAAAACTCGATGAGCTTCCAATCTCCCTCCCGCATGGCGCTGGCGGGGGTGCTATGGTGGTAGTGCGGCAGATGCCAGTGCAGCGTGTCGCGGGCGAGCTTGGCGGCGGGATCGCGAATCACGGCGGCGAGGCTCACGCTGTCACAGGGCTGGGATTTGGGCAGGGTGGCTCCGGCCACTTCGGTGAAGGTGGGGAAGACATCCATGGTGATGAGTGGCGTTTCACAGCGGCTGCCAGCGGGCACTTTTCCCGGCCAGCGGGCGATGGCAGGGATGCGGATGCCGCCTTCGTAAAGCGTGCCTTTTTCACCGCGAAGCGGTTGGTTCGAGGTGACGACTCGACCGCTCTGCTCGTGCTCCAGGCCGCCGTTGTCGCTGAGGAAGAGAATGAGCGTGTTATCAGCGATGCCCGCCTTTTCCACGGCCTCGACGACAAGGCCCACGCTTTGATCCAGCTCCTCGGTGAGGCCCGCGTACTCCGGGTTGCTCGGATAGCCGGGCATCGGCGCTTTTTTGTCATACTTCGCCTTCAGCCCGGGAGTCGTGGAAAGCGGGATATGCACCGCCGCGTGGGAGATTTGCAGCAGAAAGGGATGGTCTTTGTTTGCCTGGATGAACTCCGCCGCCTTGCGCGCCAGAACCTCTGCCGTCCGCTGCGGTGGTCCACCTTTCTCCGCAGGAGGCTGCGTGTTGCCCTTGATCTCCTCAGCCATCTGCCAGCCCTGACTGGCCGGACCGAAACCAGCGCCACCGAGATGCCATTTGCCAAAGTAACCGGTGCGATAGCCTGCCTTGCCGAGGCATTCGGCGAAGGTCTCGACCTCCAGCGGCAGTTGCAGCGGCACGGCGGGATCGCTGAGCTTTGCAAAGGGCCGCTTGTGACCCGGAATGTGCTGCGTGATGCCGAAGCGCGCCTGATCCTGGCCACTCTGCAGATTGCAGCGCGTGGGTGAGCACACCGGCCCGGCGTAGAACTGCGTGAAACGCATGCCCTCGCGTGCGAGACGGTCGATGTTCGGCGTTTCGTTGAAAGTGTTGCCGTAGCAGCCGAGGTCGGCGTAACCAAGATCGTCGGCGAGGATGAGGATGAGGTTCGGCTGCGCCGAAAATGACGAATGCGGAATGCCGAATGCCGAAAGGAGAAGAAATAGGGCGAAGCGTTTCATGGATTCGGGATTGGTTCGTCATTCATCATTCTGGTTTCGTCATTTTCCTTCCCTGCCCCACTGTTTCATGAGCGCGATGTTCTTCTCCACTTCGGGGTTCTTCTTCGTGTACTCGACCATGTCGCTGTCATACATGGCCTCGGATTCGGGGCCTTTGTCGCCGGATTCCTTGATCCAGCGGTCTAGTTGGGCACGTTGGGTTTCGAGTGCGGTTTTGAAGTCGGGATTGGCGGCGAGGTTGGTGAGCTGGAAGGGATCAGCCTGGTAGTCATAGAGTTCCTCGGCCTGGCGCTTGGGGCTGAAAAGCAGGTCTTCAGACACGGAGGGCAGTCTCCCCTCAGCATGCAGCGAGCGCAGGGTCTGCACGATGGCTTTGCCGTCCTTGTAGGCGTTGGGTTGCAGGTGCGGGCGCTGCGGCAGGAAGTTGCGGATGTAGAGGAAGCGGTCCGTGCGGGCGCTGCGGAGGTGCTCGACAGTTTCATCACAGCGATCCCGCGCGGCGAAGATGGCCTCGCGCGGATGATAGTCTTTCGCGAGGATGTCGCGTCCTTGCATGGTCGTGGGAATCGGAATGCCGGAAGCGGCGAGCGACATCGCCGCCATGTCGATCTGCATGACAAGATCATCCCGCACCGCGCCTTTCGCGACGCCCGGGCCGCGCACGATGAAGGGAATGTGCGAGCCCTCGTCGTAGAGGAACTGTTTTCCCCGTGCGTGGCTGATGCCGTGGTCGGTCATGAAAATGATGAACGTGTCGGCCAGCAGTCCTTCCTTCTCCAGCCGTGCGATCACGCGCCCCACATGCAGGTCGGTCATGCGTGCGCTGTCGAGGTAAAGCGCCCAATCCTCCAGGATGAGGGGATCACGCGGGTAGTAGGGCGGCAGGGTGACTTTTTGCGGATCGGTGGCGCTGCCGAGTTCGGCGATCACGCGCTGCTTGAAGGCCGCACGCGCCTCGGGACTGCCTTCGCGAAGCTTGCCGCCGTGGAGCTGCACCTGCATGAAGAAGGGCTTCTCACCACGCTCCGCCCAGTCGTGGCTGTCATACATCTTCGCATCCCATTCAAAATTGTAGTCCGTCTTGCCGAGCCGCGAGGAGCCAGCGCCCTTTTTCTTTTCATTTCCAAAAGGCATGCCGCGATTGTCCAGACCGGGCAGACCGCTGCCGATGCAGGTGAAATAACCCGCTTTTTGAAACTGCACAGGCGCCGGTGTCACATCGGGCGGTAGATTGATTTTCATCTCCCCGCGTCCACTGCGGTGATGATGCGCGCCGATGGTCGTCTGATACATGCCTGTGATCAGCGCCGAGCGGCAGGTGGAGCACACTGGAGCGGGCGCATAAGCCCGCGTAAACTTTGTGCCCTCCGCCGCCAGCCTGTCCACGGCGGGTGTTTGGATCAGCGTCTCGCCGTAGCAAGAAAAGCTCGGCGACATGTCATCAACGACGAACCAAAGGATGTTCGGCTGCGCCGAAAAAGACGCATGAGGAATGACTGCCGGGCAAAGCGAGACAGCCAGCATCGCGAAGCGTGTGCTGCTCCACAGGAGTGAGCGAAGCGAAGCAAATGACGGAACAAGGAATGCCAGGTGAGCGAGGCGCATGGGATGCATTAGGGTTGGGCGATTTCCAGCACGGCGAGCACGGGCCGGTGATCCGAGGCCATGGCTTCCGGGAGCGCTTCGCTGCTCACAAGCCGGAATTGGTTCTTCGCGCGGTAGAAGATGTAGTCGATGCGTGATTTGGGATTCACCGAGGGCACGGAGGGTGCGCGGGCGGCGTCGATGGCATGGGTCCAGCTTTGTTCGAGAATCTTGATCGGTTCGTCCTCCGGCTTCGCATTAAAATCACCCGCGAGGATGGTGCGAATCTTGTCGGCTGGATCAGCGAAGAGTTTATTGATGGCCTTCGCTTCTTCGACCCGATCTTCGGGCACGTTGTGCTGAAAGTGCGTGCTGATGAAGCGCAGCGGCCTGCCATCGGGAGCCTGCACGATGATGGCGAGCGCACCACGCGGATACGTTTGCCGCTCTGGCGTGGCATCGGTGTAGGGCAGCGGCTGGATCAGTTCTTCGAGAATGGGCAGACGCGTGAGCACGGCATTGCCAAAGAGCCCGCCCTCGTAGTGCTGTGTGGGACCGAAGCGTGCCGTGAGGCCGGTCATCTCGCCGAGCTTCTGCAACTGATGCACGCGGCCCGAGCGCAGCACGCCGACATCGACCTCCTGCAGCGCCACGAGATCAGGCTTGGCCGCCTTGATGACATCGGCCAGCCGCTGGATGTTGTACTGCCCATCCATGCCCAGGCCGTAGTGGATATTGTAACAAAGCACACGCAGCGTCTGCGGCGTCTCCGCCATGGCATTTTGAACGCTGAATGCGGCGGTGATGAGAAGGATAAGGAGCTTCATGAGAAGAGAGAATGCTTCAGTCAAACTTCACGCTCATCACCCATGCGGGGCCTTTGCCGCAGTCGTAGGTTTTGAGCGGGGTGAGAGCGCCGGTTTCGGCGTTGCGGCGGAAGACGATCAGCTTGTGCGACCCTTCTCCGGCGGACACGACGAATTGATCGCCGGGCACGAGACAGAAGGAACGCGGTGTTTTTTCGGTGGGTGTCTGGCCGTGCGCGGTCAGTTCGCCGGTTTGCGCGTTCACGGAGAACACGGCGAGGCTGTCATGGCCGCGATTCGAGGCATAGACGAAGCGACCGTCGGCGCTGATGTGGATGTCGGCACAGGAGCCTTTGGTGCGCCAGTCTTCGGGCACGGTGGGGACGCTCTGGCGGGCTTTGAGCGTGCCTTTGTCAGCGTCGTAATCGCACAGCGTCACGCTTTTGCCCTGCTCGTTTACGAAGTAAGCCCACTTGCCGTTCGGATGAAACTGCATGTGGCGCGGCCCCTCGCCCTCGCCGCCGGGGAGGTGCGGCGGTGTGTTGCGCGTGAGTGTGCCAGCCTCCGCGTCGAAGCGAAGCTGCTCGACCTTGTTCAACTCACCGACATGCGGCACGAAAGCGAATTTGTTCGCAGGATCAGCCTGGATGCAGTGGGCTTTCTTGCCGGTTTCGAGCGTGACGACAGGCGGACCTTCGACACGACCGTTCTTGATCGCAGACAAACCGACCACGCCCTCGCTGTAAGACGCCGCGAGCAGCCAGCGGCCCGTTTTATCGGCGAAAACATAAGCCGCATTGAATCCGGCATCCGCGAAGGTGGGATTTGAGAGCGCACCGGTTTTTGGATCGACATCGAGCGTGGCGAATTGTTTCGCGGAGCGCACGGAGGCATACAGATGCTTGCGATCCGGGCTGATGGAGAGACTGCCCGGTGCTCCGGGAAGCACTGCCTCTCCTACTCGCGTCAATTCGCCGGACGATTCATCCAGCGACCAGATGGCGATGCGTTTCTCGCCGCTTTCGGAGACATAGACGATGGTGGGCCCGGCGAACGCGGAGGAGACGAGGCAGAGGAGTGTGAGGAGCGCTTTCATGGTGTTGGATTTAGTTGCTGAGATCATTTGCACTCACCGCCGCGAGCTTGGTGGCGACTTTCGCCTTCCACTCTTCGACGCGGGAGACGTGGTCGAGAGAGTGCGCGAGGTTCGTGATCTGTTTCGGGTCGTTGTGCATGTCGAAGAGCTCCATGCCTTTGGAGGCGTCTTCGGTGTATTGGATGAAGACCCAACGGTCGTCGCGGAGCATGAGGCCCTTGCTGGTGCCGGCGACGCTGAAGACGGTGTCGTGAACCTTGGCCTTCGGATCATCGAGAATGGGGCTGATGTCCTTGCCTTGCAGGCGGGCGGGGACTTCGAGACCGCAGAGCTTCGCGGTGGTGGGATAGAGATCGAGCAGCTCGACGAGTGAATCGCTCACGCCGGGCTTTTTGCCTGGCACGCTGATGATCAGCGGCACGCGGGCGGATTCGTCGTGGAGGCTGACTTTGGCCCAGAAATCATGCTCGCCGAGGTGGTAGCCGTGGTCGCTGGTGAAGATGATGATGGTGTTGTCGGCCTGCCCGGATTTTTCGAGCGCGTCGAGCACCTTGCCGACCTGCGCGTCCATGAAACTCACCGCCGCATAGTAGCCGGAGACGGCCTTCTTTTGCTTCACGATGTCCATCTGCATGTTCACGCTCGTCTTGTAGTTGATGCCGGGCTTCGGGATGTCGTCCCAATCGCCGGGCACCTTCTCCGGCAGCGTCATCTGCTCGTATGGATACATGTCGAAATACTTTTTCGGTGCGACAAAGGGCACATGTGGCCGCACGAAACCAACAGCGAGGAAAAACGGCTCCTGCGCGTGTTTCTCAATGAGTTCGCATGCCTTCGCGGCGGTCTTGCCATCCGAGTGAACCATGTCATCACCGTCTGCGGCCACGATGACGAAGGTGTTGCCGCCCATGACCGGCTTCTTGCCATCCGCGTTCTTTTCCAAGGTCTCGCCGATGCCCGGCGCCTGCCATTCCGGCCCCTGGCTGTTGAAGCGCTCCGTCCATGATGCGGGATCGTCTGCGCCGTCGCTACCATCCTCAATCCCACCGGGCACACCCATGTGAAAAATCTTGCTCACGCGGGCGGAGTAGTATCCCGCGTTCTTGAAGTGCTGCGGCCACGTCGCGCGATCACCGATGGCTTCCCGAGGACTGATGTAACCCTGCACACTCGTGGCATGCGGATAGTAGCCAGAGAGAAACGATGCCCGCGATGGCCCGCAATACGTCCCCTGGCAATACGCCCGTGTGAAGCGCATCCCACGAGCCGCGAGGCGGTCGATGTTCGGCGTTTGGCACACCTTGTTGCCGTAACAACCGAGCGCGGTGTCGGTCAGGTCGTCGGAGATGATGAAGAGCACATTCGGCTTCGCCGAAAATGACGAATGCGGAATGATGAATGACGAAAGGAGAATCAGCGCGAAGGATTTCATGGTTGTTTGATCGGTTCCTTTTCGAAATCGGTGGGTGAGACCCAGCCGGCGTTCATCTTCTCGCCGCGCATGAACTTCTCATAAAATCCTGCGCCGTTGGTGGCGGGGTAGGCGTCGAAAATCTTGCCGTTGCCGGCCATGCGCGGGTCGTTTTGGGATTTCAGCTCGGATTCCATGCGCTCGCGCAATTGCTTCACAGTTTCGGTGTGAACGGATTCACCGGCGAGGTTGCGCGCGCATCCTGCATCGACGGTAAGATCGTAAAACTCCTCGGCGGGGCGCATGCCGAAGTTGAGCTGCCAGAACTTGTCGCCGCGATCCTTGCGGCCCAGTTCGAGAATGAGCGACTTTGTGGGGCCGCCGTCGGTGTCGAGGTAGCCAGTCTCGGGATTTCCGGCAGGCCAGCGTGTGGGCTCGTAATTCTTCAAAAACAAATGCTCGGCGGTGACGATGCCGCGAATCGGATAGCCCCAATCATGCGGCCTTCCCACATCGGTGCGTTCCTTGCCGATGAGCGTGTGATCGCGTTCGGCGATGACACGCCCGCTCTTTTCGCTCTCCAAAATAGGCCGCCAGCTTTGGCCGGTGATGGGCTGCATGCCGCTGTCTTTCTCGGCGATGCCTGCGTAGTCGAGGATGGTGGCGGCGAGGTCGGTGAAGTTGACGAAATCATCGACGACGCGGCCACTCTTTTTCATGCCAGCGGGGAAGCGAATGGCGAGAGGCACATGGTTGCTGTCCTCGTAAGCGTAGCCCTTGCAGCGCGGGAAGGGCATGCCGTGGTCGGCGGTGACGATGATGAGCGTGTTGTCGAGCTGGCCGCGTTTTTCGAGCTCGGCGATCATACGGGCGAGATGATTGTCCGCGTGCTCGACCTCGAAGGCGTAGTCGAGCATGTCATGGCGCACGATCTCGTCATCAGGCCAGTAGTCCGGCACCTTCGCGATGTCGGAGAGCTTTTTGCCGCCTTTCTTCACGCCAGATTGAAACTCGTAGCCGCGATGCGGCTCGGTGCAGCCATACCAGAAGCACCACGGGCCGTTCTTGGGCGCGGCGTCGAGGAAATCGGTGAAATTGGCCGCATAGTCGTTGTTGCCCATGCCCGTGGCCGGTGGCTTGGCCTTGTGCTGGTTGAAGGGCTTGCCGGTGATCTGGCGCGGCTTGCCGTTCGCATCATTGGCGATGCCGGGGCCCCAGCCCTTGCCGGTGATGCCCATGTGCCAGCCCTTTTCGGCGAGCACTTCCGGCCAGCTCTTCAGTTTCGCGGGGAAAAAGGCCATGTGATTGCCCGCCTCCTCGTTCTGCCACGCATGACGACCGGTGAGCACGATGGCGCGCGAAGGCGCGCACTTCGCCACAGGCGTGTAAGCGCGGGTGAAAAGCACACCTTCCTTTGCGATGCGATCAAACGCGGGCGTCTTCACCCACGGCGTGCCGTAAGCGCCCGCATGCGCTCCCCAGTCGTCGGCGATGGCGAAGAGGATGTTGGGCTGCGCAGCGCCCTCCTTCGCCAAGGCTACGGAGGACAAGAAGAGCGAAGGGCAGAGGGCAAAGAGGAGGAAAGTAATGCGCTTCATGGAGCGCATGGGAACGGGCGGAAGGCAGATGGCTTTCGCATGAAGCGCAGCGTGGTGGTATTTTTATGCGCAGGGTGCGTGCTAATAGGGCGATGTGCCGCGTGTTCCGGGAGAATGGCCGGTTCTGTGCTGTTACATCATCCAACCCCCCTTAAAATCCTATGACAGTTTGTGAGCGCCGCCTTGGCTGGTTGTGCATGGCCGTGTCTGGCCTGATGACAATGATCTTGATCCCAAACCCGGCTCCAGCCGCCACGGTTTACTGGGATCTCAACGCGGACACCACAGGATCCGGTGGCGCGACGCCGACGGGCACTTGGAACGCGGACAACACGTTCTGGAACCCGCTTGCCGATGGCACCGGGGTGATCGCCGCATGGGCTGCGGGTGACATCGCGGTGTTTTCCGCCGGCAGTGACGCGACGGGAGCGTTCACGATCAATGTGGACGGCACGCAAGGCATCGGCGGCCTGAGGTTTGAGGAAGGGCAGGTGACGCTGGCGGGCGGCACGCTGGCGTTGGCGGCGGACTCGGAGCTGTTTGTGGCGGCGGGGCTGGAGGCGGCGGTTTCGTCGCTGTTTTCCGGCAACGTGCGGCTCACCAAGACCGGCGCGGGAACGCTGGTGCTCAGCGGCAACAGCACGGACTTCACCGGCGCGCTGGTGCTGCAGGAGGGCACGCTGCGCGCCGTGGGGCCAAACATTCGGGCGCTGGGCGCGGGCACGCTGGAATTGAACGGCGGTGTGCTGCACCTCCAGAACGCGGGGAATATCACCTTCGGCCGCAATACCACGCTGAATGCGAGCGCCACGATCATCGCCGACGCCATCACTGCGGGCAGCGTGGACACGACTTTCACCTTTGGCACGCTGAACGTCACCAATGCGGCCACACTAACGCTGAACCGTGGCGCGAACATCACCGGCTCTTCCATTTACGGTCGTGCGACCTTCGGTGCGACGACTCTCGGTGGAAATCTGACGCTGGCTCTGAGCGCCACGAGCATTACCACCTTGGGAGCGCTCAGCGAGTCCGTGGCGGGGCGCAGCCTGACGCTGACCGGAGGCTCTAACTCCACGTCGATCCTGATTCTCAACGGGGCTTCCACGCTGACGGGCGGCTTTGTCATGACTTCAGGCCGCGTTTATGCCAGCGTGGCGAACTCGCTGGGGCCGTCTGGATCGACGACGACGGTGAATGCTGGCAATCTGGAGCTGCGGCATGTCAATGCGGCGGCAGGCACCCAGTTGATCTTCAACAACACGGCCACGCTCTCGCTGATCCACAACGGCACGGTCAACTGGAGCATCGGCGGCGGCATCACGCACAATGGCGGCACGCTCACGCTCACCTCGGGGCGCTCGTCCTCGACGAATTTCGACCTGCGCACGCACACACTGGCCCACAACCTCGCCTTGAACGGCAATCTCGTGCTCAACCCCGGCCAGGAAACCACGCTGGTGCTGGGTGGTGTCATCAGCGAGCTGAGCGGCGCACGGGCGGTGACAAAAAGCGGGCTCGGCATCGCGCGGCTGGACGCCGCCGCCTCTTACAGCGGTGTGACGACGATCAGCAACGGCGTGCTGCGGCTCGGCATCGCCGGGGCGCTGCCTTCCGGCGCTGGGAAGGGAAATCTCACGATGAATCCCGGCACCGGCCTGACCGCCGTGCTGGATTTGAACGGCTTCAGCCAGACGCTCAACGGCCTTTCCAGCTCCGGCGTGGGCACGAGCCGCATCGACAACACGGCAGTGGACGCCGCGACGCTGACGATCGGCGCGGCAGACGGCGGCGGGGTGTTTGCGGGTGTGCTGCACAACACGGGAGGCGCGTTGAGCCTGGTGAAGACCGGCGCGGGTGTCATCACGCTGTCTGGCGCGAACACCTACTCTGGCCAGACCACGGTGAACGCGGGCGTGCTGCAGTTTGCCAAAACGGCGGCGCTGTACAACGGCAGCTCCGCCGCGTGGACGACGGGAAACCTGCTCATCAGCTCCGGCGGCACGCTGGCGCTGAACGTGGGCGGCGCGGGCGAGTTTACCAAGGCGGATGTCGATCTCATCGCGGCTTTGGGCACAGCGGACGGCGGGTTTCAAAGCGGCTCCATCATTGGACTCGACACGACGAACGCGGGCGGCTCCTTCACCTACGACTCCATCCTTGCCAACACCCACAGCGGCGCGAACTCGCTGGGCCTCATCAAACTTGGCGCCGGCACGTTGATCCTGGGAAACAGCAACACTTATTCTGGCGGCACAGTCTTGGCCGGGGGCGTGCTTTCCATCGGCAGCAACGCCAGCCTGGGTGCGGCAGGTGGCTCGTTGACCATGAACAGCGGCACCACGCTGCAAGTCACCGGCACGGCCAATCCGGTGATCAACCGCGCCACCACGCTGCTGGGCACCTCCACTTTTGAGATCGTGGCGGCGGACAACACCGTCACGTTGGTGTCGGATCTCACTCCTGGCGGCACCTTGACTAAGACCGGCGCGGGCACATTGGTGTTGAATGGCGGCATCACCAGCACCAGCAACATGATCTTGACCGGCGGCTTGCTGCGGCTGCCTGGCGTGGTCAACATTGGCGCTGGCAACACGACGGTGGGAAATTTGAACGGTGCTGTCGCGGCGCTGGACATTGTGAGCGGCGCGGACTTTCAGAGCAGCACCATCTCCATCGGCGGCACCGCAGGCGGCACGGGGGCGCTGCGCATCACCGGCGGCACGGTGACCACCACCACGGCTTCGGCCACCGCAGGCGTGAACGTGGGCACCGGCGGTTATGGAGCGCTGATGATTTCCGGAGGCAGTCTGACCACGAAGCGCCTCAGCCTGTACAACAGCGCCACGGGAACCGGGGTGCTGCAAGTGTCCGGCGGGACGCTGAACGTCACGGAGTACATCATTCTGAGCAATCTGCGCGCCGAGTTCACCGTGACCGGCGGCCAGGTGCTGCGCGCTGGTGCGACCCAGAATCTCTCTCTGGGCTACAACCTTGCCGGGACGAGTGTGATGAACATGGCCGGCGGTCTGGTGGACAACACCGGGCGCAACGTGTCGTTCGGCCAGGCCGCCGGCACGCCGACGATCATTTTAAACCTCGGGGCCGGCACGCTGCTGACCAACGCCCTGACCGTGACCAACACCCCGACTGCGGTGCTGAACTTCAACGGCGGCACCCTGCAGGCGGCGGTGAACACGAGCGCGTTTGTGCCCTTCCACGCGAACCTTGCCACACTGGTGAACGGCGCCTTCGGCAGCTTCGCGGGCGGCGCGGTGTTCGACACCAACGGGCGCAACGTCACCGTGTCGGCAAATCTGGCCGCGCCCACTGGCAACGGCGTGAGCGGGCTGACGCTGACCAGCGGCGGCAGCGGCTACATCGGCGCGCCGTATGTCGAGATCAGTGGCGGCGGCGGATTCGGTGCCACTGGCTTCGCGGTGGTGGACTTTGATCCTGGCAGCCCGACTTACGGCAGCGTGATCAGTGTGGTTTTGACCAATCCGGGCACGGGTTACACCGGCACGCCCGACATCATTCTGCATGGCGGCGGCGGCACTGGCGCGGTGATTTCCTCCGCAGCTTTGGTAGCCAACACTTCCGGTGGTCTGACGAAAAACGGCGCGGGCATCCTGACGCTGAACGGCATCAACACCTACACCGGCCGCACCACCGTGAACGCGGGCGTGCTGTTGCTCGCCAAGACCTCGGCGCTCTACAACGGCAGCTCCGCCTCTTGGACGGCGGAGAATTTGCTCATCAACTCCGGCGGCACGCTGGCGCTGAACGTGGGTGGCTTGGACGAGTTCACGCTGGCGAATGTCGATCTCATCGCGGCGCTGGGCACGGCAGGCGGCGGATTTCAAAGCGGCTCCTTCATTGGACTCGACACCACCAACGCGGGCGGCTCCTTCACCTATGACTCCATCCTTGCCGACACGCACGGCGGCGTGAACTCGCTTGGCCTGATGAAGCTGGGCGCCGGCACGCTGATCCTGGGAAACAGCAACACCTATTCTGGCGGCACGGTGGTGGCCGGGGGCGTGCTTTCCATCGGCAGCAACACCAGCCTGGGCGCTGTGGGCGGCTCCTTGACGCTGAACGGCGGCACCACGCTGCAAGTCACCGGCACGGCCAATCTGCTGATGAACCGCGCCATCTCACTGCCCGGCGCGGCCACGCTCGAGGTGGTGGAAGCCGCCAACACTCTGACCTTGACCGCTGATCTGGCACCCGGCGGTGTTTTGACGAAAACGGGCGCTGGAACGCTGCGCCTGACGGGAGATGTGACGAGCAACAGCAACGTGGTGGTTGGCGCGGGCAGTCTGGCCATCGCGGGCAATGTCAACACCAACGCCGGCACCACGACGCTGGGGTCTGCGGGGAACATGGGCAGGATGCTGCTGGAGTCAGGGTCGAGTTACACGACCACGACACTCGCCATGGGCGCGACCAATGCCCTCGGCTCACTCGTGATTCGCGGCGGGCAGTTGAACATCACCACACCGACGCTTTCCGCCGGCATCAGCCTGGGCGGCGCGGGCTATGGTGGCCTGTTTCTCTCCAGCGGCTCGGTTTTTACCAACCGCGTGGACACGATCGACGGTCTGACGCCGGCGGCAATCGCTGTGCTGCAGGTCAGCGGCGGCACGCTGAACACGGCGGACTACATCATGTTTCGCAACCAGCGCTGGGACTTCACCGTGACTGGCGGCGAGGTGCAGCGCACGGGCAATCACATCGCCCTGGCCTTTCGCAGTGGCAGCACCACCGGCAACGCCACCACCACGGCGGAGGGGGCGATGACCGTGGCCGGAGGACTGGTCAACAACGCGGGCTTCCTTGTCACCATCGGACAGCAGAACACCGCCACCGCATTGGGCACGGGGCATTTGAACCTCAACGCGGGCACTCTGATCACCAATCAAATCCTGCATTACAACGCCACGGGCGTTGTCACGACCGCACGGGTGAATTTCAACGGCGGCCTGCTGCGCGCCTCGGCCAATACCACGCTCTTTCTGGGCACCACCGGCACTGGCGGCACCGGCACGCTGAATGCCTATGTGAACGGCGCGTTTGGCAGCTTCGCGGGAGGCGCGGTGATTGATTCGAATGGTTTCAACGTCGCCATCACCACCGGCCTGCTCGCTCCCACGGGAGATGGCGTCTCCGGCATTGCCCTGACCAGCGGCGGCGGCGGCGGCGGTTACAGCGGCGCGCCCTACGTCGAAATCACCGGTGGCGGCGGCAGCGGGGCCACGGCCAGCGCCACGGTGGACCTTGACCCCGCCAGCCTGACTTTCGGCCAGGTGCTCGCCATCACCGTGACGAATCCAGGCGTCGGCTACACTTCCGCGCCCACTGTCGCGCTGCTCGGCGGCGGTGGCAGCGGCGCGACTGTCGGCACTGTGAGCACAGCGGCCAACACCTCCGGCGGATTGGTGAAAAACGGCGCGGGCATCCTCACGCTTGGAGCAGTCAGCACCTACACTGGCGGCACCACCATCAACGCGGGCACCCTGGCGCTCGGGGTGGACAACGCGCTGGCCGCCACCGGCGCGGTGAAGATCAGCGGCGGCACGCTGGACCTCAACACACGCTCCAACACGCTCGGCGTGGTCACGCTGCAAAGCGGCGCGATCACCAGCACCACCGGCGTGCTCACCTCCGACAGCGCGTTCCATTTCCAGGAAGGCGATGTCAGCGCCATTCTCAACGGCGCCGCCGACATCAACAAGACCACCACCGGCACCGTGACGCTCAGCGGGGCCAACACCTTCACAGGTGCGGTGAATGCCACCGGCGGTGTGCTCGCTTTCAACTCCAGCGCGAGCCTGGGCGTGGGCACGGCTCTCACGGTGGATGGCGCCACGCTTTCCTACACGGGAAGCGATGCCGGAAGCACCGCTCGTGTGCTCACGGTGGGTTCCTCGGGGGCGATCTTGGATGCATCGGACCCGGCTGGCAGTCTGGTCTTCTCCGGCGGCGTGAATCCGGCCAGCACCGGAGCCATCACCAAGACCGGCGCAGGCACCATCGTGCTCACGGGAACGACGGATCTCAATGGCGCGGCAGTCACGGTCAACGCAGGCACGCTCCAGGCTGGATTTGGCACGGACGGCATCGGCGCTCTCACGATTGGCGCAGGCGCGGTGATGGATTTTCGCAATGACGCGGCCCAGGCGCTCGGGGGACTGGGAAATCTGACGATTGGCGATGGCGCACGGCTGTTCTTCGAGCTGAACGGATCAAACAGCGACAGCCTCGCGACACTGCTGGCCGCCACGGTCACAGGCACCATCACGCTCAATTTCTCGGCTCTTGGCGCGGGTGTCACGGACACCACCTACAACCTCATCTCCGCCGCCAGCGGACTCTCAGCGGCGAACTTTGTCGTCGGCAACGGCATCAGTGGCTGGAATCTCAGCCTCACCAGCACCGATTCGCTCATCAGCCTCGTCGCCGCCCCCTTGCAAACCCGCTACTGGCGCGGTGGGACGGATTTCTCCTGGGACACGCTGGCAAACTGGAGCAGCGACGCCGCAGGGACCATGAACGCGCCGCAATTGCCCGCTTCAGCCAGCAGCGTGATCTTTAGCGCGGCGTCCGCGCCGTTCTCCTCCGGCACGCAGATCACCACCACGCTCAACTCGGCGTTCACCATCGACAGCCTGCGGTTTGAAAGCGCGCCGACTGGCGTGACCGCCATCACGATTCAGCCCGGTGTCGGTGGCGTGCTCACGCTCGCGCCACAAAGCGTCACCGCAGGCATTGAAGTGCTGGAAAATGCTGGCGCGATCACGCTGGCCGTGCCGGTCGTCGTCGCCACGCCGCAGACCTGGACGGTGGCAGACACCGGTGCCGCGCTGGAGGTCAGCGGCGGTCTTGCTTTTACTCATGCGGTCACAAAAACGGGGACGGGCGCTCTCACGCTCAGCGGAAACAACAGCGGTTCTGGCGGTCTGCTGCTGCAAAGCGGCCAGTTGAACCTGAACTCCGTCACCGCGCTCGGCACCGGCCTGCTGTCGATGAGCGCGGGCACGATTCTTGACAACACCAGCGGGTCGGCGGTGGCGCTCGGCGGTGCGACTTACCTCTGGGGCGGCAATTTCGCCTTTGGCGGCTCCAGCGCCCTCCATCTCGGCTCCGGGGCCGTCACACTCGCGGACACCGTCACCGTGGACACCACGGCGGGCAGTCTGACGGTCGGCGGCGTCATCAGCAGCGGCACGGACAACTTTGGCCTGGTGAAAACCGGCGCGGGCACGCTCACGCTCGGCGGGGTGAACACCTACCTCGGTGGCACCGTGCTGAACCAGGGCACGCTCGCTTACACTGCCACGCAGACCGTGAGCACACTGACCTTTGGCAGTGAGGCTGGCAGCACCAGCCTGGGCGCGCTCGATCTCAGCGCCGCCAGCCTCACCGTCTCGGGCGCGGCTCTGGTGCAGACCAACAGCACCCAGCACAACACCATCAGCATCGGCACCGGGCAGACACTGCTTTTCAACAGCTCCTTTGTGATCGGCTACGACTCAGCCTTTGTCACAAAGACACGCCTGACCATCGCCGGGGCAGGCACCT
The DNA here is from genome assembly GCA_003506995.1 of Verrucomicrobiales bacterium. Classification (GTDB taxonomy): domain Bacteria; phylum Verrucomicrobiota; class Verrucomicrobiia; order Verrucomicrobiales; family Verrucomicrobiaceae; genus Prosthecobacter. The sequence continues at coordinate 30,640 of DNXB01000301.1, forward strand.
TCAAGATTGGCGATGTCGGCGCACCGACAAACGCCAACGTGCAGGTCGGCAACAGCCTGACCACCAGCGTCAGCAACGCAGCCGTGCTCGACATGAGCGGCTTGGCCGTGTTTTACGCGAATCTCGGCACCGGCACCTTCCGCATTGGCGACATCAGCAACGGCGGCGGCGGCGCGGGTGCCGGCGGCGGCGGCTCCACGGTCATCCTGGCCCCGGACAGCACGCTCATCGCCACCACGATCTCGCTCGACAGCAACACGCTCGCCACGCAGACACTGAGTCTCGGCGCAGGCACCAACCTGCTGCAGGCCAACCAATTTTTAATTGGCGGCGTCTCCTCGCGCGGCCAGGGCGTGCTGAACTTCCACACCAGCACCGGCAGCGTCGTGGTGCGTGACCGCGCAGGCACCGGACGCGCCATCATGAACGTGCAAAACGGCGGGTCCGGCACCGCTGGCACGCTCACCGGGCTTGCAGACTTCAGCGGGCACCATGCCGATCTGCTGCTCAGCACGCTGGGCGTCGGCGGACGCACCGCCAGCACCGGCATCGGCACCGGCACTTTCATTTTCGACACCGGTGTCCTGGACGCGCAAACCGTCACCATCGCCACACGCACAAGCGCCACCGTCACCGCCAGCAACATCACCGGCACGATGACCCTGGGCGGCACCACGGCGGGCACCAGCGTGACCTTTGGCGCCGTGACCATGGCCACCAACACCGCAGCCACCGTCAACTCGACCGGGAATGCCATCGCCACCCTCAACATCAGCGGTCTCGGCACCACCAGCATCAGTGCCTTGAACATGGGCGTGCTCGGACTCACCGGCGCGTCAGCAGGCACCGGCGCAGGCGCGGGCACCACCGCCACGGTGAACATCAGCGGCAGCACCACGACCCTCGGCGCGCTGAGCCTCGCGGTGAACAACTCCACCGCCACTGGCGCCACTACCGCGACCTCCGCGCTGAACATCTCCGGCGGCAGCGTGAGCGTCACCAGCGGCATCAGCATGGGCGCCACCAGCGGCAACGCGCTCAATGTCGTCAACAACAGCCTCGCCCTCAGCGGCGGCTCTCTCAGCGTGGGCGGCGGCATCACCTACACCAACGGCGTGGGCACGGAAAACGTCTCCGTCACGCTCAATGGCGGCTCTTTGGACATGAACGGCCACGCCATCGGCGCGGCGGACGCCGCAGTGACGTTCAACGCGCAGTCCGGCACCCTGCGCAATCTCGGCGAGCTCAACGACGGCGGTGTTTTGACGAAAAGCACCGCAGGCGTGCTTATCGTCGAAGGCAGCATTGCGCACAGCGGCGGCACGCTCGTCAGCGATGGCACGCTCCAGCTCGGCACCGCAACCAACGGCGCTGCCTTCAGCGGCGCGGGTCTCGTCACCGTGGTAAAAACCGGCACGGCACTCGTTGCTGCCCCAGTTCTCTCGGGCGGGGCCAATGGCACAGTCGGCACTGGCATCATCAGCGGCTCTGTGATCATCGGCGACTTGGGCAACAACGCCAATCGCGGCGTCCTGGCCCTTGGTTTTGGCGACCCCGCCGCCAGCAACACCACGCTCGTCATCCAAGGCGCGTCCGGCCTCACCATCGCGGGCGGCTCGCAGTTGCAACTCTCCCTCACCAATGCCACCACCCATGACGCGGGCATTCTCGCTGCTCTCGGCATGAGCGCCTATGTCAATGCGCTGGATTACATCTCCAACGCCTCGCCCGCCTGGATTTCAGGCGGACCGGCGGAGATGGTGGACCACGATTTCCTTCAGATCACCGGCGGTCTGCAACTGGGCACGCGCAACGGCGGCGGCACCGTGGCGGTGATCGACCACGGCTATCTTTCCGCCGCGCAGTCGGGCGATGTTTTCAATCTGCTCGACTGGGCGGGGCTGATGTCTGGCGATTTCAACGCCGGATCGGGCTTCAGCACCGGCGGTGAGTTCGGAGACTTCGATCTCCCCACGCTGACCGGCGGCTTGTCCTGGGACACCAGCGCCTTCACCACGCACGGCGTCATCCTGGTCGTGCCGGAGCCTTCGATCATGCAGTTTGCCTTCATCGGTCTCGCCACCCTGCTGCTGCGTCGCCGCAGGCGGCAAGAGAATTAGCGACGAGTCAGCGTGAGTTCTTTGAAATCCATCCCCATCGCGCCGGGCAGGGAAAGCGCCTCCAGCGTGAGTTTTGCAGGGCCGGGTTTCAAGTTCAAGGTTCCCAGTTTCAAGCGCGCCCACTCGCGGTTGCGGAAGCGGGTTTTGCCGGTCTCGTCACGATGCGGCAGCGGAATTTCCGGGGCCTCGGCGGCGGGGATGGAGGCTTCGAGTGTTTGCTTGCCAAGGCTGACACGAAGCATCGCATTTGCTGGGGCACCGTAGGTGAGTTCGACGTGGTATTCGCCAGCGGTGACGACTTCGAGATCGAAGACGATCTTCGCCATCGCGTCCGTCCAGCCAGTGAGCCAGTCGTTGGCGAAGCCGGGGCCGCTGGCGAAATGGAGCGGCGCGTCGGGGTAGGCCTGCGGCGCGTGCAGCTCCACCGGATTGTGCTCGGGATGACCGACGGGAATGGGGAAACGCTGCAAGCCATCGCTGGAGATGTCAGCAAACCACGCGTCATACTTGGCGGCGAGTTCCTTGACGAGCTCGGGATGCTTGGCGGCGATGTCCTGCTTCTGGCCAGGGTCGTTCTCCATGTCGTAGAGCTGCCAGGGCGTGGCGCTGGTGTCGTTGGCCTTCGCTTTCGAGCCACCGGCGGGGCCTTTGATCTCGCGCACGAGGCGATGGCGCTGCGTGCGCACCGCGCCAGGATACTTGTTCGTCTCGTCGATGGGATTGTGCGTGAAGAGCACGCGCTCGGGCCATGCGGAGGCGTTTTCGTTCTCCAACAGCGGTCGCAGGCTCACGCCGTCGATTTTCGGGCCGCTCGGCGCTTTTACACCGCAGAGATCGAGCAGCGTGGGATAGAGATCGATGTGCGAGGTGATGGGCTTCACGACATGCGGCGTCCATTTCGCCGCCGGCCAGCGCACGAAGAGTGGCACGCGGCTGCCGCCCTCATGCACGCTGGTTTTTCCGCCGCGCATGCCGGCATTGTAGGTCTTCACGCCCGCCGTGCCGCCGTTGTCGGTGAGGAAGAGCACGATGGTGTTTTCAGCCAGCTTCAGCGTGTCAAGATGCGCGAGCAGGCGACCCACGTTGTCGTCGATGTTCTCGCACATGCCATAAAAGGCGGCCACATTGGCCTCGAAGCCCTTGGCTTTGAATTTGTCGAAGTACTTGTCCGGCACCTGATAGGGTGAGTGCGGCGCGTTGAAGGAGAGAAAGCAGAAAAACTGCTCTTTTTGTCTCGCGGTGATGAATTGCATTGCCTCATCAGTCAGCACGTCGCTGATGTAGCCTTTCGTCGGCTCCGGCTTCGTACCGCGCAGCAGAGTGGCGTCGAAGTAATTGTTCCAATGGCCGTTGTTGAAGCCAAAAAAATCCTCGAAGCCCTGTCCCGGCGGGGTGAAGGGAAACTGCTCGCCGTTGTGCCACTTGCCGAAGTAGCCGGTG
>DNXB01000538.1 GCA_003506995.1 Verrucomicrobiales bacterium
TCTTGTGGTTCGGAATCGGGTCAAACTTGTGAAAAAAGCCGTCCCAGCCGGTCTGCAGCACGCGCAGCAGCAGTTCATACTGGCCGGCGTCGTAGTTCGCGGGCTTCGGGAACGGGATGCGGTTTTCCGGCACCGTCGTGTAACAGGAGCGGAAGCAGTAGGCCTGCACGCGTTTGTCCCCGCTGCCAAACTCGCCCACAGGCTCCGTGCTCACGCGTGGCAGCACGCCGCTCTTCGGATCACCCGGCACTTTGTAGGGGCTGAGGTTCAGCGTGCCAAAGTGGTGCTGATGATGTAGCACACCGACCTGCACGCCGTTGTGCTCCTCGCCATAGACGCTGTTGGCCTCGCGCCCGACGTGATAATCGCAACCGGCGGCGGCCATGAGGTCGCCCNNCCCTCGTAGGTGGCGTCGATGAACATCTTCCCCTCATAGGTCTTGCCGCTCAGCGTGGTGATCGCGGTGATCTTCTCGCCGTCCTTTTTGACGCCCTTGGCGCGGTCCAGCCACTCATCGCGCACGACCTCGATGCCGAACTCCTTGATGTAGTCTTCAAACACCTGCTCCGCCGCATGCGGCTCAAAGATCCACATCGTGCGGTTCTCGCCGTCCATGGCGGGCGTGCCCTGGCCCTTGTTGCCGTATTCCGACTGCTTCTGCTGCTTCCACGACTCAGCCTTCTGGTAGTGCATGTAGATGCGATGATAAAAGTCGCGCGCCAGACCGCCGATGACGGCCTTGTTGCCCGTGTCCGTGAATCCCAGTCCGCCGCTGCTCAGGCCGCCGAGATGCTTGTCTGGTGAGACGATGATGACGGACTTGCCCATCTTCTTCACCTGCACGGCGGAAGTGACGGCGGCGCAGGTGCCGCCGTAGATGACAACGTCGTGCTCGGCGGCGGACGACAGGCTGAGGGTGGCGAGGAGCGCGATGAGAGCGTTTTTCATGGTGGTGCGTTGGGAAACCGGTTGGGAGTCCCGCCTTTAGGCGGAAAATCGTGCTTCACGAGCAGATTTCTCGATTCGTGCGGCGGAGTTTTGAGCTGAGAGTCCAGAGTTTGGGTTCGGTGCCTTCGTTCGGAGTCGCGGCTTCAGCCGGAAAGGCGCTCGACGAAGGGGGGCGTGAGCGCACAATGATTCGCCCACTTGGTCGGCTGAGGACGCTTCACCGCCTGAAGGCGGAACTCCTAACAGTGACTCCGAACGGTTCAAATCGCTGGATCATCCCAGACCTCGCCATAATCCAGCAAGGGGTACTCCCGCCATATCCTCTCCGCCTCCGCCTTGCCGACGCGCTCCAGAAATGCGGCGGCGCTGCTCCACGGCCAGTCCGTCCATTTCTTCACATAGCCATGCCGCACCGGGTTGTGATGCACATAATTCAGCGTCGCCATGAAGTGCGCCTGCGAGCGAATGGTCCGCTCTGCGGCGCGATGGAAGTTCTGTCGTCCGGGCGAGCCTTCCTCCTCGTTCCATTGCCGCGACAGCCGCCCATGCAGCCTGCCCAGCTCAAACAGCACCTTCGCGATGAGCGGCGCCTCGATGAGCGCATGATAATGGTTCGGCAGCACACACCACGCCGTCACCTCCGCCTCGGCTGCTTTTAACACCTCCAGCCAGGCTGTAATAAAGTGATCCATTCGCGCGTCCGAAAACCCAAGGTGCGGCCGATGCTCAAAGCAGGCGGCGGTGAGGTGATAATGCTGCCGGCCTTCGTTGTAGCGGTGTGGCGGGCTGTGCCAGGGCTGATGCCGCCCCTGCCGCTGCGACAAGACCCAGCACCGCTGCTCAGATGTCATCCTGCGCCATTGATAAGGACGAGACATGCCTGCTTTTTATCCAGTCAGGGAAAACTGTCGACCCCGGAGTTTGCCCGGAGTTTGAATTCGGAAGTTCGGAGTCACGTTCGGAGTCCTGGTTTCATCGTTCGGAGTCACGGCTTCAGCCGGAAAGGCTTGCGATGAAGAGATGCGCAAACGTAGATGATTCGCTCATCTGGCCTGCAGACGACGTTTCACCGCCTGAAGGCGGGACTCCGTGCGGGGAGGTGCTTGCGGAGGAAGCGTGAACTGACTCGCTCAGTCATCTTGCAGACGACGTTTCACCGCCTGAAGGCGGGACTCCGAGCACCAAGCTCACTTCCAGCCGCCGCCGAGGGCTTTGAGCATGGCGACGGTGGCGATGAGGCGCTGGCCTTCGATCTGCGCGGCGAGGAGCTTGGCGTTGAGCACGGTGCGGTTCGCGTCCACGACCTCAAAATAGCTCGCCAGGCCCTTTTGATAGCGCAGCTCGGCGAGACGTTGCGTTTCCTGCGCCGCGGCGATGGCGGCGTCGAGCGCGGACTTCTGCTTCGAGTAAGAACGCGCGTCGAGCATGCTGTCCTCGACCTCCTTGAGCGCGATGAGGATGCTCTGGCGATAATTCGCGAGGGTTTCCTCGTAGCTGGCTTTGCTCGCGGCGAGATTGGACTTCAAGCGGCCGCCCTGAAACATCGGCAGCGTCATGCTGGGGCCGATGGTGAGCACCTTGCTGCGCGCGTCGTAGAAATGGGCCGCTCCGATGCTCTCCAGACCGCCGCTGCCGCCGATGCTGAAGGCGGGGAAGAACGAGGCCTTGGCCACGCCGATCTTCGCGTTGGCCTCGCGCATCTTTTGCTCCGCCGCACGGATGTCAGGGCGGCGTTGCAGCAGCGAGGAGGGCAGGCCGCCGGGCACTCTCGGCGGCGAAGGCAGACGTGCGTTGCTGGAAATGCGGAAGGTGGAGGGAAGCTGGCCGCAGACGACGGCGAGCGCGTTTTCCGCGTTGCCACGCTGACGTTCGAGGGCGGCGAGATCGTTCCGCGCCAGCTCCAGCTCCGTCCGTGCGCGTGACACGTCCATCTCATTCGCCAGACCGCCTTTGAAGCGGGATTCCTGGAGCTTCAGCGCCTCCTGACGCCAGCTCAGGGTGTCGTTCACCACCTGCATCTGCCGGTCCATCGAATGCGCGAGGAAATACAGCCGCGCCACCTCTGCGGCGAGGCTCAGACGCTGGGCGGCGAGTGTTTCTGCCGCCGCCGTCTCGCCGGCCTTCGCGCCTTCGACTCCGCGCCGCACGCGTCCCCACAGGTCCAGCTCCCAACCCAGTTCAAAGAGGTTTTGGAAGCGCCTGCGTTCAAGACCCGGCAGCGGAATGCCTGGAGGCAGGTTCGCGCCGAAGGAAGTGAGCGAGAGGTGCTCATAGTTCATGCCATTCTTCATGCTGAGCTGCGGGAACCAGTCCGCCTGCTGCACACCGATGAGCGCCCGTGCTGTCTCCACTCGCGCCAGGGCGGCGCGCAGCTCCTGATTGTTCTCAATCGCCTGCGCCACGAGCCGGTTCAGCTCGGAGGAACCGAACAACTGCCACCACTCGCCCGGCATCGGCAGATCGCTCACGCTCGCGCCACTTTTCCACTTCGCCGGCAGCATCACGTCCGGCAGCTTGAAGTCCGGGCCGACGGAGCAGGAGGCAAGCGTGAGGACGACTGCGGGACAAAGCAATGAGCGGAGGTTCATCGACGTCATTGATGCGGTGGAAGACACGGCTTGCAACCAACTCAATGCGGAATCAAGCCGTACACCTTGCGCCGCCAGGTGGCAAAGACCTCATTTGCCATTTCGTGCGCCTCACCAGCCTCAACATGCTCGGTGACGGTCTGCGGCTGCGGAATCCATGAGGGCGTGGTCATTTCGCCGATGTGGTCCTGTTTTTCGGAGCGGATGAAGGCGCGGAGGCTGATGGTGAGCAGGTTGGTGTGGCGGTCGTGATTCGCGACAGCCTCGGCACAGACTTCGTGTGTGGCGCCGTCGATTTCGACGGTGCCGAGGACTTGCGTGGCATCGAGCAGGGCGTGAATCATGCGCCCAGTGTGCCGATGCGAGTGCGTTCTGACGAGTGAATTGTTTGGACGTATTTTGGCGAAGGTTTGACCGCAGGCATGACGTTCAAGAGCAGCCATGCGATCTCTGATTTGTCTTCTTGCCCTCACCACGCTCAGCGCCGCCGCTGAGAAGCCTCTCAACATCCTCTTTCTCTTCGCGGACGACTGGGGCCGCTACGCCAGCATTTACGCGGAGCATGAGAAGTTCCCCTCGCCGAACCAGGTGGTCAAAACGCCAAACATTGACCGCATCGCGCGTGAGGGAGCGTTGTTCCGCCGGGCTTATGTGAACGCGCCGAGCTGCACGCCGTGCCGCAGCGCGCTGGTTTCCGGCCGCTACTTCTTCAACACGGGCCGTGCCGCGATCTTGAACGGCGCGGTGTGGGACCCGGCGATCCCGAGCTTTCCGCTGCTGCTGAAGGACCAGGGCTACCACATCGGCAAAGCTTACAAGGTGTGGAGTCCGGGAGAGCCGGCGGACGCGCCTTTCGGCGGACAGGCGCACGCGTATCAAAAGAGTGGAGGCCGCTGCAATCAGTTCTCCCAGAACGTGGACAAGATGATGAAGGAGGGCATTTCCGTCGAGGCGGCCAAACAGCAGATCTACGACGAGGTGCGCGGCAACTTTGACAGCTTCCTGGCGGCGCGGCCCAAAGGAGCGCCGTTCCTGTTCTGGCACGGGCCGACGAATGTGCATCGCAAATGGGTCAAAGGCAGCGGCGAGGCGCAGTGGGGCATCAAACCGGATGATTTGAAGGGCAAGCTGCCGAAGCATCTGCCGGACGTGCCGGAATTCCGCGAGGACTTCGGCAGCTATCTCGGTGAAATCCAGGCTTTCGACGCGCAGGTGGGTGTTTTGATCAAGCAGCTCGAAGAAGCCGGCGAATACGACAACACAGTGATCGTCATCAGCGGCGACCATGGCGCTCCGGGCTTCCCAGGCGGCAAGTGCAACCTCTACGACTTCGGCACGAACGTCATGCTGGCGATTCGCTGGCCCGGACAGCCCGGCGGGCGCTTCATCGACGACTTTGTGAACCTCATGGACCTGGCGCCAACCTTCATGGAGATCGGCGGCGCGACGATTCCGCCCGGCGTGAACGGCAAGAGTATCGTCAGCGTGATGAAGTCTGGAAAAAGCGGCCTTGTGGAACCGGAGCGCGATTACGTTATCACCGGCCGCGAGCGGCATGTGAGCATCGCTCGCGAAGGCAATCTGCCGTATCCGCAGCGGGCGCTGCGCAAGGACGGCTTCCTCTACATCCACAACTTCAAGCCTGAGCGCATGCCGATGGGGGACTACAAGCTGCTCACCGACAGCTTCACGCCAAGCCAGGACGACATGGAAAACGAGACCTATGTGGCCTTCCCGGACATGGATGCCTCGCCCGCCAAGGCGTGGCTGATCCAGCATCGCAACGACTCGCAGTACAAGTGGCACTTCGACTACGCTTTTGCGAAAAGGCCGCAGGAGGAGCTGTATGACCTCAGCAAAGACCCAGAGCAGACGATCAACGTGGCCGCCGAATCTGGCTATGCCGAGGTGAAAGCGAGGATGGCCGCCGAGCTGATGGAAAAGCTCAAGGCCGTGGGTGATCCGCGTGTCACGGCCGATCCGGTGCCGTTTGAGCATGAGCCGTTCATCGCTGACACCAAGACGAATGCCAAAGGCAAGGGCAAGAAGGGCAAAGACAAGGCGAAGTGACCCCATGAAAAAGCCGTGGAGGGTTTAAACCCGTCCACGGCTTCAAAGCTCAGAGGAAAGGGCTACTTCCCGGCCGCATCAGCACGATTTTGAATGAAGGCGCTGCGGGCGGAGAGGTAGGGATCGACGGCGTCCTTCGTGGCGGCGTCGTAGATCTCAAGCTGCTCCGGCAGAGAGCGCAGGGTGTTGGCGGCAGGCGGGATCATGGTCCAGTCGTGCTCCCAGTCGCCACCGCCATGCCAGAAAAGCCCCCAATTGACGGGGTTGAGGACATAATCTCCGGCGAGACCAACGGTCTCACGCGCGGTGCTTGGCCCCATCAACGGCAGCACGATGAACGGGCCGTGGCCGACGCCCCACTTGGCGAGGGTCTGGCCGAGATCCTCGGCGGGGATGTTGACGAGAGAAGGAACCTTGTCCGACACACGGAAGATGCCGCCGACACCACCCAGGGTGTTGATGAGGAACTTGCCGGTCTCCTGCCCGGCGCGCTTGAACTTGCCCTGCAGGGCGCAGTTCACGAAACGAACGGGGTATTTCACGTTCTCGAAGGCGTTGTCGATGCCTTTGCGCACCGGCTTGGGAAGCACGAACTCGTAGCCTTTGGAAACCGGGCGGAAGATGACGAGGTAGAGGCAGTCGTTCATCTTGAACATGACGCGGTTGAAGGGCTCCAGCGGATCGGAGACAGATGCCTCCGCGTAGTCGTCCAGCTCATCCGTGCCGGTCTGTGCCACCGGAGCGGCCTTCGCGGTCCCCGGCTTGGCGGCCTGAGGCTTGCTGTCAGCCACCACCTTCGGTGACCGGGGGGTGGAACAAGCCGCTGCTAACGCAACAGCACCTGAAAGCATAAGGCGGAGGATGGTGATTTTCATTGGGGTCGGGAGACGGACTGCGATAGAGAGCCTAAGACAGCTTCTGCGCCACCTTTTTTATACTGGGCGTCGAGCTGGCTGCGGTAATTGGCGACGAGGCTGACGCCTTCGATGACGACATCGGCGATGCGCCAGCCGGACTCCTGCTCCATGCGGTAGGTCACGCTGTAACGGCTGCCCTTGTAAACCATGCTGGTGGGCACATCGACGCGACCGGCGGCAGGCGTCTGCGCCTTCTGGTAATTGATGACCGGATGCTCGCCGGGCGTGAACTTGCCGCTGTAGCTGCGGATGATGAGCGTGGTGAAAAGCTGGACGGCCTGCTTCTGCTGCGCCGACGTGAATGTTTTCCATCCAAGACCGACGGCGCGACGCGTCATCGTCTCAAAGCTGATGTGCTTCTGCAGCGTCGGGCGCAGACTCTCGGCCATGGTGGCACGGTTCGCGACGCGGTCGGCCACGCCGAGCACCTCGTTCACCGCAGTTTTCAGACGTTGTTGCGCCTCCTCGGGCGAGGCGGCAAGCCCGGCGGCAAACGAGCAGGTGATGAGAGTGGTGAGAAGGATGCGGGAGATCATGGGACGGGAGCTGGGGCTGGGGAGTTTTCTTTCTCAACACTACCGAAGGCCATTTTGCCAATCAAGGACTCAATATCGACCGAGGATTCAGTCATGGTGATGCGATCACCGGCTTTGAGCGAGGTTTCATCGGCGCCAGGCGCGAGCAGGATGTATTTGTCACCGATCAGGCCGGTGGTCTTGATCGAGGCCATCGAGTCGGTGGGCAGTTTCAGCCCGGACATGACACGCAGCGTGGCGATGGCGGTGAAATCTTCCGCATCGACGCGGATCGCCTCCACCCGACCGACGGAGACGCCGGCCACCACAACG
>DNXB01000556.1 GCA_003506995.1 Verrucomicrobiales bacterium
GCGACAACGGTATCAGCAGCGCCGCCCCAAGATGCAGCGCGGTGATGACCAGCAGCACGCTGAAAAAGCTCAAGAACCGCGTCAGCGTGTGGTTGAAGGAGTCCATGGCAGGAAAACGGTGACGCTGGCACTTCCCCCTGCCATCGACCTCGGAAGAGAAAGCCCCGGCAGATGGGTGGCAGTTTGGAGATTTTACTGGAAGCTTTGCCCAGACGTGAACGGTTGAAACTTCGCCATTGTTTGCCACGAGCCCCGGCGATGAGAACCACCACACTGGAGGTGCTTTTCATGGTGAGCTGGATGTCGGTGATGTGTATTCGGTTTTGAAAGGGTGAACGGCTGCGTTTTTGTTTTGGGATGGAACCGCCGCCCGCGCATGCAGGCCAGGCATTTGGGCCCACCCGCACCAATCGGTGATTCGATCAGCCTGCCTCGGCTTTTTTATGCCGGGACCGGCAATGCGATGATGAACTCCGCGCCGGCGCCGTTGCCCGTGCTCTCAGCCAGGGTGACAGTGCCGCCCATCGCATCCATCAAACGCTTCACGATAGACAAGCCGAGCCCTGTGGAGGGTTCGTCGCCGGTGGGCTGTGCGCTGAGGCGGCCATAGCGCTGGAACATCTTGGTGCGATCTTCGGGGGTGAAGCCTGGCCCGGTGTCGCTCACCAGACACTTCACCATGCCTGCCGTCGGTTGTCGCGCGGTGATCCGCACCTCTCCGCCTTCTGGGGTAAACTTGATGGCATTCGACACCAGGTTTTCCAGCGTCTGCGTCACCCCTTCGATGTCTGCCATCACCAACACGGCCTCCTTGGGCGCATGCCAGGTCAAAGTGATTTTTTTCGTGCCTGCCGCCGTCTGGTGGGCGGCGGCGACCTTGGCCACCACCTCCCCCAGGTTCACGGCTTCACATCTCATCTGAAGTTGTTCGGCGCATTGGTTTGCGAGAAACTCCTGCATGAATGCCAGCATGCGCTCGCTGGCGTTCACGATGTTGTTGACCAACGGGGCGCAGCGGGACGGCAGATCGGCAAGCCTGGCCTGCAGCAGGCATGCGCTGAGCCTCATTCCAGCCAGGCTGTTCTTCAGGTCATGCGCCATGATGCCCATGAGCTCATCCTTGTCTTCAGCAAGCGCTCGCAACTGGTCTCTGGCGCGTTTCAGCGCAAGCTGGGTGCGCACGCGCGAGACAAGCTCAGCCATGTTAAAAGGCTTGGTGACGTAGTCCACGCCGCCGGCTTCAAGCGCCTGCACGATGACATTTTTATCATCATCCGCAGAGAGGAAAATGACGGGGATGTCAGCCCAGCGGGCCTCGGCCTTGATCTGGCGGCACGCGGTGAGTCCGTCCGTCCCAGGCATCATGACATCCAGCAGGATGAGGTCAGGCGTGGCTGCGGAAAGCCGCTGGAGGCCCTGCTCCGCGCTGCTGGCAAGAATGATGTCGTAGGCCATCAGAGAGAGCACATTGCCGATGCCCCGGAGATTCTCCTCCTGGTCGTCAACAATGAGGATCGTTTCGTGGTTCGGGGTGGTCATGAAGCGCGCGGCTGTGTTGATGATGCCATGAGAATGATCGTTCAAAATCATTCCAGCATATTCAGCAGGTGACGTCGATATGTTTGTGAACGCCGTCCGCCGCCAGCCCGGCCGTCAGGAGCGGCGGTTCTTGTCCACCACGGCGATGATGATCAGGACGAATGCGAGGAGCCGGATGGTGTAAACATAGGGCGCCCACTCGGTTTCCACCGACATGACGGCGCGGACGATCCGTTCGAGCATCAGAAAAACAAAAGCCCCGGCAAAAAAGAGGAACAACCGGTCCTGCGTTCTCTTCCAGAACCGGAGAAAGAACATGGCAATGACGAGCAGGCTGATGGTGGCCGCGCCGGCGAAGAATTGGTTCAGCATCATGGCTAGTCGGATTCGAAGATTAGACCGTACAATAGAACGAGCAGGGCAATTTGAGTGACCCCGCTGCGCCAAGGCAGCAGATAAAAATCCAGCAGCAGGACGAGATCCAGGATGAGGAGGCCGTTGGAGACCGCCATGATGGCAAAACACAGCGCGCTCCAGTACAACAGGCGCTGACGGCTGCGACGATAGCCGCGCCATAAGAGCACCGCTGCCCCGAGGCAGGTGAACGCGCATAGGAGGTAGATGATTGTGCCCATCATGAGGTTGGGTCGGTGGTTTTTATTTTGAAGGCGTCGGCGAAGCTCTGCGCGGCATTGACATCACGCTTGTAAATGGCCTCAATGACTCGAACCGGCCTGGTACGGTAGAATTCTCCAAGCGCGGTCATCTGCGAGACCAGGCCCTCATCGGTGCAGCAGCGGTAGCCGGGGGCCGGATCAGAAAGCCTCTCAAGCAGTCCGTTCCGAACCAGCTCGTCGAGCCATCGCTCCACCGACTGGGGCGTGCTCAGGATCGTGTCATAGACTGTCTGGACGGACCATGCGACCCCTGGCTGTCGGCTGAACAGAAGCAGAATCTCCAGTTGTTCGACTGATCGAACATAGCGGGAGATGAAGTTGCGAATTGAAGGCGGGAGTTCCTGCTCGAACACGGGGTGGATGAATAATAAATCACAAAAATAGACACGGTCTTGGCGTTGCAACTCCTGGGAAGGTTTGCAGTCCGCATGAGGTTCGAAACCGGAGGGCTCTGTGGATGTGTGAAAATCAAGGCCATCGAGAAAATCGTGCGCAGCCCCCCGGTGGTCTGAAAAAATGTGTCCGATGTGACAATCAGGATACGACCTGATAGTAGCTGAGAAGCGATAGGACATAAATTCTCCNNCCCCCCTGCCGGTTCCACCACCACCACCACGTCGAGGAAGCGGCCATCCGACAAAGACAATGGAACCGGCGAGGCATGGGAGCTGGAACTGCTGGCCGCCATGCTGGCTTTTCGCAAGGGGGACTTCACCAGACGCATGCCAGAGGGATGGACGGGCGTGCGTGGCAAGATCGCTGATGCGTTCAACGACGTGCTTGGCATGAGCGAGCGTCGCGCGGGGGAGGCCGCCAGGGTGTCCCGAGTGGTGGGCAAAGAAGGACGCCTGCGGCAGCGCATCGTCATCACCGGCATGGTGGGGGGGTGGGCGGATGAAGTGCAGGCGCTGAACACGCTGATGGACGATCTCGTGCGCCCGACGACGGAGATCACGCGAACCATTGGCGCCGTGGCAAAGGGTGATCTCGGACAGTCGATGGCGATCGAGGTCGATGGCCGTCCGCTGGAGGGCGAGTTCCTGCATTCGGCCAAGCTGGTGAACCGGATGATCGACCAGCTTTCGGTTTTCACCTCGGAAGTGACGCGTGTCGCCCGCGAAGTGGGCACCGAGGGCAAGCTGGGAGGGCAGGCGCAGGTGAAAGGCGCGTCCGGCGTGTGGAAGGATCTCACCGAGAGCGTGAATCAGATGGCAGGCAACCTGACCGCGCAGGTGCGCAACATCGTGGACGTGACCATCGCGGTCGCCGCCGGTGACTTGTCGAAAAAGATCACCGTGGACGTGCGTGGCGAAATTTTGCAGCTCAAGGAGGCCATCAACACNNGGCGCGCGAGGTCGGCACCGAAGGACGGCTTGGCGGCCAGGCCGTGGTGCCCGGTGTGGCGGGAACATGGAAAGACCTTACCGACTCCGTCAACGCGATGGCCTCCAATTTGACCGCCCAGGTCCGCAACATTGCGGCAGTGACGACGGCGGTCGCGCGCGGCGACCTTTCCCGCAAGATCACG
>DNXB01000200.1 GCA_003506995.1 Verrucomicrobiales bacterium
GGAAGATCAATCTCTACGTCGGCAAGACGGCGGTGAAGTTCAACATTCCCGAAGGCGAGGCCGTCGAGCGTCTCATCGACCTCATCAAAGAGCACGACCGCTGGTTTGACGCGCCGGTGGCGGCGTGATAGCGTCTGCCCATGATCGTGCGGAAGGCAATGCTGCTTCTCTTGCTGGCAGGAACCCTTTCCGTCAGCGCACAATCAGCCGCAGGTGTTGCCGCACAAACGGATGATCCAGCCCAGAAGTGGTCAAAGCGTCAGATGAGCCACATGCTGGCCGACCGGCCGATCATGAAGAACTACCACATCGGCAAACAGATCTTCTGGGTGAGCCAGCAGGACAGCATATGGCAGTGGGTCGCCGAGCGCTACGCGGGCAAGACGACCCAATTCTGGACCGCGTGGCATGAAGCTCCGCCGGTTGAAACGTTCGAAGCAATGCACTGTCGTGGTCCGGACAATGCCTATCTGTACATCAAAGACATCACACCAGCGATTGCCGACGGCCATAATGAGACGTTCGAGAAGCTTTGGCGGTGCGCGGTGTTTGAGCTTCTGAATCTGGAAAACGCGTGTGAATTTAGCGAGATTGAGCTCGCGGCTTATGATGGCAGATGCACACGCGATGAGTTTGTGAAGAAGAAGGCCATGCTGGAACATCGCGCCCTTGGTAAACTACAGCAATTCTGTATGTCCGTCTGGACTCCGTGGTGCATAACCAATGGATTTGTTTCCAATCCTGCTGTGTGGCGACATGGTTATCATCCGAACTTTGAAACTTGGCTTTCCTCATATCCACCCGATTCAAGATATCCTTGGCAATACTACGGCGAAAGTTATGAGCATTTCAGGCAGGCGGGTGAAAAGAAGCAGATGGAGACGAATCCATCGGTCAAATAGACGCCCGCAGTTGCCTGATCACCTCGGCATTGGATGAAAGTCTGAACCTCAGGCGCTGGCTGCAGCGAAAAACTCCGTGACATCGACTTTCACGCCACTGAGAGCCGTGCATTCCAGCACAACACCAGCGCCGCAGCGCTGCTGGTTCTGGTAGCGACCTTCAACCGGCTCACGATACACTTCGATGCAGAGTTCCGTCGCGTTGACGATCCAATATTCAGCCACCCCGGCTTCCGCGTAAACGTCCGCCATCTCACGATCAACCAGGAGGCTGCTGACGGACACCTCGACCACGAGCCGCGCGGTGGCCGGATGTGCGTGGTAGTCAGCGCGGCGGCCCTCGACGACGGAGATGTCCGGCTCAGGCTCGGAATCCCTGAGGGTCAAAGGTGCTTCCTGGCGAACCCAGAACATATCGCTGACGACCGAGCGCAAAAACTCGATCAGCGCGTCTGCCAGTTTGGTGTGAAGGATGGACTTGCTCATTTTTTCGATGATCACGCCCCGGATGAGTTCCGCACGTTCTGGAGCCAGTCCCTTGGCGATCATTTGATGCCATGCCTCAACAGACAGCGGCAAGGCGCGTTGCTGGAAGGCCGGCTGGGACAAGATGGACAGCATGGGGTGATAGTAAGTTTCAGATGCGACGCTGGCAAGCGCTCATCATGAAGCCGGGATCTGCGAAATACACGCCCGTAGCCGCCTGATTGCCTCGGCGTTGGATTCAAAGGCGAAATCATTGTCACGCGGCATGGTGCCGATGTGGCGCGGAATTCCGATTCCGCGACCGCGTTTTCTCGGTATCGGAATAGCGAGCTACATTCCCGGCATGAACATCACTGACCACTCGCACGAATCTCGGAACCGGAATTCCGCGCTACAACCACACATCGGAACCTTTCTCTCCATCGGATCACCTGCGGTTACGGAACTCGCGGCGGAATGCGGCTTTGACTGGGTGCTCATCGACTTGGAGCACGGTTGCGAATCCGAAGCCGCGCTGCCGAACCAACTGCGAGCCCTGCGCGGCAGCCAGACGCTGGCGATTGTTCGTGTGAGTGCGCCGCATCCTGATTTGATCAGCCGGGTGCTCGATTGGGGAGCGGATGGCATCATGGTGCCGCATGTGAACACCGTGGCGGAAGCGCAGCACTGCGTGCATGCGGCGTATTATCCGCCGAAGGGGCATCGCGGAGTTTCGCGCACGGTGCGTGCATATGGCTATGGCATGAGACTTCCGGCTGGTGAGATGCCCAAGCCGATCATCCTGGCCCAAATCGAGACAGCGGACGCAGTGGCAAACGCGGATCAAATCGCGGCGGTGGAGGGCATTGACGCGCTTTTCATCGGCCCGGCAGATTTGAGTTACGATCTGAAGGCCCGGAACTCACCGCTGCCCTATGATGATTGCGTGAACGCCATCGCAAAGGCAGCCAAGGATCACGGCAAAGGCTGCGGCATCCTCGTCCGTCATGCGGATGACAAGGAGAAGCTCAAAGCCCTCGGCTTCACCTGGCTGGCGATGGATTCCGACCTCTCCCTCGTGCGCGAGGGCTTCAAGCACAATCTGGAGATGGCGAGGTCGTGGTGAGCCGTCACTTCGACAGCTCTGCCACTTTGGCCGCCAGCGCCTCAAACGACAGCCGGTCGCTGTTGCTCTTGCCGACGTGCCGGAAGACTTCCTTGCCATCAGGCCCGATCAGCACGGTGGCTGGATAGTGGACGACTTGGCCGTGGAACTTGTAGCCGTCGGGAATGTCGAAGGCTTTGGCCAGCTTCGCGTAGGGATCGCGATAGATGGGGTTCTTCGCGAGATCCTCGGCGGGCAGTTTCGCGGCCCATGCCTCGATTTCGTTGTCGGAATCCGGTTTGAGGAAGAGCTGCACGGCGTTTGGCAGCGTGGGTGCCTTGGTAAAATAATCTCGCGTATGCTTGAGGCACAGCGGGCACTCGGTTTTGAGGAGGAAGTGGATAGCAACAAACTTCCCGCGCGCCTCTTTGAGCGTGAAGCTGCCTTTGCCTGCGGCAGCTCTGACGGTGAAGTCCTCTGGTGTGGCGGCGGTGGCGGAAAACGTGACGAGGAGCAGGACAGCGAGGAGGTGTTTCATGGCGCGTCTTGCTGGGAGAGCAGGGAAGGGCAAATATTCCGACTTTTTTCTGCGCAACGGGCTTTTTTGCCTACCCTCGCGGCCCCATGACCGCATCCCCCCAAATCAAATCCAAGATCGTCGAACTGTGCGAAACCCTCGTGGCTGACAGCGACGTGCAAAGCGCCCGCGAGAAGGCCGAGGCATTCCTCGCCAATGAAGAAGCCGTGTCGCTTTATCGTGAGATGGCCACGATGGGCCGCGCGCTGCACCAGAAGCAGCACAACGGCGAAGAACCCACGGGCGAAGAAATCGGCCGCTTCACGGAGCTACAGGACAGTTGCGATGCGAATCCGGCCATCCTGAGCTTCATCGAGGCACAAGACGTGCTGCGCGGCATCGCCGAAGTGGTGACGAGCTTCGTCGGCAAGAGTCTGGAGCGCGGTCAGGTGCCTTCTGAGGCGGAAATCTTCTCCAAAGGCTGTGGCGAAGGCTGCGGCTGCCATTGAGCATCGCGGATGATGACGCCAGACTGAATTTACACCGCCACAGACAAGATGGGATGGCCGCAGAGTTCAGACACAAAACCTCTGCGGCTTTTCATTCTGCGGTGCAAATTCAGGCTTCTCTCGATTCTCGCCGCTGGCATCAGTTCGCTCATCCAGGCCCAGACTCTCCCCATCCACATCGAGGAATCGCATGCGGGGGCATTCTACCATCTGGTCGAGACGCTGCCGTTCAACGAACCGCACACGCTGGTGCTGATCGACGCGCATTCGGACGCCAACGGCATCGCGAACTCCGATGACGTTCGCACGGCGATCCGGCGCGGCCCCACCATCCAGAAACGCGCGGAAATGCTCGCCGAATGGCGCAGGACAGGCCGCATCCAGTGCTTCAACTGGATCGAGCCGCTGATGCCCGCGCCCATCGCTGAAGTGATCTGGATTCCGGCGGCGAAGCTGAGCGAACAAGAACGCGCGGCCCTCGAATCAGACGCCCGTGAGTATCTCGACGCGCATGAGGAGGCGCTGCCGCGTGAAGCGGGGCCGCTGGCGGGGCGGTATCGCGTGATGAGCTTGGAAAACTTCGCCGCACAGGCCCGATCATGGCCGGAGTCAAAGCTCGTGGTCGCCAGCATCGACCTCGACTACTTCGCGAAAGAGCCAGAAGAAGATTTGGAACGCATCATGGACGTGCTCACGCGTCTGCGGGCGCTGCGCAGCCTGAGCTTTGCCATTTCCTCGCCCTATCTGAAGGACGCGGCGCAGGCGGAGCGACTGACCACAATGGCGCTCGACGCGGCGTGGCGCGTGCCGAATGCCACGGTGCATTTCGATCCCTTCGCCAAGACCGGGCCGGATCGTTCGCTCATGGCGCGGCTGCTGGAGCGGCAGGGGAGGCAGATTCCTGCGCTCGACATCACCCAGGCAGGACCTGAACTGCGCAGCCTGCTGCGAAACCACGCGCATCCCTGCGCGGACGCCTGGGCAGGCGAGCCGTTTCAGCATCGCATCATTGTTCCAGAACATCTCAAAGCCACGAACAGCACCTGGGAACTCGAATTCAAACCGCAGACAGCCATCATGCTCGATCCCGAGCCCATCGGCGCGCGCGTGCGTTGGTGGGCGCTGCGTTCCGCAGACACGAGCTACCGCATCAGTGATGCCAATCTCGGCTTTGCCACGAATGCTCCGCGCTGGATGTGGCAGAAGCGCCACCTCCTCGCCGAAGGCCCGGCGCTGGGCCGCATCACGCTCGACCAGATCGCAGTTGGCCATGATTGCGGCACCTTCGAGATTTTCGCCGAGGTCATCCGTGATGGTGAGTCCACGCTCACGCCCGCTGAAATCCTCTGCGTCAGCAAACCCGGCACCGAAGGCCTCCATGCCGAGTGGAGCCGACAATTCGGCCTGTCGTATGTGTTTGATTCACGGCTGCTCACACGCGACACGCTCACCGGCGCGGAGGCACGGCATGGCGCGGACTGCGCGAACTTCATCACAGCGGCGCTGCGTGCGGAAGGCTGGCTGCTGCCCTGGGGCAGCCCGGCGGATGTGAAGCCGTTTTTAACGCCCGTCACAGCGATTGAGCAGCCAACGCTGCTGCACTTCGGCTCCCACCTCGCTGCCTTGTGGAAAGACCGCCCACCACTCGGACAGCTCGACGACTCCGATCTCTGCGTGCATCAGCTCGAAGGCCGGCCGGAGATTCTGCCCTTCGCCCAACTCCGCGCTGGTCGTCGCAAACCGGAGCTAATGACGATACGCGAGCCAGAAGCCGTCATCCGCATCGCCATCTGCGGGGATTTGATGCTCGGGCGCGGCATTGCCGCTCAAACCGACCCGCTGGGGCGCATCGCGCCGATGTTGCAGCGGGCTGATCTCGCGCTCGGGAATCTCGAATGCGTCATCGGCACTGCGCTGCCGAAAAACCGGATGCAACTCATCGCGACGCCGAAAGCCGCCGCGCTTTTGCGTGAGGCCGGTCTCGACGGCCTGAGTGTCGAAAACAACCACGCGCTCGATCTCGGCCCCGAGGGCAACACAGCCACGAAACAGGCGCTTGAGGCCGAAAACATCGTTCCCATCGGTCGTGAGGCGAGAATCTTCGAGATTCGCGGCAAACGCATCGCCGTGTTTGCCTTCGATGATTCGCGTGAAGACGCTGTTTTGCCCAAAGTCACTGCGAAGGCTGATTTTATCATCGCCTTGCCACATTGGGGCCGTGAGCACAGCACCACTCCAAGCACGCGGCAGCGTGAGATTGCCGCGCAGCTTCTCCAAAACGGCGTCCATCTCATCGCTGGCTGCGGGCCGCACGCCTTGCAGCCGCTGGAGCATCATCCCAGCGGCAGCACGGCCTTTTCCCTCGGGAATACCGTCTTTGACGGCCCCGGTCCAGGCGCGGAGTGGGATCGCGGTAGCGTGCTGGAGATCACGCTGGATGCCAAAGATTGCCGCCTCATCAGAGCACGCTTGGTGGAAACAAGCTCTCAGCCTGAGAAGTGAGCCAACTCCGGCCTCACTTCGCGACCACGAGCTGCTGGATGCCCACCTCGCCGTCGAAGGCGATGAAATGGATCTGGTCTTTCGCCTCGGCAAAGATCGCGTGTTTGGCCTGGGTGGTGGTTCCGGCAAATTGGACGGTGATCTCGTCGCCTTGGAAGGTGACGCGGCAGGTTTGCCACTCGGCAGATTTGAATTTCACCTGGGTTTTGCCGAGAGACACCACCTTGTCCGGTCCTTCGCCTTTCTCGGGGTTTTTGGCGATTTCAAGGAAGGCGCGGGAGAGGACGACGCGGAAGCTGCGGGCGTTTCCGGCGGTGTGAATGCGCAGGGAATGACGATCAGCCTCGCCCAGCAGGATTTGGAACTCGAAGGCACCGTCTTTCATAGCGAGCGGTCCGGTAAGGGCGCTGCCTTTCGTGCCGGCCCGGCCAAACATGGCGCCGTCGCGGGGTGCCCACTTTTTGCCGCGTGAGGATTTGAAGGTTTTCACGTCCACGGGCTGCGCGTTGGTAAGCGGAGGCAGCTCGACCGTCTGTGACTTCGGTTTGACGCCCGCGGGCGGGAGTTCACGGCTGTAACCGCCGTCGCGGTAGCGGTTGAGCAGTGTTTCCAGCTCCTTCACCACTTCGGGATGCTTCTCAGACACATCGCTGGCCTCGGCGATGTCCTGGCGTACGTCGTAAAGCATGCGCTGCATCTGATTGGCACGGGCTTTTTTCGCGGCGGGCTTCACGTCGTCGGCAGGCACGCCCTCGATCCACTTCCACGGGCCTTTGCGGATGGCGAAGGTGCCGTCTGAGCCGTGAACGATCACGTCCGGGCGGATGGGGCTTTCGTGTTTGGCACCAAGCCATGCTTGGGAGACATCGTGGCTGTCCTCGGCGGCCTCGCTGGCCTTCGGCAGCTTGGCCCCGGTGATGGCGGCAATGCTGGCGAGCGTATCGACGATGCTGATGGTTTCATCACTCACGGTGCCTGCGGGCACATGACCGGGCCAGCGCACGAGGTAAGGCACGCGGAAGCCGCCTTCCCACACATCGTGCTTTCCACCGCGAAACGGCCCCACGGGTTTCAATCCGGCGGTTTGGGCCACGTTTTGCGGGGTGTCGCCGGTGGGCTTGTTCACGCCGCCGTTGTCGCTGGTGAAGAGCACGAGCGTGTTTTTGGCGAGGCCCTGTTTGTCGAGCGCGTCCAGCACTCGGCCCACGCTGATGTCCAGATCGCTGATGAAGTCGCAAAACGGCCCGCCTTTGCTTTTCCCGGCGGTTTGCTTCGAAGGCGTGATCGGGTTGTGGACGGCCACGGGCGTGAAATAGACGAAAAACGGCTTCTCCGCGTTCTGCTGGCCGATCCAGGTCACGAGCTTGTCGGTGAGCGTGGCCATGACCTCGTCGTCGATGCGCTTCGGGGCGTTGAGCTCGAGGTTTTTGACCGCCTTGCCCTTCTGCTGGCTCATGGTGACGTAGGGCGGGCTGGGCGAGGACGGGCTTTCCTTGTTCAAGCCGTAAACCCAGTGGTTCTCGACATAGACGCCGCTGAGATCGCCGTGATTGGCGGGGACGCCAAAGTGGTAGTCGAAGCCGATTTCGAGCGGCCCGGGCTTCAATTCCTTCGTGTAATCGCACTTCGCCGCCGTGCCGTAGCCGAGGTGCCATTTGCCGACGGCGGCGCAGTGGTAGCCCTGATTTTTCAGCAGGGAGGCCACGGTGAGACGCGTGGTCTCGATGTGCAGCGGCGCGGTGGTGCCGAGCACCTCGCTGATGAGGGAGGTGCGCCAGCAGTAGCGGCCGGTGAGCATGGAGTAGCGTGTGGGGGAGCAGACAGACGAGGTGGTGTTCGCATCCGTGAAGCGGCGGCCCTCTTTGGCGAGCCGGTCGATGTTTGGCGTGCTAACCAGTTTGGGATTCGCGCCGTAGCAGCCGACGCTGCCCCAGCCAAGGTCGTCGCTGAGGATGACGACGACGTTGGGCCGTGCATCCTCCTTCGCCAAGGCTACGGAGGACAAGAAGAGCCAAGGGCAAAGGGCGGAGAAGAGAATGAGGAAGCGTTTCATGGCGCGGGAACGTGGCGGCGGGCGGGGACTTGCAGCGCATTGCGAACGTGAAGTGGGCTCCAGCACCTCTGATCTCTGACTTCCGACCTCTGATTTCTGAACTCCGACCTCCGCCTTTCCCATTGCGGCAGCGGCGCGGTGCGGCACAATGCCGACCGCCATGCCGACCCGTCTCGTTTTCTCCCTCCTGTTTTGCCTTCTCAGCCTGTTCATGACCGGCTGTGAAACCGGCTCCGCGCCAGCCACCGGCCCGCAGGCCGATGCACGCCGGCGTCAGATCGCCATGGAGCCGCGCGGGGATTATTACATCGGCCGCCGCTTCCATATCCCATTCACGCATTTCTGGGGCTATCTGCGCAGTCCGGGGCAGGACTGGAGCGCCTCGAAGCTCGTCATCATGAACGAGCGCTTCATGAAAATCCCCTTCCGCCTGCCTGAGGAGCCCAACGACGGTGGATACGCCTACGGTGACGATCACAACAACGAATACCGCATCTACGGCCGCTACACCGGCCGCCGGGTGTTTGACCCGAACAGCAACATGATCCTGCCGGAGTTCGAGCTGCGCCGCTGGGAACTGGTCAACGAAAGCCCCGGCTGGCTGTTCAAGCCCGGCGAACGCTTCAATGGCAAGCAGCTCCTGCGCACCGAGCCCGGATCGGCACCCTAACGGGAATGACGAAACCAGAATGGCGAATGACGAATTTCGCGTCGCCACCTCGACATTCGGATTTCATTCGTCATTCCTCATTCTGATTTCGTCATTTTTTCCTCATGCCCACGACCGACCTGATCGCCGATCTCGAATGGCGCGGCCTGCTCAAGCAGTGCAGCGACCTCGAAGCCCTCAAAGCAGCCCTCAAGACACAGCAGACCTTTTACTGCGGCTTTGACCCCACGGCTGACAGCCTGCACATCGGCAACCTGCTGCCGCTCATGGCGCTGCGCCGCGTGCAGGAGCATGGGCACAAGGCCATCGCCATCGTCGGCGGCGGCACCGGATTGATCGGCGATCCCAGCGGCAAGGCGAACGAACGCACGCTCAACACGCCCGAGACCGTGGCCGCGTTTGTGAAACGCATCGAGGTGCAAATTAGGAGCATCCTCGTCCCCGACAAGACCATCATCGAAGACAACGCCTCGTGGATCTGCAAACTCAGCGCCGTCGAGCTGCTGCGCGATGTGGGCAAGCACTTCACCATCGCGTGGATGCTCGCGAAGGAATCCGTCGCCGCGCGTCTGGAGTCCGGCATCTCGTTCACCGAGTTCACCTACATGATTTTGCAGTCGTACGACTTCGTCGTGCTCAACGAGCGCCACGGATGCACGGTACAGATCGGCGGCAGCGACCAGTGGGGGAACATGACCGCCGGCATCGACCTCGTGCGCAAGCTGCGCGGCCAGCAGACCTTCGTGGTCACCTTTCCGCTCATCACCACGAGTTCCGGCAAAAAATTCGGCAAGTCCGAGGCCGGCGCCATCTGGATGGACCCCGCCAAGACCAGCCCGTACGCCTTCTACCAGTTCTGGGTCAATTCTGAAGACCCCGACGTGCCGCGCTTCCTGCGCCAGTTCACGCTGCTGTCGCATGAAGAGATCGAAGCCATCGAAGCCGAGCACAACGCCCGCCCCGAACTCCGCAGCGGCCACAAACGCCTCGCCGCCGAAGTCACCCGCATGGTGCATGGCGAAGAGGAACTGCAAAAAGTCATCCTTGCCTCGCAGGCCCTCTTTGGCGGAGCCGATCTCGCCACCGCCGATGTCGGCACGCTCATCGAAGCCACCGCTTCTGCCCCGAGCACCGAAGTCGATCTCGCCAACATCCCGCAGGTGGCCGATCTCCTCGTCACCCTCGGCCTCGCCACCTCCAAGGGCGATGCGGGCCGTCTCATGAAAGGCGGCGGCTTCTACATCAACAACCAGCAGGTGGACGCTGGCTCCGTGCCGACGCTAAGCGCCGATCATTTCCTTGGCGGCAGGCTCTGCATCCTGCGCAAAGGCAAAAAGAGCTACGCGACGGTGCGTGCGGCGGGGGTGTGAAGGAGCCTGCGTTGACAAATGGCATGTTGCCCGCACCTTTCCGACATGCCTGCCACGATTGAAGCACCCACATCCTGGATTGAGTCCATCGGCGACTTCCGGCTGCCACCAGAAACGGACAGGCAGCTCCAAAGCCTGATGGACCGCAACACCGAGGGGCTTCTGCAACCTGCTGAGAAAGAGGAGCTTTCCGCCCTTGCCGCACTCAGCGAGGAGATCTCGCTGCTTCGTGCCCAGGCATTGCAACTCCTTGGCAGGCGTCCTGCATGACTATTCCCGCCGCCTTGGCCGTGCTCGTCAAAGAACGCGCGGAACATCGCTGCGAATATTGCCGCATGAGCCAGTCGCTTCAGGGGGCGACGTTTCATGTGGAGCACATCATCCCCGTCTCCTGTGGAGGCACCACCACTGAGGACAATCTCGCGCTGGCCTGCCCGAGCTGTAATCTGCACAAATCGGACCGGTCACATGTGGTGGATCCAGACACACAGGCGATGACAGCCCTCTTCCATCCACGCAGGCAACGCTGGTCGGACGAGTTTGCCTGGGAAGACAGGCGCATGACGGGCATCACAGCAACGGGGCGTGCCACGATTCAAGCGCTGGATCTGAATCATCCTCGCCGTCTCCGTGTGCGGGAGGCAGAAGCGTTGTTCGGGCTTTTTCCACCGGGCACCTGAATTTTCCAGGTCGCTGCCGGTGCCGTTCCCACGCTCACCGCCGAAAATGTCCTCGGCGGCAGGCTCTGCATCCTGCGCAAAGGCAAGAAGAGCCACGCGACGGTGCGTGTGGCGGGGGCTTGAGCCACTTTGCCCCCCTTGTGAAAAGATTCACAATCTGATTGCCGCTCCTGCGCAGGGGGGGTAATTCTGGCGGTTCCCAAACCCCCACGTCGCCTCATGGTCGCCCCTGCTGAATCCACCGTTGCTGCTTACGACTCGAAAGTCGAAGGCAATATCATCTTCACCAAGATGGACGCCGCCATCAACTGGATGCGCAAGAACTCCATGTGGCCGATGCCGATGGGCCTGGCCTGCTGCGCCATCGAAATGATGGCCGCCGCGTGCAGCCGCTACGATTTGAGCCGCTTCGGCGCCGAGGTGATGCGTTTCTCCCCCCGGCAGGCGGATGTGATGATCGTGGCCGGCACGGTGACCTACAAAATGGCCCTGGCCGTGAAACGCGTCTGGGACCAGATGCCGGAGCCGAAGTGGTGCATCGCCATGGGTGCCTGTGCCAGCAGCGGCGGCATGTACCGCAGCTACGCGGTGCTCCAGGGCGTGGACCAGATCATTCCTGTGGATGTTTACATCTCCGGCTGCCCGCCCCGCCCCGAGGCGCTGCTGGAAGGCATGATGCGCCTCCAGCGCAAGATCGAAACCGAGCACTCTTTTGTGGAACAGAAGCAGGAGCTGATCGCCGAGTTGACCGCATAGAGCTGTTCCAGCGTGAAATGACGAAACCAGAATTCCGAATGACGAATTAAATCCGAATTCCGAAGCTCGAAACCCTCCCCTGTCTTACACCGCTGTTCGTCATTCGCCCCTTCGACATTCCTTCGTCATTCGGATTTACTCATTCGTCATTTCCCCCACCCTCTTTAGCACCATGACCGCCCTTCAAATGACCGAGGCCCTGAAGCAAAAATTCGGTTCCGCCGTGCTCGAAACGAAGGAATTTCGTGGTGAGCACACGCTCGTCGTCACGCTGGCCGGCGCGAAGCCGCTCTTAAAATACTGCCGCGACGAGCTGGCATTCGATTACCTCGTGGACGTCTCCAGCCTCGATTACCTGGGAAAAGAGCCGCGTTTTGAGATGGTGTACGAGCTTTACGGCTACGGGCACCATGAGCACCTGCGTGTCCGTGCTGCCGTGGCGGAGGATGTGGAAGTCCCCACCGTCAGCGACCTCTGGCCGACCGCCGACTGGCATGAGCGTGAGGTCTGGGACATGATGGGCATCAAGTTCAGCGGACACCCGGACCTGCGCCGTATCCTGATGTGGGAAGGCTACCCCTACTTCCCGCTGCGCAAAGACTTCCCCCTCGAAGGCCTGCCCAGCGACATGCCGGACGTCGGTTTCACCAAGACCGCGCCGATGGCGGACGGACCTTTCGTCACCAGCCCTGGGGTCGGTGACACGGTGACGCGTGAGCCACGCTCCCGCAGGCCGGTGGAGTGATGGGTAGAAGTCAGAGGCAACGTCTTGTCTCCACATCTTACTTCTCACTTCTCACCTCTGACCCCTCCGAAAGAGTCCCCCAAGCCCTGCGTTCCCGTTTCCTCCTCATCATGACACGTACCCACCTCACCACCGTCCTCGGTCTGGCGCTCGCCACGGCCGCTTCTGCTGCAACCGACTGGGCCACCTTCCGTGGTCCTGCGGGCAACGGCATCGTTCCCGCCCTGCCAGACGCCAAATGGAGCCTCAAGGAAGTCTGGAAATCGCCCACGAACCTCGGCTTCAGCAGCTTCGCCGTCGCAGGTGGCAAGGCCTACACGCTCGTCACCGGTGAAACCGAAGGCAACACGGGCGAAATGCTTCTCTGCCTCGACGAAAAGACCGGCAAAACCCTCTGGAGCAAGCCCCTGACCGTCATCGCCAAATACGACGGCGGTGGTGATGCCGGCACGCCCGACAACAAAGGCGGCGACGGCTCCCGCAGCACGCCCGTGATTGATGGCGGCAAGGTCTATGTCATCGACTCCATGCTCGGCGTGTTCTGCTTCGACGCCGCCAGCGGCGCGAAGGTCTGGAGCCACGATGTGATGAAAGAAAACGCCGGCGTGCAGATCAAATGGCACAACGCCGCCTCTCCGCTCATCGACGGCGATGTGCTCATGCTCGCCGGCGGCGGCGCAGGCCAGGCGCTCATCGGTTTGAACAAGAACACCGGCAAGGTCGTGTGGAAGGGCGAGGACGACAAGATGACCCACGCCACCCCGATCCTCGCGGACATCCTCGGTGTGCATCAGGCCATCTTCTTCACCCAGACCGGCCTCGTCGGCGTGAACCCGCAGAAAGGCGACGTGCTCTGGCGCGCCGAGTTCCCCTACAAAGTGAGCACCGCCGCCTCCCCGGTCGTGTTTGAGGACATCGTTTATTGCTCCGCCGGTTACGGCGTCGGCGCAGGTGCCTTCAAGCTCGCCAAAAAAGGCAGCAAGCTTGAGGCCTCGCAGATCTGGCGTCGTGAAAACCAGTGCTTCAACCACTGGAGCACCCCGGTCGTGAAAGACGGCTATCTCTACGGCATGTTCAGCTTCAAGGAGTACGGCTCCGGCCCGCTCGCCTGCGTGGACATCCGCACGGGTGAAGACAAGTGGGCTGAAGCCGGTTTTGGCCCTGGCCAGGTCATCCTCGCGGGCGATAAAATCATCGCCACCAGCGACAAGGGCGAAATCGTCGTCGCGGAGGCCAATCCAGAGAAGTATAAAGAAGTGGCCCGCAAAGATGTGCTCGAAGGCAAGGTCTGGAGCTATCCGATCCTCGCCAACGGCAAGATCTTCGCCCGCAGCACGGTCGAAGGCGTCTGCCTTGATCTGAACTGATCGCATAAACACGCTTCATCTGATCTCGAAGCCCGGAGCCAGCACTCCGGGCTTCTTTTTGCCCTGAGGTCGTGCAGCCTTGACGCATCCTGCCCTCTGGCCGACTCTCGCCCCCTCTCTGGCATGAAGTGGCTGCAACGTGTGATCCAGGCCTGGCAAAAGGCGCGTGAAATCCCCTATTTGGGGCGCGGTTTGTTTGCCGTGGCGATGGCCCTGCTCGTGACCGCCATCGCCCTGGACTGGCACCGCACGCACCCCGATGACGGCGCGGGCGAGGCGATCCAGCAGGCCCAGATGGCCCAGATGGACGTGCCGCAGACGATTCTGGTGCTCTCCCGCATTCTGCCCTACCTCAATCTGTGGGTCTCGCTCGGCACACCGCTGCTGCTGCTCATGATCTGGCGGCGCTGGAACGATCTGCGCCGCCTCATGGCGCCGGTGAGCATCGCCGCGGTTTCCATCGTGGCCTGGATGGTCGCGAGCGAGCTGGTGGACTACGTCGCGCATTCGCAAATGACGGAGATGGGCGAGCCGGCGGCCCCGGTGGCGTTTGCGTTCAAGCTCATCTTCATCGCCCTGGCGGTGGGCTCGGCCCCGTTCGCGCTGCAATACTACCGCAAGACGACCATCCTGGAGCGCTACACGCTGCGCACCTTCGTGCATCCGCTGCTGTTTTGCTTCGTGTCCTTCTGCTCGCTGTGGATCATCATGGACCTGCTGGACAACCTGAAGGACTTCCAGACAGCGAAATCCAGCTTTGGCGAGGTGCTGGGCTTCTACCTCGGCCTGCTGCCCTACATTTACGTCACCGTGATGCCGGTGGCGCTGCTGCTGGCGGTGTTGTACGCGCTGACCCGCATGTCTCGCGCCAACGAGATCATCTCCATGCTCGGGGCCGGGCGCAGCCTGGCGCAGGTGCTGCGGCCGGTGTTTCTCTGCGCGCTCTACGCCGTGCTGCTGAGCCTCGCAGCGAACTACTACTGGGCGCCCCGAGCCGAGGGCAACCGCAAGGCCGTGGTGCGCGCCCTGGAGCAAAAAGGAGTCGATTCGATCATGGCGTCCTCCATCATGTTTCACAACGCGCAGACCCGCCGCACCTGGTTCACCGCCACCTTCCCCTTCTCCCTGCGCAGCGGGCGCGAGCGCATGCACGGCGTGCAGGTACGCGAAGAAAGCCCCGAGGGTGCCCCTGTGCGCACCATCCTTGCTCCTTCCGCCTCGTGGACCCCCAACGACGGCTGGCGATTCTTCAACGGCCAGGAGCTGCTCTATCAAAACGGCAGCGTCACCACCATCCAGCCTTTTCCCCGCCGCACAGACGGCACGCGCATGCTTGAGCTGCCCGGCATCGAGGAAACCCCCTGGAGCATCGTCAGCTATGCGTTGCGGGCCGACTTCATGAGCGTGCCGGAGATCGTCTCCTACCTGCACGCGCACCCGAAGGCCGCGGCAGACAAGCTCGCACCCTTCCGCACGCATTTCTGGCACCGCTTCGCCCTGCCATGGCAGGCGCTCGCGCTGGTGCTCGTCGCCGCGCCGCTGGGGGTGGCCTACTCGCGCCGTGGCTCGGTCGGAGGCATCGCGGGCAGCGTGTTCATCTTTTTCATCTTCATGTTCGTGAACAACCTCTTCCTCAACCTCGGCAAAGGCGGCCACCTGCCGCCCTGGCTCACCGTCTGGATGCCGCACCTTCTGTTTGGGGCGCTGGGGCTGGTCTTGTTCCATTATCGTTCCCAAAACCGCGACCTGCCGCGCCTCAAGCTCGGCTTGTCCAGGCCAAAAAAATCGCAGATCGCCCGGCCGCGCAACCGCAGCGCCCCGCTGCCTGGAGCCTCGGCCACTTGAATCTTTAAACCTGAAACTTTAAACATCGTTGATGCAGCAAAACTGGTCCATCCGCACCCGCGCCCATCAATGCGCCCTCACCGGCCGCCCTTTCGAGGACGGCGAGACCTTCCACACCACGATCCACTTCGATCCGCAGGAAAACGGCTACGTCCGCCGCGATGTCTGCGCCGAGGCCTGGCCGCAGGAGCGCGAGCAGCGCAAACCCGTCGCCGCCTGGAAGAACGTGTACCAAAAAGTCATCGCCGAGGCCAAACCTGAGATCGCGCCCAAGGAAAGCGCCCAGGATCTGCTCCAGCGTTTCATCGAGGACGGCGATCCCAAGACCGAGAACGCCCGCTACATCCTCGCCCTCATGCTCGAGCGCAAACGCCAGCTCGTGCAGACCGCCGAGAAGGAAGTCGATGGCGCGAAGATGCTCTTCTACGAAAACAAAAAGACCGGCGAGATCTTCATCGTGCGCGATCCCGAGCTGCGGCTCGACGAAGTGGCCCAGATCCAGGACGAAGTCGCCTCCATCCTTGCCTTCGGAGGCCCTGCCGCTGAAGCAGCAAAGGCGGTGGGCGTGACCCTCACCGTCGATGGCGTCGTTCCGGCCGCAGACACGGCCCAGGAGTTGTCTGAATCCGAGGCTGAATCGTCTTCCGAGGAGACTATTGAACCAACCGTGTCTGACGAGCCTGAAGAAGAGGCTTCCGACGATGAAGACGCTGCTGCTCCTACAGCCGAGACTGAATCCGATACCGAGAGTGCGGAACACGGAGCCTCAGATCAACCTGCGGAAGCCGAACCCACCGAAGAAGAAGAGTCTCCTGCTCATTGAGTCCCATGCCGTTGATCAAACTCGTTCCTTGCAGGTTTGTGGCAGGCGAGCCGGAGGCTCGAAAGAAATGAGCCAGGGGTGAAGCGAGGCATGAGCGCAACCCCTGGAACACGAAGCATTTCTGACGCCTCGCTCTGGTTCGCGACCTGAAAGGTCGCGAGAAGCCCGCGCCAGGATTTCAGCCCGCAACAAGGTTGTGCGCCACCTTCTCGCGCTCCTGCCGGAGCGCAGCGATTATGAGCGCGTCTCACATGCGCTGTTCCGGTGGTTCTCGTTCGCCAAGGCTCACTTCACCACCGGCTGTCTTCTTTCGAGCCTCCGGCTCGTTCGTGCTGGCGATGTGTCTGCGGGATAGCTTCCTGCTCATTAAACAACGCCGTGCGAAAGAGCGCGATCAGGCTGTCGGTTGAGTGTCTCTGCATGAAACACTTCTTCCTTGCCACCCTCGCTGCTTTCTCGGCTGCCCATGCCGCAGACCTTCCCGATCTGCCCATCGTGGACCTTTCGAATCAGAAAGACCGGCACACCCTCATCGCCGCAGGCACGGAGCAAACTTATCAGGGCCATCCGACGACGGTTTTGATGCCGGATGGCAAAACCATCTTCTGCGTGTGGTGCATCAACCACGGTGGTGCCGCCGGTCCCATGGCGCGCAGCGATGACGGCGGCGTGACGTGGACGCGCATGGACGAACTGCTGCCACCCGGCTTCAAAACGCATCAAAACTGCCCCAGCATCTATCGCATGACCGATCCGGGCGGCCAAGAGCGCCTGTGGGTCTTTTCCGCCGCCTTGGGCAGCCGCAAAGGCCCCGGCATGCCCAGCATCATGAGCGAGGACGGCGGCAAAACGTGGAAAGAGATGCCGCCACTCGGTTTCCCCTGCGTCATGACCTTCAGCAGCATCGTGAAGCTCCAGGATGGCCGTTACCTCGGCCTCTACCACAAAGGCCCCGGCGGAGCCGACAAAGCGCCGCTCGAAGTGCTGCAAACCATCACCGCCGACGGCGGCTTCACCTGGAGCGAGCCGAAAGTTGTCGCCTCCGTCGAAGGCAAAAACCCCTGCGAGCCCTTTGTTTTTCGCTCGCCTGATGGCGTGGAGCTTTGCTGCCTCATGCGCGAGAACACGCACAAAGAACGCAGCCTCATGATGTTCAGCCACGATGAAGGCCAGACGTGGACCAAGCCCGTGAACACCTCCTGGGGTCTCACTGGCGACCGCCATG
The DNA here is from genome assembly GCA_003506995.1 of Verrucomicrobiales bacterium. GTDB lineage: Bacteria > Verrucomicrobiota > Verrucomicrobiia > Verrucomicrobiales > Verrucomicrobiaceae > Prosthecobacter. Next base: position 17,535 of record DNXB01000200.1, read on the forward strand.
CGGGTGTGTTCACCAAGGACGGCCGCATGGTCGTCGCCTTCCGCGATCAGGCGCTCAACA
>DNXB01000537.1:0-225 GCA_003506995.1 Verrucomicrobiales bacterium
TGCCGGCCTTGGTGAGGCTCTTTTCGAGGAGTTTGGACACTTCGGTGTCCTCGACGGGGAGGATGTCGGGCAGCATTTCAACGACGGTGACCTTGGTGCCGTAGGCATTGAAGAAATACGCGAACTCGATGCCGATGGCTCCCGCTCCGATGACGATGATGCTCTTGGGCTGCGTGGCCATGGTCATGGCTTCCTTGCTGCCGATGACGGTGGTGCCGTTGAAGG
>DNXB01000537.1:267-20387 GCA_003506995.1 Verrucomicrobiales bacterium
TCGATCTTGTTCTTCTTGAAGAGGAATTCGATGCCCTTGTTGAGCTTGTCGCTCACGCCACGGCTGCGACCGATGACTTTGGACCAGTCATACTCGACGCTGCCGATCTTCAGGCCGAACTCCTCGGCGCGGTGGGTGAGGGTGTGGTAAAGCTCGGCGTTTTTCAGCAAAGCCTTGGTCGGAATGCAGCCCCAGTTCAGGCAGGTGCCTCCGGCGCGGTCGTTTTCGACGCAGGCCACTTTTTTGCCGAGTTGCGCTGCGCGGATGGCTCCGACGTAGCCCGCAGGCCCGCCGCCGATGACGATGAGGTCGTAGTTCATGAGAAAAGTGGTTTTTTGGGGGTGAGACCGGCGAGAGAAGCGCAGCCCCGCCCCGTATTCAACCGCAGATTCCCCCCTTCGCATGCCAGATTGACCTGCGGAGGGGGAGAAGGTAGTTTCCACGCCATGAAACCGAAAGCTGTCATCATCACGGACCCAAAAAAGTTACGGGCGATCTGCTCCAATCAGCCGCGCGTGTCGCAGGAGCAGATGCGCAAATCCATTTTGGCTGGCATTCACAGCGGTCATACGCAATCGCCCGCGAGAGTGAGTTAAAGCAGCTCCAGCTAGAGCAGGAGGCCCCGGCACCCCCATCGCAAACGATGGGCGTAGGTGGTGAACATGCCATTTATGGCTCGGAAGCGCTGGGTGTGGTGGTCAAACACACCCTCCCAGGCTTCTACGGTCGGATCATGGACGAGACGAAGCTGCTCGACCCGCGCACGTTTCAAAACAAGACACGGCTGATGATGCGCGCGGCGCTGCCCTCTGAATATCTGCGGCGCTGGGCGGTGATGGATGATGTGTTCGGGATGACGACGCGCTACCTCGGCAAAGTCACGGGCACCGACCGTGATCCGCAGATGGCCGTGGAGCAGCCTTTCATCGCGGAAGATGAAAACCAGCCCGCCAAGCTGGAGGATGCCGAGGCATTCTTTACCGCGCACGGATTTGAGCGGGTGGACGACCAGCACATCATCAACCCCGAGGTCCATGGCGTGACGTGGTATCGCCAGCGCGACGGCATTCTCGTGACGGATGCCCATGCGCGGAACTTCCGCCGCGATCTCGACAGCGTGATCATCCCGGTGGACCTCGTGATTGCCCTGGTGCCGCCCGGAGCCTCCACGCTGCTGCCTGCGGCGACGCAGCCATGGCGGCCGGCGGAGGATGCGTGAGACTTATCTTGAACAGAGCGCCCGCTTCTGGCAACTTCCATGCTGTTGAGCCGTTGGTTCCTCGTTGATTCAAATGCGCACTCCATTCTGTTTCCTCCTCACTTCGATCTTGCTCGTCGGGCAGATGCGTGGCGCGGAGCAGCGTCAGAACGCGGAAAAAGCGCCCAAAACCGACCTTGCCACGTTGCTGGGCGTCCAGAACGACGTGCAGAAGCTGCTGCCGCAGGTGCGTCCGGCGCTCGTCGCCATCCAAACCGGCGGCGGCACGGCCAGCGGGGTGATCATTTCCGCCGACGGTCTGCTGCTCACTGCCGCGCACGTCCCCGGCGGACCTGGCAAGGACATGCGGGTCATTTTGGAGGACGGCAGCGTCACCACCGCGAAATCCCTCGGCCTGGACAAGGCGACGGACGCCGCGCTGGCGCAGCTCAAGAAACGCGAGAAACCCTGGCCCTTCGTGAAACTGAGCCGCGAGGTCATCAAGGCGCAGCCGGGCGAGTGGTGCTTCGCGCTCGGGCATCCGGGTGGTTTTGACAAATCTCGCGGCCCGGTGCTCCGCGTGGGCAAAATCATCAAACAGACCGCCAACAGCCTGCACACCGACTGCGTGCTGATGGGCGGCGACTCCGGCGGGCCGTTGTTCAACTTCACCGGCGAGGTGATCGGCATCCACAGCCAGATCTGGGAGAACCGCGATCAAAACGTCCACGTCTCGATGACTCCCTTCCTCCGCTCCTGGGAGGCGATGCAGAAATCCCAGGTCATCAAGATCTGGGGCGTCGGCGCGGGCGGTTATCTCGGCGTCGCCACCGTCATGAGCGACGACGTGGAATTGGAGGTGGCCGACGTGATCGAAGGCTCACCCGCCCAGAAGGCCGGTGTGCGCGCGGGCGATGTCATCCTCAGCGTCAATGACGACGCCATGACCGACCAGCAGCAGTTCACCGCCACCGTGCGCTCAAAGGCCGCCGGGGACACCTTGAAGATCAAACTTCGCAGCAGTGGCAAAGAACGCGAACTGGCTGTCAAACTGGCCCAAAAACCGCAGGAGGACTCGGAATGACGAATGACGAAATCCGAATGACGAAAGAAGCACCAATTCCGAATGTCGAATCTCTCGCGTTAAACCGCGCGGGCCATTATTCGGCATTCGAGCTTCGTCATTCGTTCGTCATTCGGAAATTCGTCATTCGTCATTCCGCCTGCCTTTTTCTCCTCAGCTCGCACCTCGCACTTGCGGAATCCCCGCGCCCCACGCTGCCGCCGGAGCAGCGCACGAACGGCCGGCAAACTCTCTCTGCGGTCTCACCACTCAAGCCGCTCACGCTCGGCTGCACCGCCCGCATGGAGAGCGTGCTCGGCCGTCCCATCTGCACCGCCACCATCGTCGGCGCGGACGGCTACCTTTTGACGAAGGCCAGCGAGGTGCCCGATCTCGACAAGGCGCGTGTCCGTTTCGCCGATGGCCGCACCGCCGCGCTGCGGGAGGTGCATCGCGAGGTGCGTCTCGACCTCGTTCTGGCCCAGGCCGTCGGCGTCACAGGTCTGCGGGCGGTTTCCTTCGGCGCGGCCAAGCCGCTGACGCTCGGCCAATGGCTCTGCAGCACCGCCGAGGCAGGCAGGGAGCCGCGCATCGGCATCGTCAGCGCGCAACGCCGCCGCATTCCCGGCACCGGGGCCGCGCTGGGCATCCGCATGGATGAAAAAACACCGAAGGAGGTCAAAGGCGTGCGCATCATCGGCATCGCTAGCGAGAGCCCCGCCGAGATCGCCGGCCTTCAGGAAAACGACGTGCTGCTCAACATCGCCGGCGAGGCCGTGGCGCAGTACCGCCGCGTGCATGAGCTCGTGAACAAGCGCCAGCCCGGCGAGATCATCGAGGTGCGCTACCTGCGCAAGGACAAGGAGGAGACCTGCCGCGTCCGCCTCGCCAGCCGCACCAAGGTGCTGCAAAACTGGGAGGGCGAGGACTTTGCCAACGGCGGCATCTCCCTGCGTAGCGACAATTTCCCCGAAGTCCTTCAGCACGACATACCGCTCCTGCCCACCGACATGGGCGGCCCCGTCGCCACGCTCGAAGGCAAAATCGTCGGCATCAACATCGCACGCGTCGATCGTGTGACGACGTTTGCACTCCCTGTCGAAGCCTTCTGGTCCGAGGTGCAAAAGTGGATGCAGGCGGACCGCCATCCGCCGAAGGCGGTTCTGGTGAAGTAGGATCAACTCGCCGGATCAGTCTGCCCAGTTTTCAAACCGCAGACCTGGCACCTGGGCAAAATCGACCGTGTTTCGCGTCAGCAGCACCGCATCATGCGCCAGCACGATGCAGGCGATCTTCAGATCCCTTGTCCCAATGCGCACGCCGTCACGGCGCAGCTTCAAAAACAGATCGGAAGACTCCGCGTCCCAGGACAGCATCGTCCATTTGGAAAACACCTCCACACTCGCCTGCATTCGCCGATAAACCTCGATCTGCTCGTGTGGATTGCCAGAGCGGCGATTCAACTCTGCCAGCCATCCGCGCATCGACTCCTCAAGAGTGACCACGGTCAGCGCCGCATCGTCACCAGAGGCATCTACCCGCGCCCGCAGCCTTTCACCAGGCTCGGAAGCGCTCAGAAATTGCCGCAGCATGTTGCCATCAAGCACCAGCATGAGTCTTCAGCGCGGCCTGTTCTTTTTCCCACGTCTGCGACTTTCCCCACGCTTCTCCAGCATCCATCGCCGCCTCAAAGATCGGATCATTGGCAAACACCCCAAACGTGCTCATCCATTCCCGCTTGGGGTGAATGGGCGGAGCCTTGGCATTTCCGCTGGCAGGCGGTGGAGGTGTGGCTGGCATACGATGACGCTACTACCATCTCCTGCGGAGTTCAAGATTTGCCTTTCTCCCCGTCCGCGCTCCATATCAGTCATGCGCTACCAGCCACTCCCAGCCGAACTGTTCGTCTCCAACCGACAGCACCTTTACGCCAAGCTGCCGCCGCATTCCGTCGTCATCGTTCACGCGAATGATGTGCTTCCCACAAATGCGGACGGCTCCCTCGGGTTCGTGCAGAACAGCGATCTGTTTTATCTCAGCGGCATTGATCAGGAGGAGACGATCCTCATTCTCTTCCCCGACGCGGCTGATCCTAAGCAGCGGGAGATGCTCTTTGTGCGCGAGACGAACGAGCACATCGCCGTCTGGGAGGGCGAAAAGCTCACCAAGGAGCAGGCGACACAGCGCAGCGGCATCCAGCGCATGCACTGGCTCACGGAATTCGAGACGCAGTTCCGCAGCGTCATGTGCCAGGCGGATCATGTTTTCCTCAACTCCAACGAGCACATCCGCGCCACAATCCCCACCGAAACGCGCGAGACACGCTTCACTCACCGCTGCCAGCAAGAATACCCGCTGCACGACTACCGCCGCCTCGCGCAGCTCATGCACGAGCTGCGTGTCATCAAGAGCCCTCACGAACTCACCGCGCTCAACGAGGCCGTCCGCATCACCGGCGATGGTTTCGACCGCCTGCTGAAGTTCGTGAAGCCCGGCGTGCATGAATTTGAGATCGAGGCCGAGCTTTCGCATGAGTTCATCCGCCAGCGCGCCCGTGGCTTCGCCTACACGCCCATCATCGCCAGCGGCGCGAATGCCTGCGTGCTGCATTACATCACCAATCACTGCCAGTGTCAGGACGGCGAGATGCTGCTGCTCGACGTGGCCGCCAACTACGGCAACTACAACGCAGACCTCACGCGCACGATTCCCGTGAACGGCAAATTCACGCCGCGTCAGCGTCAGGTCTATGACGCGGTGCTCCGCGTCTTCAAACAGTGCTGCCAGATGCTCCGCCCCGGCGTCATCATTCGCGAGTATCAGGAGCAGGTCGGCAAGCTGATGGAAAAAGAGCTGCTCGCCCTCGGCCTGCTCAAACAGGAAGACATCGACACTCAAGACCCCGACAAGCCCGCGTATAAAAAATACTTCCCCCACGGCACCTCGCATCCGCTCGGTATCGACGTTCACGACGTCGGCCACATGTGGAAGCCCGTGCAGCCAGGCATGGTCTTCACCGTCGAACCCGGCATCTACATCCGTGAGGAAAAAATCGGCGTCCGCCTCGAAAACAACCTCTTCATCGGTGAACACGAAAACATCGACCTCATGGCGCATATCCCGATTGAGGCAGATGAGATCGAGGCGCTGATGAAGAGAAAATGACGAATGCAGAATGACGAATGACGAATGACGAATGACGAATGACGAATGACGAATGACGAATGAAGTCCCAATGCCTGAATTCGTCATTCGGACTTCGACATTGATTCGTCATTCGCCATTCTGGTTTCGTCATTCCCATGTCCCTCCCTCGCTTTCACCTCTCCTCCGCTCACTGGACTGGGCCGCATCTCACGCTCGCCGGCGATGAAGCGCAGCATTGCGGCCGCGTGATGCGCAAGCAGCCAGGCGACACGATCGAAATCTTCGACGGCGCAGGCCGCGTGGCCGTCTGCGAGATCACGCACGTTTCCAAATCGGAAGTGCAGGCCCAAATCACCTCCGAAACGCGCGTCGAGCCGTTTCAGACCTCGATTCATCTTCTTCCCGCTCTTATCAAAGCCGAGCCTTTTGAGTGGCTGCTCGAAAAAGCGGTCGAACTCGGCGCGGCGAGTATTCAACCGATCATCACCGAACGCACCGTCATCCACCTTGATGTCGCGCAGACGGAGAAGAAGCTCGCCAAGTGGCGCAGGCACATGATCGAAAGCGCCAAGCAGTGCCACACGCCGTTTCTGCCCGAATTGAAGGCTCCCATCGCGTTCGCGGCGAGCTTGAAGCTCGCTGCTGACTTCAGACTCATCCCTGCGCTCAGCGAGCAAACACGCAGGCTCAAACAAGCGCTGCCAGCGGCGAAGCTATCCAGTGTCGCCGTCCTGATCGGCCCTGAAGGCGATTTCACACCCGAAGAAGAAGCTCAGGCATTCAAGGCAGGTTTTGTACCGATCACGCTCGGTCCGCTGGTCTTGCGCGCCGAAACCGCCGCCATCGCCACGCTGGCGATACTGGGGCACGAACTGCGTTAATAGTGGTCCGCACAGTCCTCTGTGCGGTCATTCGTACACCCAGCGGCTTCGATAACACCCAAACCGCACAGAGGACTGTGCGGACCACATTGCGCCGCATCACTTCAAATCATGCGGCGTGTTCACGTTGTGAAAGAAGGGCATTTGATCATCACCGAGCATCTGAGTGGTGGCCAAATCTGAATGGACACAGGCTTCGATGACCGGTTGCAGCGCGAGGTGCTTTTCCCGCAGCACGGCCTGCATGAGGGGCAGCATGGCAGGGACGTAGAGACCGGCGAGGACTTCATCGCCATGCGGGCCGCGATAGAACTGGCCGCGCACGGGCTCAGCGACTGGAACGAGATGCTCGCGCAGAAACGCGGCAGTCATCCAGGGCATGTCCACGGCGAGGACGAGCAGCGGCATCTGCACGCGCTCCAAACAGCGCGTGATCGCGCCGAGCGGACCGTCATCAACGCCAACGGGATCATGAATGACCTCGACGCCTTCGTCGGGGCTCACGAACAACGGCTGGTCGCGGCGGCAGGAAAGCAGCACTCGTTCAGCGTCGAGAGATTGCAGTTTGTGCAACTGCGCCTGCCACAGGTCCTGGCCATGCCAGTGGAGCAGGGCCTTGTCCTGCTTCATCCGGGTGGAGCGGCCACCGGCGAGCAGGACGGCTGCGAAGGGCGTGCTCATGACTTGCGGAGGATGCCGTCGCTCAAAATTTTCGCACGCAGGCCGCCGTGGCCTTTGAGGGCTTCTTCCGCTCCTTCAGCAAAAGCCTCGTTCATCCAGTGGCACGGGCTGCATTCCTGGCTGCCGAGAAAACGCACGCCCTGCACCTCAAACTCGGTGCCGATGAGCGTGTTGAGGTCCACCCCCCTCGTGATGATGTTGCGGCGGAAAGCGGAGGGAGGCAGGCCCATGACGCCGAACTTCTCGCAGAGCCGTTCATACTGCTCGTGCTCGAAAAAGGTGACCTGGCCCTTGTAATCTTCCTTCCAGCCGAAGAAACGATCCCCCACGAGGCCCTTGCCGGTCACACATTCAACCTCCGGCACCTCGATCACCGGCGCGGTGCCCGGCGGCATGCCATGGTGTCCGTAGAAGTTGTGCTCCGGTGAGAGGTAGATGTGCAGGATTTGCATGCGGGACTGTGAAGCAGTGGAGTGATGGAGTATTGGATGGGTGGAGTGATCACCGCAAGTCCGCCGTGCTTGCGAAGTTGTGCTGGCATTTCATCATTCCACCACTCCAATGCTCCAGCCCTCCAACCAGCCATTGCCACTCATGCCTGAATCCCCCTCCCCCATCCGCATCGGCATCATCGGGGCCGGCGGCATCGTCAAATCACGTCACATGCCCGGCCTGCGGGCGATTCCGAACGTGCAGGTCGTCCAGGTGGCGAACCGCTCCCTGGCAAGCAGCGAGGCTTTCTGCCGCGAGTTTACGCCGGAAGCGCGGGCCGTGGAGCGCTGGGAGGAAGTGGCATCAAGTCCCGAGGTCGATGTGGTCTGGATCGGCACGCATCCCTACATGCACGCGGAGATGACGTGCTACGCGCTCCAGCACGGGAAGCATGTCTTCACGCAGGCGCGCATGGCGGCCTCGCTGCCGGAGGCGAACCAGATGTGGGAGGCGTCAATTCGTTATCCAGAACTCGTCACGGCGATTTGTCCGCCCCCGCAGGGCATGAAAGGCGGTGAACTCGTGAAGCAATTGATCGCGGAAGGTGCCATCGGCACGCCGCATCAGGCCATGCTGCACAGTTTTAATGACGCGTGGCTCGACCCGAACACTCCCGCGCACTGGCGGCAGCAGTCGGAGCTGAGCGGCATCCAGATTCTCACGCTGGGGATTTACACCGAGGTGCTACAGCGCTGGCTCGGCCACATCGTCGAAGTCGAAGCGCGTGGGAATGTGGTGATTCCTGAACGTGGCGGTGTCGAGGTCGATATTCCCGATTTCGTGAACGTGATGGCGAAATTCCGCAGCGGCCTCGAAGCGACGATGCTTTTCAGCGGCGTGGCGGCGCATGCACCGACGGACAAGCTGTGGCTCTTCGGCTCCGAGGGCACGCTGAGCTACGATTTTGCCACGGACGACCTCCAGCTCGGCAAACGCGGCGGCAAACTGGAGTCGGTGCCGATTCCGACCGAGATGCAGCGAAGCTGGACGGTGGAGCGCGATTTCATCGCCGCTGTGCGCGATGCTTCAGCGCCGAGGCCGAAGCCTGACTTCAACGAAGGCATGAACTACATGCGGGTGGTGCATGCGGTGTGGCAGGCGATGGAGGCCCAGGCGGCGGCACGGGTGATGTGAATCACGCGGCGCGTCTGCGGCCCACGGCGAGCACGCCATTGACTATCTGTAGCAATCCTTCGACCTGATAGGGCTTCGGCAGCGCGGCGGCGAAGCCGTAGGCGGCGCAGTCTTTCATCACCGGATCATCACGGTAGCCGGAGGAGACGATGGCGAGGATCTGCGGGTCGATGCGGCGCAGGTGCATCATCGTCTCACGACCGCACATGCCGTCAGGGATGGTGAGGTCGAGAATGGCGATGTCGTAGGGGTGACCCTGCTGCATGGCCTCTTGGTAGTGCCGCAGGGTGTCCTTGCCGTCGCCGGTTTCGACGACTTCAAACGCGGCGTTTTCCAGCGCCCGGCGCAGGAGGTCGCGCACCATGAGATCGTCCTCCAGCAGCAGGATGCGGCCGGCTTTGGTCGGCGCGGCGGCAGGCAGTGGTGCGCTGGGTGTCTGCGCCACGGCCGGGACAAGCGCGGCCTCAATGGCGCGGCGCATGTCGGTGATGGATTGAAAGCGGTGCTGCCGGTCCGGCATCAGGGCGCGGATGACGATTGGGTCGAAACGCGGGTCGAGGCCAGGACGCAGGGCAGAGGGTGGCTGCCAGGCGCCGCGTGGCAGCGCCCCGGTGAGCATCTGGTACATCAGCACGCCGAAGGCGTAGATGTCCGCGCGGTGATCGACCTCGCGGTGCGCGTTGAACTGCTCGGGCGCGGCGTATTCCGGCGTGCCCATGACCATGTGCGTCTCGGTGGCCAGCGAGGCGCCGAGCGCCACATCCTTGGCGAGTCCGAAGTCGGCGATCTTCACCTCGCCCTGTCGCGTGAGCATGATGTTCGCGGGCTTGATGTCGCGGTGGACGATGCCCTTGGAGTGCGCGTATTCGAGCCCGGCGCAGATTTGCGGCAGCAGTTGCAGCGCGAGCTCGGACGTCATGCGGCCCAGGCGCATGATCTCGCCGAGGTCGGTGCCATCGACATACTCCATGACGAAGTACAAGAACTCCGTGCCGAGATGGCCATAATCGTAGATGGCGACGATGTTTGGGTGATTTAACGCGGCCATCGCGCGCGCCTCGCGGCGAAAGCGGTCCTCAAAGGCGAAGTCGTAGCCGTCGCTCACGCGCAGCACTTTGATGGCCACAGGGCGTCCCAGGCTGAGCTGGGTGCCACGATACACCGTGCCCATGCCTCCCAGGCCCACCTGCGCCTGCACCGAATAGCGCCCGAAAGGCATCATTGCCGAAAGCTCCGTCGGGGAGGGCGGCAAGGCGCGGGGCACGGCAGAGGCGGCGGCTGGGTGGCTCATGAAGGGGTGAATCACGACACTGTGGCACACGCGGCGATGGGAGCAACCGCCGTGAGCTTTAGGCCGCCATTCAGGCCCGCGCTGGCACGAAAATACCGGAACAAGCGACAAGCCCGCAAGAAACCACCCCGCCGGGCAGGTTTGTTCTGTCCCACCATGAAATCGCGCCTCCTTCTCCTCGCGCTCGGCACCTCCGCCCTCGCCGCCGACCCCAATCCCAAGGCCGATGCGGTCGCCGGCAATGAAGCCGTGAAGAAAATCATGGAGACACGCCCCGGCCGCGGCGTGATGCGCGACGACACCCCGCCCACGCCGCCGCAGGAGGCGGTGAAGAACTTCAAAACACGCAGCGATGTCGCCATCGACCTCATGGCGCATGAGCCAGAGGTGGAGCAGCCGCTTTATGTGAGCTGGGACTCAAAGGGCCGAATGTGGGTCACGCAGTATCGCCAATATCAGTTCCCCGCCGGATTGAAGATCGTCAGCTACGACCAGCACCTGCGGGCGAAGTTCGACAAAGTGCCGCCACCGCCGCCGCGTGGCCCCAAAGGCGCGGACAAGATCACCGTCTTCGAAGACACCGATGGCGATGGCTTCTTCGACAAGCACGAGGACGTCATCACCGGCCTGAACATCGCCAGCGCCGCGTTGCACGGCATGGGCCGCATCTGGGTGCTGAATCCGCCGTATCTGCTCAGCTATCCCGACGCCGATTTCGATGCAAAGCCTGATGGTGATCCCGAAGTCGAACTCAGCGGCTTCGGGCTGGAGGACACCCACAGTGTCGCCACGAATCTGCAATGGGGCATGGACGGCTGGCTTTACGGCGCGAACGGCAGCACCACCACCGGCAACGTCAGCAGCGCCAACACCAAGAACGTGAAATGGGAAGGCCAGTGCATCTGGCGCTACCATCCGAAAAAGAAGATCTTCGAAATCTACGCCGAAGGCGGCGGCAACACCTTCAGTCTCGACTTCGACAGCAAGGGCCGCCTCTTTTCCGGCACGAACGGCGCCACCCGCGGCATGCACTACGAGCAGGGCAGCTACGGCATCAAAGGCTGGGGCAAACACGGCCCGCTCACCAATCCGTATGCCTTCGGCTGGTTCGAGCACATGAAGCACGAGGGCGACAACAAACGCTTCCCCCAGGCATTCACCGTCTATGAAGGCGGCCTGCTCGGCAGCGCCTATGAGGGCCGCATCATCGCCCCGAACGCCCTGCAAAACCTCGTCTATGTCAGCGAGCGCATCGCCGACGGCTCAACCTTCCGCACCAAGGACGAAGAACAGCTCATCACCACCACCGACCGCTGGTTCCGCCCCGTCTGGGCCGGCGTCGGCCCAGATGGCGGCTTCTACATGGCCGACTGGTATGACACCCGCCTCAGCCACGTCAGTCCGGTCGATGACTGGCACAAAACCAGCGGCCGCATCTACCGCGTGAGGCCTGCCGCTGGTGCGCCAAAGTTGAAGCCGTTTGATTTGAGCAAGGCGAGCGGTGAGGAGCTGCTCGGCTATTTGAGCCACGCGAATGAGTGGTTCCGCAAGCAGGCGGTGCTGGAGATTGGATGGCGCAAATTGGACCCACTTGTGCCAGCGCTAAACCAGATGGCATCCAAAGATAACAATCCACAAGCTCTTGAGGCCATGTGGGCTTTGGATGGTTTGAATGCGCTGCCCCTGGATGCTTGTCTGGCATTGCTCAACAACAGTGACCCCTATGTTCGTCGTTGGGCATTCAAGACCATCGGAGAAGCTGATTGGGATCAAACGCAGACCCAACTCGATCTAGTAGGTTGGGCAAAGGCAGAGCCTCATATCGAAGTCCGCGCCCAAATACTCGCCACCGCGAAAAAATTGCCAGCGGTCACCGCTCTGCCGCTCCTTTGGAGTGGCGACGACTTCAGGTTGCTAGGAAGTCTGCCAGACATTCTAAAAGCCAAGAATCCTGACGTGAAACTATTGGATGAGCATTTGTCCCTTCTCGCGTGGTGGGCGCTTGAATCGAAAGCCGAAAAAGAACGCGAAGCCGTCTTCACTTTCCTCAAAGCCGATCCGGACTTCCTCAAAACCACTCTCTTCCGCGAGCACCTCGCCGAAAAGCTCGCGAAACGCTACGCGCTGGCCGGTGGAGACGAGAATTTCAATTCGTGTGCTGAATTGCTTTCGCTTTCGGCGGATGAGGGCATCCGCGCTCCGGTGATTCGCGGCATCGCCGCCGCGTTTGAAGGCGCGGAGATGCCGAAGCTGCCGGATTCGCTCACCAAGGCGCTCAACGACTACATGGCGAAGCAAAGCGGCGGCGACCTCACGCTAGCGCTGCGCAGCGGAAACGCGGACGCGCTCAAGAAGGCGCTGGCGTTGCTTGCGGACAAAAACGCCAGCAACACGGCCCGCATCGCCATTGCGAAGACTTTGGCCGAACTCGGCAAACAAGAGGCGGTGATGCCCATGGTCGCCATTTTGAAGGCCGCGAACCCTCCGAGCCTCAAACGCGGCATTTTGCAGGCTGCGGCCAAGTTTGACGACAAACGCATCCCCGAGGCGTTGCTGCTCGGCTGGGAAGGTCAAATCGCTGGCGACAAAGCTCTGCGTGAAGACGCCCTGCGTGTGATGGCCGGGCGCAAAGAATGGGCACAGGTGCTCGTGAGCTTCGTCAACGACTGGAAGGTGCCCGTGAAGCATTTCACCATCGACATCGTGCGCCAGCTCAGCCTGCACAAGGACGCGGACATCGATGCCTCCATCGACAAGCACTGGCGCGGCCTGCTCGCCACCGGTCCGACGGAAGCGAAGAAGAAAGAGGCCGAGCGCATCAAAGCCGTGCTCAAAACCGGCCTCGGTGATGCCGAAAAAGGCAAACTGCATTTCACCGCCCGCTGCGCCATCTGCCACAAGCTCTTCGGCGAAGGCGGGACTCTCAGCCCCGACCTCACCGGCTACGACCGCGCCAACGTGGACTTCTGGCTCGACAACCTATTCAATCCCAGCATGGAAATCCGCGAAGGCTTCGGCGCCTACATCGTGAAAACCAAAAGCGGCCAGTTCCTCACCGGTCTCATCGACGCCCAGGACGCCAACGGCATCGTCATCAAAGACATGGCCAGCAATAAAACTCCCGTGAAGCAGGCCGACATCGAAAGCCTGGAGGCTTCGCCGATCTCCCTCATGCCGGAAGGATTGACGACCGGGATGACGGATGCCGATTTGAAGGACTTCTTTGCGTATTTGATGAAGAAGTAAGCCGTCTCAGCGATACAGCACGCCCAGACCGCGCAGCCAGGTCGTGGCGATGCCGAGGAGCAAGATCAAGGCACCCAGTTCTCCGGCGAACGGCAGGTGCAGGCCGGCGAAGGCATCCAGCGTGGTGTAGAATGAAACGAAACCTGCCAGAGCGGCGGCGGCTCCATAAACATACATTCCCAGCCAGTGGTCGTTGGTGAAGGCGGCGGCGTTGATGACGGCGGCGAGGATGCAGACGAGGGCTGAAAAGCCGCCCTCGGCCTCCAAACCCCAGGCAAAGCCGAGTGCGAGGCAGGCGATGGCACCGAAGATCAACCCGCCGACCACGACGCCCTCCCAGTATTCACGCGGGCGCAACGCCTGCCGCGCGAAGCGGTCCATCACCACGAAGGCGGAGCTGAAACCACGCGCCAGATGCGCCCACAGCACGAACAGCAGCCATGCGCCGATGACGAGATAGGCCAGAATGGGCGACACGGTCTTCAACCAGGTGCTGAGCACCTTGTAGGCGATGAAACCGCCGATCATGATGGCCATCTGACGCCCTTCCGTGAACTGGTTCATGAAATGCGCGAAGCGCAGTTGCAGGCGGTACGGCCAGGAACGTGCGCGGAAGGACTCGATGAGGCCCATGCGCGCGTTTTCGTTCATCGGGTTGAGGCGCAGGGCCTCCAGGAAGTGCTCATTGGCCTTTTTGTGATCGCCCTCCATCACGGCCATCCAGCCGGCGCTGGTGTGGGCGCTGTCGTCGTCGGCGTTGCGCTCGAGCTGGTAGCGGATGAGGTCTTTGTTGTCGCCGTCCTTCTTTTGCAGCAGCAGCGCGGCGGAGAGCACCTCGGCGGCCATGGTGTTCTCCGTGTCGAGCGCCAGCGCGGCGCGGGCGGCGGTTTCGGCTTGGGGAAAATCGCGCAGACGCAGGTGCAGGCGGGCGAGCACGGCGTGGCTGAAATCACTGTCAGGATCAATGCCGACGGCTTCATCGGCCTGTTTGAGTGCCTCTTTGATCGCGCCGGTCTGGCCGTCCTTGGCGTTGGCGTTCAAGGCCAGGGCGAACACGCTGCGGGCGAAGGCGTTTTCGGGCTCAAGGGCCACGGCGCGTTTCGCGGCGTCCACGGACTTTGGAGCGGTTACGTCATCGTCCATCCAGCACAGCGCGAGCATGACGAAGCTGGGCGTGTGATGCGCGTCGAGCTCCAGCGCCTGCTTGTAGCACGCGATGGCGTCCTGCATTCGGTGCTGGCTCTGCAACAATCGGCCACGCGCAAACGCGGCTTCGGGCGAGGGATGAAAGTCGTCGGACATGCGCTGTGGATGGGGTTCAGCGCTTCAGGAGGCCGAGATGCTTCAGCACATCGTCGTAGAAGCCGCTTTGATTGGAATACATCGCGTAATTCTTCGCGCTCTCGAACCAGGCTTTCGTGGTGGGTTTGTGACGACCGGCGGCCTTGATGAGATCCTTCGTGGTGAGCGGAATCACTTTGCCGGTCTTCATCGCCCCGTTCAAAACCTCCTCGGTGGCGAGATCGAAGACGGCTTTGAGGTCGGCACCGGAAAAGCCCTCCGTTTTCTTCGCCAGCGCTCGCGGATCGAGCTCACCGATGGGTTTCTTCTGCGCCATGACCTCAATGATGGCGGCGCGTCCGGCTTCATCCGGAGGTGGCACGAAAAGCGTGCGGTCAAAACGACCGGGGCGACGAAACGCGGGGTCAATGTGCCAGGGCGCGTTGGTGGCGCCGAGAATGAGCACACCGTCGTTGTTGGACTCAGCGCCGTCCATCTCGGAGAGGAAGGCATTGATGAGATTGCGGCCCGCGCTTTGACGCAAGTCACGTCGATCGGCGGCGAGGGCATCGACTTCATCGAAGAAGAGAATGCTCGGCGCGTTCTGGCGGGCGAGTTCGAAGACCTCGTGCATGTTTTTCTCCGAGTTGCCGATCCACATGTCGAGAATCTGATGCAGGCCGAGCGCGATGAAGTTCGCCTTGATCTCGCCGGCGGTGGCCTTGCTGATGAGCGTCTTGCCCACGCCGGGCGGGCCGTAGAGCAGCACACCGCCGCCGATTTTCTTGTCGTAGGCTTTGAACAGCTCCGCGTGCTGCAGCGGGTAGATGATTTTCATGCGGATCTCTTCCTTGAGCGCCTCCATGCCGCCGACGCCGGAGAAATTGAGCTTCGGCTTCTCGAAGTCGGCCAGACCGAGGTCAAAGGCCGCTCCGCCACGCGGGTGGCCGTCGTCATCGTCTTTGTTGTCGTTCGCGGACTCGATGTAACTGCCGCCGGAGGTGATCGCGGCGCGTTTGCGGCCTGCATCGTCATCGGCGGCCGGTTTGATGCCGTGGAGGTCTTTTTCGATGCCGGGATCAGCCAAAGCGCGGTTCAGCGCGATGCCCTTGTCATACATGGCTTTCGCCTTGGGCAGATCGCCCTCGGTGATGTGAATGCGCGCGAGGAGAATGAAAGCGGCGGCGCAGGTGGGCGTGTCGGCGATGATCTGTTCCGCGCGAACGGCGGCTTGAGAGGTCTTGCCTTGCAGCAACGCGACACGGGCCAGGCCGAGCCGCGCCTCCGCGTGTGCGGGATCGTTTTTCAGCACACTTTGAAAGCTTTGCTCCGCGTCCTCGACGAGTCCTTCCTCAAAACAACCCTCTGCGAAGAGCATGAGCAGCGGGGCGTTGTCGGGTGAATGTTGCAGGGCGAGGCGGAGCGCGTCGAGATTTTGAGCCATGGGGTGCGACTCCAGCGTGCGCAGGTAGATGTGGCAAGGAAATTTCACATCGCCCGGCGATAGGACTCCACTTTGGCGATGAATGCCTGCCATTTCGGGCCGAGGCGACCGCGATCGAGGAGGAAATGCGGGCAGAGCTTGTGGCCGAGGTCACGACCGTCGTCGTGGCGGATCATGCGCCAGTGCATGTGCGGGACGACGTGGGAAGTCGGGATGCCGTGCTCATTGAGCAGCCAGGCGGTGAGGCGGGCGGTCTTGTCGAGCGTGCGGGCGCGGTCGTTGCCGCGATTTTCGCACATTTCGATGCCGATGGAGCTGCGGTTGCCGGGGCCGTCGTAGTCGGCGTGCTCGCCGCGCTCGTTCGTGGGCAGACTTTGATAAATGGAGTGGTCATCCACAGTGAAATGCCAGCCGATGTAGCCGATGGCGTTGTGGCGGCCTTTGAGGGCACCGGTCTTGAGCATCTGGGCATGCGCGTAGGCATTCCCGCCGCGCGAGCGGTTTTCCGTGGCGTGGATGGTGATGTAGCGCGGCGTCATCGGCCGGTGCTTGATGCGCGAGTAGCGGCCCTTGGGCACCAGATCGACGGTGACGCCGGGGGGAGTCCGCTGTGGAACAATGACCGAACAGGAGCCCAAAAGGCAGGCCAGCAGCCCGCAGCCGACGATTTTCTGAATATTCATGGTTTGGGAAGGGGGAAGCAGGTTGCATGACAAGATCGGGCTGGAGACCGAAAGAGCAGGTGGGATTTTGACTTTTTTCGCTTCCTCATTGGTTTTCAGCGCTATGCGCCGGAACTGAAAAAATTCTCATTTTCGGTCGTCATCGCCGCCATTTTGACGCCTGAACTTTTTTTTCAGCGTGGAACCCTTGAATTTGCGATGAGAAACGTTTTTCAGCACAATGGCTGGGAAAAAAATCTCGCCAGAGCACAATATCTTGTGCATGATCCACATCGGCACCCGCAACATATAGTATTTATAGTGCGCCTTGGTTGCTCTCCTGTTTTCCCGATAATTGACTCAATCACCCCTCATTCTGCAACGAAATCGTCATGGACAAGATATTCAAAATTGGCAACCGCGAGTTCGTTCTCGATCAAGACAAGGCTGAAGCCGCCTTCGCGGACAAGAAGGTTATCAATGGCCGCAAGAGCATGTGCTTCAATCTGCTGCCGCTGAAGTTTCAGTGGGCTTATGACCTCTATCGCACGATGAAGGCCAACCACTGGGAGCCGGAGGACATCCAGATGCAGAAGGATGTGGAACAATGGCGCTCCAACGAGATCACCCAGAACGAGCGCTGGATCATCATGATGGGCATCGGCTACTTTTCCGCCGCCGAGGGCATCGTGGGAGACAACATCCAGCACGTCGTGCGCGAGCTGGTGACCGCGCCGGAGCTGAAGCTGGTGCTGGGCCGCCATGCGCATGAGGAGAACATCCACGCCGACTCGCTGCTGTACATGATTTCCTCCCTGGGCATCAATCCGCATGAGTGCGAGGCGATGTTTGAGCAGATCCCGACGATCGTGAAGAAAAACGAGTTCGTCACCCGCATCTCCAACAACATGCGCCGCGAGCTGGATCTCACGAAGCTCGAAAACAAGCAGCTCCTGGCGAAGAACATCTTCATGTTCGGCCAGTGCATGGAGGGCACCCAGTTCTACGGCCTCTTCGGCATGATCCTGTCGCTCTACCGGCAGAACAAGTTCCCCGGCATCGGCCAGATGTTCCGCTACACCCTCCGCGACGAGTCCAACCACATCGAGGTCTTCCGCAATCTGTTCATGGACCTGGTGGAGGAGAACCGCGAGATCTGGACCGCCGAGTTCAAGGAAGAGCTCCGCCAGACCATGGCCGAGGCCGTCCAGCTCGAGAAGGATTTCATCCGTGACTGCCTCCCGGTCAACGCCGTGGGCCTCGCCGTCGACGAGTTCGTCACCTACATCGACTTCATCGCGGACCGTCGCCTCGAGGGCGTCGGCCTGGCCCCGCTCAATCCGGGCGTCAAGAACCCCCTCCCTTGGCTCGCCGAGATGATGGACATCAAGAAGGAGCAGAACTTCTTCGAGGGTCGCGTCACCGAGTACCAAAAGGCCTCCGCCCTCAACGTCGCCGCCGACGACGACCTCTGATGCGGAAACAGCAGCGAGGAGCGGGTAGCGAGTAGCGAGCATGGGCCGGCTTCGCCGGCCCGTTCTTCGTTTCTCCCCCGCACCGCCTCTTTTCCCGTCCTCCCCTTTAAAAACAAGTCCGTTACCCCACCTCGTTAGTCCCGCCGGCCCCACCCCCGCCGGCGTTCCGTCCGCTCCTCCGTCCGTTCCGTCCTGACCTCTGATCTCTGACGTCTGACCTCTGCTCCGTCCGCCCGCTCCCTCCGTCTCCTCGCTACTCACTCCTCGCTACTCGCTACTTTCCGCCCGCAATGAATCCCTCGCTCTCCCACGACCTCGCCCTCAAACGCGCCACCCACACCCCCGTCGAAAACAAGCCGAATTTCGCGTGGCGCGACTGCGTGCCGTCGGACGTCGCGATGCTGCCCGAGATCATCCTCCTCGCGCCCCAGGGTGAGACCCGCTTCGACCTCGCCGAGATCGCCGACACCCTCGGCAAGGCCCTGACCAACGTCCACCTGGCCCGTGGCGAGACGACCAATATCTTCACCGACGACACCCGCACCTTCGTCGGCCGCATCGTCCGCGAGGTCGCCGGCAACCTCGCCGGCGCCGCCCTCCGCAAGTCGCCCCTGCGCATCTCGCTCAACGACCTTTACGAGATGATCGAGAAGACGCTAGTCGACAACAACGCCTACGACGTCGCCAAGAGCCTCCTCCTCAACCGATCCCGCAAGCTCGCCCCCGGCACCTCCAGCCACGCCACCACCGGCGTCCGCGTCATCCGCCGCAACAAGCAGGTCGTCCCCTTCATCGACCAGAAGGTCGAGATCGCCGTCCGCAAGTCCTTCCTCTCCCTCCACCGCGACTCCACCCCCGCGATCGAGATCACCAAGGCCGTCTCCGCCCGCGTCCTCGGCTCCAAGCAGTCATTCGTCCACATCGAGGAAATCCAGGACATCGTCCAGGAAGAGCTCATGAAGGCCGGCCACTTCAAGGTCGCCGAGGCCTACATCCTCTACCGCGCCCTCCGCTCAGATCAGCGCTCCGATTCCTCCTCCGAAACTCAGGTTTCAGGTCTCAGCTCTCAGGTTTCCCTGGCTGCGCCTGCGCAGCCCTCCATGATCGTGGTCAAGAAGCCCGACGGCACGACCTACCTCTGGGACCGCGCCGACCTCGACAAGCGCGTTGAGTTCGCCCGCATCGGCCTGGACCTCTGCCTCTCCTCCGAGGAGATCGAGGCCGAGCTCCTCCGCTCCGTCTTCGACCAGATCTCCCAAAAGGATCTCGACGCGACCATCATCCTCAACTCGAAGACCCTCATCGAGCGCGACGCCGACTTCGCCAAGTTCGCCGGCCGCATCCAGCTCACCTACATCTACGAAGAGGTCCTCGGCTGGGACATCGTCAAGGACGGCGTCGGCAAGCTGAAGGCCTTCCACGTCGCCGCCTTCAAGAAGTACCTCGAGCACGGCGCCTCCATCAAGCGCCTCAACCCGAAGCTCCTCGACTTTAACCTCGACGCGCTCGCCGCCGCCCTCGACCCGTCGGCCGACCTCGAGCTCGACTTCCTCGGCGTCCAGACGCTCTACGATCGCTACCTGATCATCGACAAGACGAAGAAGCCCTCCCGCCGGCTCGAGACGCCCCAGTTCTTCTGGATGCGCGTCTCCATGGGCCTCTTCCTCGGTGAGCCCACGGAGCGCGAGGCCCGCGTCACCGCGCTCTACTCCCTCTACAAGAGCCGCCGCTTCTGCAGCTCTACGCCGACCCTCTTCAACGCCGGCACGCTCCACTCGCAGCTCTCCTCCTGCTACCTCTACTACGTCGACGATTCCCTTGAGGGCATCATGTACCGCGGCATCGCGGAGAATGCCCAGCTCTCCAAGTGGGCGGGCGGCCTCGGCGGCTCGTGGACCGCGGTCCGCGGCACCGGCGCCTACATTGGCGGCACCAATGGCGAGTCCCAGGGTGTCATCCCGTTCCTGAAGCTCCACAACGACCAGCTCGTCGCCGTCAACCAGGGCGGCAAGCGCAAGGGCTCCGGCTGCGCCTACCTCGAGAGCTGGCACAACGACATCTTCGAGTTCCTCGAGCTCCGCAAGAACACGGGTGACGACCGCCGCCGCACCCACGACATGAACAC
>DNXB01000124.1 GCA_003506995.1 Verrucomicrobiales bacterium
TTGAAGCCATTCTGCCCGCCCGATTTGCCATGGCAGCCGCCGCTGTTGCAACTGCCCTTTGTGAGGATGGGCACGATGTCGTTCGCGAAATTCAGCGGACGCGGTGCATCGGCAGCAAAAGCCGAGGAGGACGCGAGGGCGGCGAGGAGGGTGAGGCGTGGCAGGTTCATGACGGGATGAACCTACGGAGGGTGGACGGAAGTTTTGTCGCCCGAAGACAAATGAATCTCAAGCAGTCGCCAGCACGCGTTTGATCGCCTTGGGTTCTTTCTGTGCGACTTGAATCAGCACGCGGGCCGCGCCGGTCGGCTTGCGGCTGCCCTGTTCCCAATGATGCAGGGTGCGAATGCTGATGCCGAGAAATCCGGCGAATTGCGATTGCGACATCGACAAGGCAGAACGCGCCGCCACGATTTCCGTCTGCGCATTCCACTGGGCTTTCTTTTCGCCCTGATACTTGTGCGGATCGACCAGCATGCGTTTGACGCTGCCATCAGGCTGCTTGGTCAGCCGCCAGACGCGGGCAGGTGCTTTTTCACCACGGCGAACAGCGCCCGCTTCACGGATGGAGGATTTTATTTCTTCGAGAGTTTTCTTGTTCATTCGAGGTGTTCGGTGACGAGTTGCTTGAGCTGGCGGGTCATCTGCGCGTCCAGATCCTCCATGTCGTTCTTGGCATAGAGATGGAGGAGGAGAATCTGGCCTTCGGCAGTGACATAGTAGTAGATGAGACGGAGCCCGCCTCGTTTTCCACGGCCAGAACCCGCCCAACGCAGCTTGCGAAGACCTCCACTGCCAGGGATGACGGCGCCGGATTCGGGACGCTCCATCAAATGAAGCTGCAAATCCAAATACTCATCGTCATCGCCGAGCAGCGAAAGATTCTTGGCGAAGTGGGAAAACTCAATGAACTCCACGCATTCCTATACTCCAATGGAGCACCGATGGCAAGACTCAAACCAGCTCCGCTATCGGCAGATTGCCGTCCACGAGATACTGCGGCCTGCCGGTCAGATCGGTGAGCGTGGCTTTCGTCACGTCGATGCCCATTTGTTTGTACAGCGTGGCGAAGACTTCGCCGAAGGCGACGGGGCGGTCGGTGGGTTCGCCGGCATGCTTGTCGGTGGCACCGATGACCTGGCCGTGACGCATGCCGCCGCAGGCGAGCAGCGCGGAGGCGACACGCGGCCAGTGATCGCGACCTCCCTGCGGATTGATCTTCGGCGTGCGGCCGAANNTCGAGGCCGCGCTCGTGCAGATCGGTGATGAGCGCGGTCAGGCCGGCGTCGAGCAGCGGCAGATCCTCGCGAAGTTGGCCGAAGTTGTTCGAATGATAGTCCCAGCGGCTGAATGCGAGGGTCACGACACGCGCACCGGCTTCCACCAGGCGACGCGCCATCAGGAAGTGGCTGGTAAGGCGCGGGCCGCCGTCGTCGCGGTTGCGATTCTCACCTTTGCCGTAGCGCTCAACGATACGCGGGTCTTCGCGGTTCAAATCAAGCGCGTGGAGCAGTTTGGGGCTCGTCAGCACATTGAGAGCCTGTTCATTGAAGACATCCACGCCGCCCATGAGTCCGGTGGCGTCGAGATCGCGGCGCAGGCTGTCGAAACTGCTCAGCAGCGTCTTGCGATCACCGAGACGATCAAGCGTGATGCCATTGAGCGACATGTCCTCCGTGCCGCCGCCGCGATTCGGCTGGAAAGGCGCATGCGCGACGCCGAGGTAGCCCGGCTCGCCCGTGCGCGCCCAGGGCATGTGGCCCATCTTCGGTGCGAGGCCGACAAACGCGGGCATGGCTGGATTCACACTGCCTTCCAGTTTGGAAACGATGGAACCCATCGACGGCCATCCGCCTGGAGGCTGACGCTTCGCGCTGCGACCAGTGAGGCACTGGAAGGCATCGTGGCCGCTGTCGCAGTCGGCCAGCGAGCGAATGAGCGTGCATTTGTCCATCATCTTCGCGAGACGCGGCAGGTGCTCACAAATTTGGATGCCGGGGACGTTGGTGGAGATGGGTTTGAACTCGCCACGAATCTCGCTCGGCGCGTCCGGCTTCAAATCAAACATGTCTTGATGCGACGGACCGCCCGGCAGGAAGACCATGATGACCGCCTTATGCGACTTGCCCGCCTTCTGCGCCGCTTCGGCGCGCAGCACATCATTCAACGACATCCCGCCCATGGCGAGTCCGCCGATTTTGAGGAAGTTTCGACGCGACACACCATCGCAGAAGCCGCCGCTGGGTTGGGAGTAAATGTTGAGCATGCGCAAACCTACGCGGGGAGTGACAGCTCTCTTGCCATGACGGCGTTGAGTTCAACCATGAGCGGACTGATCGGACACACGATCTATGGCCTCCTCGCGGCGAAAGCGGCGAAGGGACGCGGCTTGGCCGTGACGCCGATCATCAAGCAGCATCTGCCGAGCTTCCTGTGCGGCGCTTACATCGGATGCGACATCCAAGTGATGCCTGAGGCGATCTGTGTCGATACGGGACGAGCGGTTGGCTTTGGCGCGGTGCCTTTGAAAAAAAGCCCGCTCACCGGCGGTGCGGTGAGGCCGTGGTTGCTCGTGCATGACGGGCAGATGTATCGTCCCAAGCAGATTCACGAACTGTTCTATGGCCGTGCACCTCGTCTTTGGCTGGGCCAAGCCAGACGTAAGCCTGCGCGTGCCGTGGGATCATTTGGCGGACTACTGCGCGCTCGCGATTCGCGATGACATGACTTCCGAACGCGGTCTCGCGTATGCCTTGGGCTGGATGGTTCACATGGTCGGCGATTCGTTGATCAAATCGATCCAGCCGGGCATCCGCATGCATTTGCTCGACGGCGTTTACACGCCGAGAAACCGCATCGTTCAGGACCAGTTCACATTTCACACGATTGGCGGCGAATTGGGCGTCGATTGGGTCAAAACCTTCCGCGACATGGCCGCGACGCCGGTAGAGACGATTCAACCGCACTACATGCGCATCGGCGAAAAGCGCTGAAATCTCGGCAAACTGTTCGATGAGGGCTGGAAGCCCGAGTTGCAGCCGCTGCTGGCCGCCGTGCTCGCCGAGAACCGCCGCTGGTTGCCGCGTCACACCGAGGATGTGCTGCGTGTGGCGCAGCGTGACAGTGAAGAGGCAAAACGCGTCAGCGGTGGCCTGGATCATGCAAAGATGATCCAAATCGCCGAGGCAGCGGGCATGCGCCAGACGCTGGTGACGATTGCCGAGCAGTGCGCTGATTTGATCGAGCAGGTGGCGATGCAGGTGCCGGAATGGCGCGGACTGCCGCGCAATCCGTCGAATGAATGGAGCGAGTAGAAGAGCCGATGGCGTGTCGAATGACACCAAAGTGGTCCGCACAGTCCTCTGTGCGGTGCTCCGCCATGTTTCATCGCGCCGAATGTCCGCAAAGCGCCACTGCACGGCTCCCATGCGAGGGTTTTCACAGCAAACAAAACCAAGAGACTCACACGCCGCACAGAGGACTGTGCGGACCACTTTTAGCGTGCTTTCACAGCACGGCCCGGACGGGCATCTTTCACGAGTTCGCCATCGCGAACGACGAAAATGCCGTTCACGAGCACATGCGGAATGCCTGCCGAGGGCGTGGTCGGCGCTTCAAACGTCGCGCGGTCGATCACTTTGGCCGGATCGAAGACGGTGATGTCCGCGTCGGCTCCGATGGCGATGCGGCCTTTGTTCCTCATCATCGGCACATGACCTTCGAGGCGTTTGGCGGGCAGGATGGTCATCTTCGCCAGCGCAGCCATGAGCGGCAGCAGTTTCTTGTCGCGGGAGTAATGGCCGAGCACGCGTGCAAAGGTGCCTGCGCCGCGCGGGTGGCCTTTGCCATCGACAAACGGGATGCCATCGCTGGCGATCAGCACGCCAGGATGCGCGATGGCCTTCTCGACATTTTCGTCCTTCATCATGTGGATGATCACCCAGCCGCCTTGTTTGCGATACGACTCAAACGTCTCCTGCGTGAGCCGTTCACCCGTCGCAGCCCAGGCGAGATCGCCATAACTGATTTTGAGGTTGTCCTGCCAGCCGGGATTGAACATCGCAGACTCCAGCGCGGTGGATGCGGCGGTGTAGGGATACACTTCGGTCGTGAGATCCATGCCAGCGGCCTTGCTGGCGTCGATCAGCTTCAAAACCTCCGGCACATCCGTGATGCCGCTGCTGCCGACATGCACGATGTGCAGCGCCGAGCCGGTCTTCTTCGCCGCGTCGATGGCCTCGCGGATCGCGGCGATGCCAAAGGCGCGCGTATGGACAAAAGCGGGCACCTGGCGCTCCGCCGCGATGCGAAACATCGCCTCGATCTCGCTCGGATCGGCCGCTGGTGTGTAATTGATGCCGAAGCCGATGCCCAGCGCGCCTTCATCGAGTCCGCGACGGATCGCCTCGTCCATGAGCTTCAACTCAGCCTCGCCGGCGATCTTGTTGGCACCTGCGGGCGATGCGCCGAGACCGGAAACACGGGCGCGATTCACCGCCCAGTGGCCGATGCGAAGCTGCGGATGAAACGCGGCAAAGCGCACCGTGATGTGGCCGACAGCGGCTCCGAAATTCAGCGGTGCTTTGCCTTCCATGGAGCGATACCACTCATTCACGGGATAAACGCCAACTTCCATGTCGAGCGCCGTCGTCACGCCATCGCGCGCCTGGATCTGCATGTCGCCGGTGGTCTGGCCGTGCGCATGGATGTCGATGAAACCGGGAGATACGACGTGCCCAGCCACATCAAGGATTTGTTCGCCAGAAAGCGGCGTTTCGGAGATCACGCTGATTTTACCGCCCGTGATGCCGATGTGTCGCACGGCATCGAGACCACTGGCCGGGTCCATCACTCGCCCGTTGGCGAGCACGAGGTCGTGCGCAGAAATTTGAAGCGAGGTGGCGAAAGTGGCGAAGGCTGCGAGGATTCGAAGACGTGCATTCATAAATGGGAAAGTGGCTGGCAATTCGGCTGGCGCATCTGGATACGCGCCTCCAGCACGAATGCTGTTCCGAGTCCGTATGTTTTGTCCAACCATGAATCGTCTCCTGCTCGCCGTGCTGACGGCATTTCCTGTTTTCGCCTTTGCCCAAACGAATGCTCCCGCTCCATCGGGTGATGCGCCGACCATTCCTGTCGAACGACACGCCGCGATCACGGGGCAAGGCTATTTTCCGGTGGCGATTCGGCTTCACGATGGCCGCATCGCCGTGGTGATGCGCGGTGGCGCGGGACATCTCGGTCTGGCAGGGCGGCTGGACATGATCTTCTCCAGTGATGAAGGCAAAACGTGGTCGAAGCCGGTGGTGGTGAATGATTCGCCCATCGACGACCGCAATCCGGCGCTCGGTGTGGCGAAGGACGGAACCATCGTCGTCGGCTTCTGGCGCACGGCGACGTATGACGATGCGGGCAAATACAGTCCGAAGCTCACCGACAAAGAACGCAGCACCTGGGTCACGCGGTCAAAGGATGGCGGCCAGACATGGTCGGAGCCGGCGCGGATCGACGTGAGCGACATCGAACTGGGCAGTCCGTTTGGCCGCATGGTCACGCTGCCGGATGGGGCGATGCTGATGGCGATCTACGGCTATCAGGTGCGCCCTGCGGGCGAGAAACTGCCCGGCGACCGCAATCACAGTTATGTCTATCGCTCCACCGACGACGGGCAGACGTGGAAGCGCCTGTCTGAGATCGGCGATGGGAAACAGCAGCTCAATGAAACCGCGCTGGAGCGTATGCCCGATGGCCGGATCATCGCCGCGATGCGTTCACGCGCGGGCGAGGTGTGGCTCTCGGAAAGCGCGGACAAAGGCTCGACGTGGTCGCCCACGAAGCAGCTCACGCCTGTGAACGTGCATCCCGCCGATCTGTGCGTGCTCCCAGACGGGCGCGTGCTCATGACCGTCGGCAATCGCGTCGGCCCCTTCGGCATGCTCGGCATCGTGAGCGATTCGCGCGGGCTGTTCGACTGGGAAAAGCGGTTCGCGCTCGTGAATGACGCGCTCGGTCGTGATTGCGGCTACCCGAGCAGAATCGCGCTCAAAGACGGACGCGTGCTCACGCTTTACTACGCCACGCGGGTGAAGAACGAGCCCGCGTGGAAGGAGCATTGTGGCGCGGTGATCTTCACCCCACCAGCTCGCTGATCACCTGTCCGCCTTCGACCACGATGGGACGCGGGCGGCCTTGGGGGTCGGTCCAATGCGCGTGGGTGTCGATGCCGAGATGATGAAACACCGTGGCGGCGAGATCTCCCGGCGCGACGCGGCGGCTGTCGATGTCGCCACCCTGCCGGTCAGTGCTGCCGATGACCTGACCGTGCTTCATGCCGCCACCGGCGACGACCATGGACATCACACGCGGCCAGTGATCACGCCCGGCGTTCTTGTTGATCGTTGGGCTGCGGCCAAACTCGCCCATCATGAGGATGAGCGTGCTGTCGAGCAGGCCACGTTCTTCGAGATCGGTGACGATGGCGTGCAGCGTGCGGTCCACACTCGGCAGCAGCGGCGTGAGACCCTTTTTGATGCCGCCCCACTTCACTTCATCGCCATGATGATCGAAGTAGCCCCATGCGCCGCTCACGGTGACAAAGGTGGAGCCGGCTTCGACCAGACGACGTGCCAGCAGCGCCTTCTCGCCAATGCTGTCGCGTCCGTAGCGGTCGCGCATCGCAGGTGTTTCGGCGTCGAGATTGAAGGCGCGTTGTGCGTTGCCGGTCATGAGCACCTCGTAAGCCTGCTGCGTGTAGCGATCCGCAGCGGCGATCTGCGCATTGCCATCGACTCTGCGCTTCCAGTCGTCCATTTGGGTGAGCAAGTCACGGCGATTGCCGAGGCGCTCGACAGTGAGGCCCTCGGAGAGTTTGAGGCGGCCGGACAAATCCTTGCCGCTGACCGGTTCAAAGTCGCCACCCATGTGACCCGCGCCCCAGATGTCGGCAGGCAGTGAGTCCGCCAGAGCAACGTAACCGGGAATGCCCGGCGCGTTCGCCCCGCGAAACTTGGCCGCAATCGAACCCATCGACGGCCAGCCGCCACCATCGCGACCATCGTTCGTGCGCTTGGCGAGCGGATTGCAGGCCTGCATGGTGATCGGCGTGTGATTGCTGGCACTGCAATCGACCGAGCGGATCAGCGTGAGCCTGTCCATGATCTTCGCCGTGAGCGGCAAGTGCTCGCAGACGTGAATGCCGGGCACTTTCGTCGAGATGTGGCCGAAGGGGCCGCGAATCTCGCTCGGCGCGTCCGGCTTCGGGTCCCACATGTCGATGTGGCTCGGCCCGCCGGAGAGCCAGAAGAGGATCACGTTCGTCTTACTCTTCGCTTGGCCGGTTGCGGCCGCCAGCGCCTGCGTTTGGAGCAGCGAAGGCATCGAAACGCCCGCCAAGCCAGCGAGTCCAGTCTGAAGAAACCCGCGCCGTGTGGAGCCGACGCGCAGCAGATCTCCGCGAGCGGGACTGAAGGCCTGAGTGATGGATGCAGTCGTGGGATTCATACGCGTGGCGTGGAGATGCACCCAAACCTACGCCGCCACATCGCCTGACTTGCCGGAACAGCCGAAAGAGTCACGCTCCGCCGTTGGAAACGGGGTCCGTATCGTGTGCGCAGTTTGATCGGCGCAGATCCCTCAGGGCTGCTGGCAACACACCCACCACAGCAACGAATCCCCCTGGCAGGCCAAGGAAGTCTAGCTCGGCGATGACCGCATACTCGTCCTTTAATGCCGATAGAACTCGGTTGAGCCGCAACAGCCCTCATCAGCCTCACAAAAACCCGCTGCTGAAAAAATATTGGCACAGCGGACAGAAAAGCTATGCTCCCTAAAATTGCGAATCCGTTATCATGCCTTACTCAATGCTTCTCCACCGCCTCTCACACCGCGTCGCCGTGTCACCTCGAACGTCAACTAGACACTGTTCCTTCGCAAGCAGTGTCCAAGCAGATAGTAAAATGGAGCCACGATGGGCCGAAATGAGCGACGCAGGTCGACTGCTGCTGGCAGTGGTGCTCGCGACGCTGAGCCTGTCCTGCGACAGGTCGGCAGAGAATGAGGCAGTCAGTTCGCGGACGCCTACTGCGCTAGCGACGGAGCGTGGGCCACTGGAGATGGACCAGTTTGCGTATCACGCCGAGGCATCGGCGGTGGTGGAGGAACAGAAGAAGGCGAGCAAGACGGAGAATCCCATTGTCCAAGAGGAGGAGGAGGCAAAGGTGGGAGTATTGAAAAAGACTTTCGCAGGCAAGGTCAGGGGTAAACAAGCTAGCGGATGGGTGGGCAAGGTGGCGGGCATCAAACTCCTTCGAGCGGGAAAGTCCAAGTCGGGCGAATGGAAGTTCAGCACCCTTTTCGACGGCCCGGACGACAACGTGGAGACCAAGAAGATTGTGGTGCTTTCGGTGGGGTTTGACCCTGGGGTGACCGCAGACCTCGCGAACTTCAATTTCGCCACTGGCCAGCACACGGTAGGCAATGACAACTTTCGCGAGATCAAGGCAGGAGACTGGTGTGAGTTTGACTTTTCCCTAGCTGTTGGGGATTCACGCTTTTCCAAATTGCTTTCGCTGGAGGGTGAGGTGCATGCAGCGCGCAAGGTGAAGGTGCACTCATTCTCTCAAGAGCAGGCCGAGGTCTGGAAGCCAGAGGCACTGCTGGAAGCCTCCAGGAGCATGACGGGATCAATGCGGACAAAAATAGTCTTTCACGGGATGGATGCCGAAGGGGCACAATATTTCATGGTCAAGAAGACCGGATGGCAGCAAGCTCCAGTGAAGGTGACGGGAGAGGCGTTCGGCTTTTCCATGGAGGACTTTCCCAAGGCCACATACGCCAGCCAAAAGTCCATCATGGCGTTGTGGTCCGGGATTCAACCGGAGGGCAAGGGGGTGTTGCTCACGGAATCGGAGTTACAGGCTGCGCGTGAACGCGTGCTGGGCAGACCTCTACCTGACGTGCCAGAATTAAAATTGAGCACATCGTCCTCAGGTGATCCGGTAGCGTCCGCCGGAGTGCAAAGCTTCTTACGTGTGCGCGTGCTTGGCACGATGACCTTCGAAGAGTTCCGCGCCATGGAAGTGGCGGAGCGCGACGCGGGGATCAAAGCGGATGCGGCACTAGGTTTCGGCGGGATCCCACGGGTCCGGCATGTGCCGCTGCCATTGCAAACTGACGAGAAGTATGATGTGAGCCACATGAAGAAGTTCACTTTCACAGACGATGAGAAAGGCCCGCAAATACAGTGGCTGAAGAACTCGGCCGATTCGGGCAAGGTGCTCACTTTTCTCAAGTCGATGAATTGGGAACCATGGCAACTCTTTGGGAGAATGCAGCACGGCAAGAGCGATGGGGAGTTCATAGAGGAACGCGCTGTTGTCATGAGGTGGAAGGGCGCGCTCTACTCAAATAGATTGTTGGTGCCGGGGATTGCGATTTTCCGAGTCGAAGTGCAGGGGGTCTCGCAGAATTTTCCCATCTTTAAGGAGGGGCAGAAGTTCCTGATGGCCATTACCGGAGATCACGGGGAGATCCGGACGTATTTTGGCAACAGCAAGCGACCGGTGCATGACATGACCGTGACGGGCAGCCTCGCACTGAGGGCGTTTGAAGTTTATAAAGGAGGACGGTTTGAACCAGAAGGACGGCTTGAACTCAATGGTCTCCAGGTGAGCGGTTTTTGATTACTTACTGATAAGGATCTATTTTTGGGTAAGAACCGGACACATGGGCAACAAGTTGATCGAAAAAAATGCCAGGGTTATGCCTGGCGTTTAGTGTCGCTTGCTGCCACACCGCCTGACCTACCACACGACTGAAAAGAGTCAGGGCTTGGCCACTGGAAACAGCGCCAAGGCATATGCCTGGCATTTAGTGCTTGCGGTTCGGCATCGTGCATGGAGATCTGTCTGCCTCGGGCCGATGGATTGAACACAAGGGCAGTGAGACTGTCTTAAAAATGCCGACCAGCCAATGGGTCCGCAACTATAATGATGATTACACTCCGCTTAATTCTGCTGGTCGTGCTTTGCGCGGGTTCTGTCGCGTGTCAGAGCACCTCAAAAGTGCCCGCGAGAAAGATCACCAGTGTGGGTCTTTCCGGCTCCCTTCACAACGTGAGGACCACGGCATACACCCAGAGCGAGAGCGACCACATCATCTATGGTGCCAAGAGCGCCGTCGGCACCACCCTCAAGTTTGGCGCAGTGCGCAGCGCCGCCGCAGACTGGTCCGTGTACCCCGTGGGCACTGAGTTCAAAATCGAGGGCGAGCCGTATGTTTACCAGGTGGACGACTATGGCTCCGCGCTTGTAGGCACCAAGACCATCGACCTTTACCGGCCATCAAAGGCATCCATGAACAACTGGGGTGCGCGCAACGTGAACATCCAGGTGACCAAATGGGGTTCGTACGATGAGAGTCTCGCGATCATGAAACCACGCCTGGGGAAAAAGCCCCATATCCAGGAAATGGTCACTGCGATCGAGAAACGGCACGATCCCGAATCCTAGCGGTTAGGCGAGAAGGGCTTGTCTTCGCAATGACTGCCTTACTTGAATGCGGGTGATGGAAACAAAGCCTGCATGGCACGCACCGTTTGATCGACGAGAATCTGGCCGCCTTCAGGGCCGACTTTGTTCACATGCGGCAGGCCGCTGTAGCTGCCGCCTTCGATGGCGAGCGCGGTGGGCAGATACATGCCGCAGCCGTTGGTGAGCTGGAGCACGAAGGTCTGTTTTCGACATTCCAAGGGCCAGCCTTCCATTGGAGACGAATTTGCTGCAAGTCCGGGCCTGCGAGCGCCGCTATGACTGGCCGCATGCATTCCCGTCGCACCTTCCTTCATCACAGCACGCTTTGCCTCGCCGGGTTCGGCGCGGGAAGAATGCTTGCCGCTGAAAACAATGCCAGGCCGCTGCTGCGCGTCGGTTTGATGACCGATCTGCACTACGCGGACAAGAATCCGACCAAGACCCGCTTCTATCGCGAGGCGCTGGCGAAGCTTGATGAGGCGGTGGAGCACATGAACCGCGAAAAACCGGCGCTGGTGATCGAGCTCGGTGATTTCATCGACCAAGCAGACTCGGTGGAGCGGGAGATCGAGTGGCTGAAGACGATGGAGTCGCACTTCGCCAAGCTGACGATGCCCCGGCACTATGTATTGGGCAATCACTGCGTCGGCACGCTGACGAAGCAGGAGTTTGCGCAGCACACGAAGGCGGCGGGAGGACATGCGGCATTCGTGCAGAATGGCGTCACCTTTTTGATCCTGGACTCCTGTTTCCGCGAGGACGGCACGCCGTATGAGCGGAAGAACTTCAACTGGCAGGATGCGAACCTGCCCAGGTCCGAACTCGCCTGGCTGGAGAGTGAACTGGGCAAAGCAGGCGGCCCGGTAATCGTGCTGGCACATCAGCGGCTTGATCTCGACAAGGCCCACGCGGTCAAGAATGCCGCTGAGGTGCGTTCGCTGCTCGAAAAGTCCGGCAAGGTGCTCGCGGTGTTTCAAGGTCACTCGCACAAAAACGACTATCAGCAAATCGCCGGCATCCACTACACCACGCTGGTGGCGATGGTGGAGGGCACAGGCATGGAAAGCAGCGGCTACACGATGCTGGATGTCATGGGCGACAGCTCACTGCGTCTGAAAGGCTTCCGCAGGCAGGTGAACCGCGATTTGAAGCATGCGTGAAGTCCCCTGATCGGGCTTGCCCTCCTGGGCGGCAGGCGTCAGTTGCCGCACCATGAGTTCAACCACACCGGCACGCACTTCGCACATCTTCTTCTGGTCACTCGTCTCGGCGCTGGCGGGTTTTTTGTTCGGCTTTGACACGGTGGTCATCTCGGGGGCGGAGAAGACGATCCAGTCGCTGTGGGGCCTGAGTGATGGCATGCACGGCATTGCGATGGCCTCGGCGCTGTATGGCACGGTCATTGGCTCGCTCTGCGGTGGCTGGCCGACGGATCGCTGGGGGCGCAAGAAGACTCTCATCTCGGCGGGCGTGCTTTACTTGGCTTCGGCGCTGTGGTCGGGGCTCGCGCCGGAGGTGTGGTCGCTCATTGTGGCGCGGTTCATCGGCGGACTCGGCGTGGGCATCTCGACCGTGGCAGCGCCGCTCTACATCGCTGAAATCTCGCCGCCGGAGCGTCGCGGACGGCTCGCGGGCATGTTCCAGTTCAACATCGTCTTCGGCATCCTCGTGGCCTTTTTGTCAAACTACCTCCTCGGTGGCATCGGAGCGGAGGCGTGGCGCTGGATGCTCGGTGTGGAGGCGGTTCCGGCGCTGATCTACATGCTGATGTGCTTCACGCTGCCGGAGAGTCCGCGCTGGCTGCTGACGCGGAAAAAAGACCGCGCCCAGGGCCTCGCGGTGCTGCGATTGATCGACCCGCAGGCGGGTGCCGCGGAGATCGAGGAGCGCGCGGATCAGATCGTCAATGCCGCGGAGCAAAGCGCTGGCCTCTCACGGGGCTTCTGGAGCCAGCGTTTGCGCAAACCGATCGTGCTGGCCTTCCTCGTCGCCTTCTTCAACCAGCTCTCCGGCATCAACGCGGTGCTCTACTACACACCCAGCATTTTCAAAATGGCCGGCGCGGGGGTGGACTCCGCCATGCTGCAGTCGGTCATCGTCGGCGCCACGATGTTTGCCTTCACCATCATCGCCATGCTGATCATTGACCATGTC
>DNXB01000165.1 GCA_003506995.1 Verrucomicrobiales bacterium
CCCCGCGCCGCTTGGAATCGTGCCAAGCAGCGCTTTGAACTGACAACGGGCCCGGGCAGCGCTGTTGAGGAGTTTTTCCTCGATGAGTCTCTGGCGGGCGCAGATTTTGGCTCTGAGACACGCACCAAATCGGCCGTTGCCTTTAATACCAGCTCCAAGGGCTGGGTCTGGGGCAATGCCACGAGCACTCCTGCGGTCAATTATCTCAATCCGCAACCCTTCGATCCTGCCGCACCTGCGGATGGCTTCAATCCGGACGAAGCCGCGCCCAGTTCGACAGATCCAGACACTGAGGGCAGTCCAGACGGCGGCGACGGCTCGGGTGGCGGCGGCAGTGGTGACAGCGGCAGCACGTCCCCCACCGTGGCAAAACTGCCAACGCCCACCATCTCGCCGCCAGGCGGCACCTTCGCCTTTGCCAGCTTTCCCTCCTCAGCCACGATCAGCCGCAACGGTGCGCCACCCGAGGCCTCGAACATGATGTATCGCATCAACTCAGGCGGATGGATGGTGCATAACGGCGGCCCTATCCCGATCACACCGGCGATGAATCTCCAGGCTCGGAATGTGAGCACGCGCCCGGCGGAATATTCTGACAGCAACATCACCTCGCAGACCTACTACCGCCTCACCAGCGGTTTCAGTGGCACGGGTGATGGCAACTGGGGCAACGCCATCGGCGGCACGAATCTCGTCACCAACATCCAAAACGGCAGCGACAGCTCCACCTTCAAGCACGGCAACACCAAGCTCGACCTCGGCAACGGCGAGTACCTCGACGCCGGCGTGGAAAACGTGATCACCTTCACCCCGGAGTCGTTTGACACCATCACCCCGAACATCTGGTTCAAGTTTGGCGAGATGATGATGCTCAACGGCACCACGTTCTACAACAGCGAGGCCACGGGCGTCACGCTCTCGGTGAATCTGAACCTGTCCCAGCCGTCGCTGGACTTCATCACCCACATCGACCTCGGACTGACGAGCACGGAGAACACCAGCGACCGCCTGGCCAGCGCTGACATCGTTGAATTGAAAAATCCCACCACGGACGTGCGCGTCACCATCGACGGCGTCGAATACCGCCTGGAACTGGCCTGGGTGACGCTCGATCCCGGCGCGGGCGTCGTGCAGGGCAGCAAATTCCTCATCTTTGAAGGCGCCACCGCGAAGGCGGAGCTGCGCGNNTCACCAGCAACCACTGACACCCCATGGAAGACATTCACGAACGCAGTCAGCTCGGTTACCGGATGCTCCACCTCTCGAAGGACTCCGGGGTGAGCGATTTTTACGTCACCCCGTGGGAACCGCTGACCTACAAGCGCAACGGCAAGCTGTTTTATGACTCGTTCATCTACCAGCCGGAGCGCCCGCTGGAGTTCACCGCCGGCTGCATCGACTACGCGCTGCAGCTCGGACCGCGCCGCTACCGTGTGAACCGCATGGTCACGCGCGGACGTCCGCGCTGGGTTCTGCGTCTGCTGCCGGAGAGCATTCCAGACATCAGCAAGCTCATGGTGCCGCCGCCGGCCATCAAAGCCTTCCTGGAGGCGAAAAACGGCCTGTTTCTCGTGTGTGGCGCCACGGGCTCCGGTAAATCGACCACGATTGCCTCCATGATCCTGGAGCGCGCCAAACGCCGCCAGGAGCATGTGCTCACCTTCGAGGACCCCATCGAGTTCGTTTATCCTTCGGGCATCCCTTCCCTCGTCTCACAGCGTGAGATCGGCACCGACGAGCTGGACTTCAACAAATCCCTGCGCGCCGCCCTTCGCCAGGCGCCGGATGTGATTCTGGTGGGAGAAATTCGTGACGGCGAGACGGCGGAGATCGCTCTGCAGGCTGCTGAAACCGGCCACGTCGTCGTCGCCACGCTGCACACCTCGTCAGCCGCGCAAACCGTGCAACGCTATCTGAAGCTCATCCCAAGCGATCGCATGGAAAACGCCATGCTCTCCTTCGCGGACTCCATTCGCGGCATTCTCTGTCAGCGGCTTCTGTTTGACGAGAACCGCGGCAAACGCTTCCCCATTCACGAGCTGCTGCTGCCTTACGACTCCGTGTGCGGCATGATCCGGCGTGGTGAGTTCAAGAACCTCGACCAGGAGCTCGAGGCGGGCTTCACACGCGGCATGGTGAGCTTCGAGCGCTGCCTGAACATGCGCATGGCCGACGGCTGGAAGCCTTCCACCGCGCGCAAGACCGGCTACACCGAGCATGAGGTGTACGACTTCCTTTCCAAAGAACAACTCACTTCCATTTATGCTGTTGGATGAAATCAAATCTGTCTTGAGCTTCGCCGCTTTCAAAGCCGACCCCGACGACTCCGCCGTCCCGTGGGGCAAACGCTTTGAGACACGCAAATCTCTGCTCATCAACGTCAGCCGAGGCTCTGTGAGCTGGCGTTCGATCAACAAACGCGGCCGCTTTGAGGAAGGCGGCATGCAGGAGGGTGAGCTGGCCGACGCCGCGCCGCAGCGCGGGGATGAATGGCGTGGCATGTGCGAGGGCGGCTGGTGCTCCGTCTCCGTGAACCACCGCTTCATCATCAGCCTGGAAAACAACCTCATGCGCGGTGACAACTGCGTGAGCCTGCTGCGCACCAATCCGCGCGCCGTGCTCGGCCCCAAGTATGACCGTGGCAAGCGCTACGCCATCTGCCATCATCCTGAGACCACCGCCAGCCTGCTGCTCGCCGTGGAGGAGTCCTTGGTCAAAGTGACCGAGGATGTGCTCAAAACGATCAACCTGAAGCCTGGGCGCGTCTGCTGCGGCCTGTTTGCGATGCTGGAGCACGCGATCCTGAGCATCTTCCGCGCGAGCTCCGGCGGCACGCCGTCGAACTTCGTGCTCATCGCCGCATGCGAGGGCTCTCTCGGCGTGCTGGTGCAGCAGGACGGCCAGTGGCGTGACATTCGCTGCCGCAGCGGCCTGGGCCCCGAAGCGGTGGAGACCGCGCTTCAGATCATCAGCCCGCTGCTGGCCAAGGTGCCGGACGGCAGCCCGGTGTATTTCATCGGCGACGGTCACGACAACAAGTTCCGCACCGAGGTCATGCTGCATCTCGAAAAAGTCGGCGCCACCGACCTCACGCAGGATGACCTGCTCTGGACCATCATCGGCGAGCATTGATCCACCTCACTCCATCCCACCGCCATGAGCGAATACCTCTGCCACGACTTCAAAACCCCGCGCACCGACACCTCGCGGCGTCTGCCCGCGTCGTTCCGGTCCATTCCGGTCATCTTCTATGTGGCGCTGGCCGGCAGCGCCTATGTGATGACGATGGACTACTTCAACTACAAGAAGGCCCTCACGCAGAAGACCGAGGCCGAGGAGCGCAAAAAACTCAGTGAAAGCCAGCGCGACGCGTTCCAGAGCGAGAAAGCCGATCTCGAGTCCGAGGCCATGAAGGCTGAAAAAGTGGCGGAATGGATGGAGGGCGCCCGCAACATCCAGCCCATCGCCGTGAAGATCGCCCGCGCCGTGCAGACGGAGACGCGCATCACGCAGGTGGCGCTGGAGCGCAGCGAGCAGGTGCCTGCCAACCTCGCGCTCACCATCCACCTCAACGGCTCCAAGGTCTCCAGCGAGCTCTCCGCCATCGAGTCCGCGCTGGGCCAGCTTCTCTACCGCTCTTACTCGCCGCAGCAGACGAAGAACGGAGACGTCGTCGAATACCATTCCACGCTCGTGCGCCAGGCAGACTGACCCGCCCACCCACCTCCCGCCATGAACCCCAAGCAACTCGCCTGCGTCATCCTGCTCATGATCATCGGCGGCATGACCTACACCGCGCAGATCATCCATAACAAGGTGGCCACCACCCGCGCCGAGGCCCAGGACGCCGAGGACGGAGCCATCGCCGCCCAGCAAGAGCGCGACACCGCCGAGATCCAGACCACCGTGTTCAAGACGGACACCGAGGACGTGCGCCGTTTCCTGCGCGGCTGGCTGCCTGCCATCGAGCGCGTGCAGACGCAGCAGGAGGCGGAGCAGACCATTGAGCTGAGCCTGCGTGAGCGCGGCATCAACCTCGTGCGCTCTCGCAAGACCGAGCTCAAGGCATCCACCAACAACAAGATCATCCCCAAGTCCGTTCTCACCACGCTGACCATCGAGGAGGAGTACGCCAAGGTGCTCAACTGGCTCGGCGACATCGAGCGCCGCCTGCCCACGGCGCGCATGAAGGTCGTGCAGATCACCGGCGGCAGCACCGGGCGGCAGTTGAAACTGGATGTCTCCTTTGAGACGCCCATTTTTGATCTCGCGGCGGCGGATGCCGAGAAAGCCAAGGCCAAGGAGAAGGACAAACCCAAAGCCAAAAAATCCTAGCCCATGAACCGATCATACCGCCACACCATGCTCCTTGGTCTCGGGCTTGCCGCCCTGGCCATGCCGCTGCGCGCCCAGGAAGAGACGGCGGATGGCGAGGAAGAAAAACGCGTCCAGTACCAGCTCGTTCTGCCTGAGGAAAAAACGCCGGAGACCGTCAAGCCGGAAGAACACAACCCCTTTGAATCCGAGTCTGAGGCGCAGAACCGCCTGGCGCCTGGTGACTCCGAGGAAAACCGTGTGCGGGACAAGCTGCTGAAACTTCAAGTCGTGGGCACCGTGCGCATGCCCGACGGCCGCATGAGCGTGCTGCTGGGAAACATCAA
The DNA here is from genome assembly GCA_003506995.1 of Verrucomicrobiales bacterium. GTDB lineage: Bacteria > Verrucomicrobiota > Verrucomicrobiia > Verrucomicrobiales > Verrucomicrobiaceae > Prosthecobacter. The sequence continues at coordinate 4,662 of DNXB01000165.1, forward strand.
ACTCGAGGCCGGAAAGATCGTCCCGCCCGTGCTGCCGGACCAGATGGTGGAGCTGCGGGTCAAGAACATCACCTCACAGTACATCGAGCTGGCCTGGCAGGAAAAACGCGCCTCCGGCCTGCCGCCGAAGCTCATGATCATCCCGATCAACATCTCCCCGAAAGTGCGCTACCAAATGCTGGGGCAGACCGGGGAGGACAACAAGACGGGCAACGTTCCCAACGCCACCATGGACCTGCCGACACGTCAGATCGCCAGGCAGGAGACCGCCCCGCCTGCGGCGCTCCCCGTCACGGAAAGCAGCCCCGTCGAGGATTTGCTCATGGACGCGCCCGCACGAACGCCGCCAGCCGCCACCGTCACCTCGTCGCCGCCTGCCACACCTGCGCCTGCCGCCGCACCTCAGGAGCAGGAGAAGCCGGCCGCCGCCCCGACACCACCGTCCCCGGCGGTTGAGTCCATGGTGCGCATGCTCTTCGGCAACCCAACGCCCGCGCCCAAATGAACCGCCGCGTCCATCAGCCGGGGGGGTTCACCTCCGTGGAACTCCTGCTGGTGCTCGCGCTCTCCGCCGTGGTCCTCGGGGGGGCCGTGGTCATCTACGGCACCCTGGTGCGCAGCCAGCCAAGCGCCTCGTCCATCGTCACGGTGCCGCTGGGCCTCCAGCGCATGCAAAACTTCTACGGCAGCTCCGCCAGCACCAGCAATGTGGCCATGGCGCCCCAGTACGGCGCCCTCTCCCTGGCGGAGGAGCTGCGCGAGCAGTTTGTGACCGACACGCTCAGCGCCACCGCCGTTTTCTGCCTGCCGCGTGATGGCATGAACACCTGGCGGCCCAGCCTCATCCCGCATAATCCCGCGCTGCATGACGAGCTGGACACGCCGCAAAAATTTCGCGCCCACATCATCGCCAACGCCAGCGTCCCTGCGACGCTTTACCGCGACTACCGCAATCCGCTCAACGATGCCTCCCCCGTGCCGCAAAACGCCAGCATCTTCGTGCTTGGCTACAGCAAATGGCCCGGTCACCTCAAGGTCAACGTCATCTATGACATTGACCTCGTCCGCTTCACCGCCGCCACGGAGCCGAATGGCTTCCACGCCTCGGTGAAGCGCTACGCGGACGCGGTTTCAACGCTCACGCCATCCACACTCAGCTACACCGGCGGCTACGACGTTTTTTATCCCCCCTCGGCGCCAAATCCGACCAGCAGCACCCAATGGTCCACAGACGGCTTCGCGCCCTTGTTCATCACCTTCGAGCGCGCCGCGCGCCTCGCCCTGCGGGAGACACCCGCCACCATCGAGCGCTTCAAACGCGCCGCCGAACGCCCCTTCTACTTCATCTGGTGGCCGGACCCCGCCGCGCGTCATCTCGGCCCTGTGGCGAACACCTTCGCCTCCAGCGATCCGCGCCAGGCCTACAACCAGATGGCGGGCCGCACCTCGTTCATGTTCACCACGCCTATGTTTCCGGCCCTTTGAGCCCAAGTCATGCGCATCCCACGGCATCATCACCGCAGCACGCTCGGCGCCCTCATGGCGGCGGCGCTCATGCTCATGATTGTCGGCGGCATCTTTGTCTCCTCCTGGGTCACGTTGATGAGCACCCGCGCCATGCAGGTGAGCTTTCTGGAGGACATCTGCAAACGCCGTGTCGGCGTGGAAAGCTCGCGCCTGCTTGGCTGGCAGTTGATCACCGACCGCGGCTTTGAGCGCAACGGCGCCGAGGACGCGAACGAAATCCTCAGCCTGGGGGACGGTGTCGGCAGCCTCAGCACCGCCAACGGCTGGAGCAATCTCAACATTTACACCTCCACCAGCACGGCGGGCGGCATGAGCACCGTCTTCCCCTACAACCACACCGGCCTGCGGCCAGGAGCCTCTTACATCACCGTCGAGCAGCTCACCCGCCCGTCCTATGCCGAGTCAGGCAACATCGACAACTACAACGGCTGGCAGTTCCTCAAAACCATGCCCCCGGTGCTCAATGGCGATGTCTTCTGCGTCTATCGCAAGCCGGATGGCGTCGTGACCGAATTGGACATCTACCGCGAGGTCGGCGCGGACAGCAACGGCCATCATGCTCACTGGACCGTCGAGGGCCGCACCGTCGTGCGCCATCCTCCCTCGTTCTTTGTCAGCAGCACGCCCAGCCCGCTGCAACTGCCGTTTCGTACCAAGTCACTCTACATCCAGTCCCATGCAGCAGCGGAGCCGCCCAACATCCCCTACCCGGTCTATGGCACCGACCTCGACGGCAAAGCGCTGCTGCCCTCGAACATGCCTGTCGTCCCCAGCACCACCGGCCCCGTCGGCGGTGCCGGAGACCGCAGACACCACGGCTACCTCAAAGTCATCCGCAACGACGATAACCCTGACAACTCGCTCTGGCACTTCCAGGACCGTGAGGCCGCCGCCGGACGCACCGCCACCGTCACAATCGACGTCGCCGGCGTCTTCAACTCCTCCACCGAGGCCTACTGGATCGCCGAACAAAAGAACCCCACCTACACCCCGCCCGGCTGGCCTTCTGGTTACGATGACAAGCTGCGCGTCCTCTTCATCAAGCTCGACAGCGCCTATCTCAAAAACATGCGCGTTTACGGCGTCGTCGATCAGATCATCTTCGTCGGCCAGAGCAACGCCACCGCCTTCGCCAACGCCGCCGCCTTGAAGCCGGTCATCATCACCGTCATGCCCGACGGCCCCAGAGGACGCTGGGTGCGTGACATCCGCTTCGAGCGTGAGAACAACCGCCGCCACGTCCTCGCCTTCCAGGATGACGGCGGCCGCCCGGTCGAGTTCTCCTGGGTGAACAGCCCCATCAGCGGCAGCGAGTTCCGCTGGCGCAGCGTCCTGATCAACGAATACCAAAGCATCATGTTCAACCTGCCGAATCCGCTGACACGCTCCGTGCGCTGGATCGGCGGCGTCATGACCAACTGGACCCTCAAACGCCGTGCCGCCGGGGGCACCAATCCAAGCCGCTTGGTCTTCTCCAGCGACAGCGACCCCGCCGTCCCCGCTGCTACCAATGCCGGCCCCGCCTTCGCCACCTTCCTCCCGCGTGACGCGTGGCTGGAGACCTATTTCCTTCCTGTCGCACCGCCATGAAGATGACAAGCCGTTTACAGTTGTTGCCGGTGGTTGACCGTTGTTTGCGCTGGTTTGCCCAACCACCGTCAACGCCGCGCAGCGGCCTCAACCACCGTCAACCATCGTCAACCGCTCGAAGAGCGCGCGGCTACACGCTCATCGAGGTGCTCGCCGCCGGGGCCATCGTTTCCGTGGGCGCCACCGCCATGGTCAGCCTCTCCTCCACCCTCATGCTGCAGGAGGAGCTGGCCACACGCGTCGCCATCACCCGCAATCACCAGGAAAACATGGCGCGCCTTTGGCAGCTCGGCCTTTCGCCGGTGCAGATCACCGCGCTCATGCCATCCCAGGCCCAAAATGCCCTGCTTCAGCAGGCCGTGCATGGCGCGCCCGCGCTTGTCGAGACGGGCCTCACCACCATCAACGGCGTCGTCATGGAAACCGCGCTCTGCACCGCCGCCGTGAACATCTCCCAGGATCCGCGCACCGAGGCCGAGGGCGCTTCCTTCACGCTCACCGCCTACCGCCCGCGTCTCGTCACTGACCTCCGCCCGCCGCCTCCGTAAATCCGAGATTTCAGGTTTGAAATTTTCCATCCTTCCCTCGTCATGCTCAAAAAAGTCAAAATCACCAACGTCCACTCCGGCAAGTCCAGCGAGGCGCTCGTCGATACCGACACCGACGAAAAGGCCCTCATTGGCGCCGGCGTCGCCCCCAATGAGAGCACCAGCGTCCAGACCATCACCGGCGTGGATGAAAAGCTGCATCGTCTCACCAGTCCCAAGCCCAGCACTGAGGACAGCGCCGCCTTTTTCTCCGGCCTCGCCCGCTGCCTGGAGCGCAACATCTCGCTCACCAAGGGCCTCTTGCTCCAGACCAACCGCGTCAAATCCGCCACTTACAAGGGCATGATCGCCGAGGTCATCAGCGCCATCGCCACCGGCGACAAGTTCAGCGACGCCATCTCCAAATTTCCCAGGCTTTTCCCGGACGACATGCTCTCTCTCATCGTCGCCGGTGAGGAGGCGGGCCAGCTCGCCAAGGTCTGCAAGCGCATCGCCGTCTCGCAAAAAAAATCCTCCAAGGTCATCAAGAAGCTCAAGGGCGGCCTCATTTACCCCGCCGTCGTCATCGTGCTCGGCGTCGTCGTCGTCATCGCCATGAGCTTCACCCTCGTGCCCGCCATGGCCAAGCTCTTCACCGCCTTCAAGTCGGAGCTGCCCATGGGCACCAAGGTTCTCATCGCCCTCTCCGACCTCTTCATCCACAAGCCCTACATGGCCATCGCCCCGTTCATCGGGCTGTATTTTTTCTTCTCCAACTGGGGCAAAATCAGCTCGCTCCGGCCCGTGCAGGATCTGTTCCTCAAACTGCCCGCCGTCGGCGTCATCGTGCGCAAATCCGCCGCCGCCACCGGCTTCCGCACCCTCTCCATGCTCACTGAGTCGAATGTCCGCCTCTCCAGCGCTCTCGACATCACCGCCCAGGCGAGCTGGCACTATCATTACAAGGAGCTTTTCATCCGCCTGCGCGAGCACATCGCCGTCGGCCGCACCCTGCATGAGGCCTTCCTCATGGAGGCCCACTGGCTCGGCCCGGATGCCCGCAATCTCTGCGGCCTCATCGAGCTGGCCTCCGAAACCGGCTCCGGCACTGAAATGCTCTCCGAGATCGCCGACGACTATGAGGAGGAACTCGACAACCTCGCCGCCACCCTCGACAAAATGATCGAGCCTCTCACCATGCTCATCCTCGGCGTCATGGTCGGCTTCCTCATCTACGCCATCTACGGCCCCATGTTCAGCCTCGGTGATGTCATCCTGAAAAAGAAGTAAACGCGTCACGCTCCAAGCTGCGGCGATCCCTAATCCGTCTTCTCTTCCTTAACTTCCCATTTATTGAAAGACGCCTCGCGTCCAACATCCCAGGACGGCATGGCATTCTTCCTGCACACAACATCTCCTTTGAGCACATCTTCACGGGGACACTTGCGTAATCGTTCTTCGTGGCTATGGAACCTCGCGAAGAGTTGTTTCCCTCCTCCCTTTTCGTGCGCACGTCCCATGAAAAATCTGCTCCTTCCCCTGCTGCTGCTCGCGTTCGCCTCCGCGTCAGCCATCGTCATCCCCGATCCTCTGCCCCCGGTGCCAGAGCCGATTGATGACATCCTGCGGGTGCAGATCTTCCTCGACACCCAGCTCTTTGGCCCCGGCAAGCTCGACGGCCGCCCAGGTGAGTTCACCAGCAAGGCTCTCAAGCGCTACCAGCGCTCCCAGGGCCTGCCAGAAACCGAGCTGGAGGCGCACACGCTCGATCTCTCCAGCGTGCCGGAAGTCTATACCACCTACACCATCAAGCCGGAAGATCTCCAGTTCATCGGCGCCCTGCCCCGCCAGCCATCCGCACAGAGCAAGAAGAAATACCTTCCTTATGACTCCCTGCTCGAGTTCCTCACCGAGCGCTTTCACAGCGCCCCCGAGCTGCTTGAGTTCATCAACCGTCCCTTGAAAATGAGCGCCCTCAAGCCGGGAGATGTCGTGAAAGTTCCCAGCGTTGACCCTTTCCTCATCGAGCAGCTCACCCCCGTGGAAAATCTGCCCGAGGTTCCAGAGTTCCTCAACCGCGTCATCAAAATCGACACCCGCGAGAGAATCCTGGAGCTCTTCGACGGTGAAAAACTGCTCGCCAGCCTGCCCATCACTCCAGGCAGCGGCCACCTTGCCACCCCTCCTGGCAACTGGAAGATCGTCGGCATCGTGCAGATGCCCACTTTTCGCTGGGATGCCGGCGTGCTGAACTACGGCGTGCGCACCTCGAATTTCTACGAGCTGCCCATCGGCCCGAACAACCCCGTCGGCGTCATGTGGATCGGCCTCAATCGCGCGGGCATCGGCATCCACGGCACCAACTCGCCGCAGACCATCGGCCGCAGCTCCAGCCATGGCTGCATGCGCACCGCCAACTGGGATGTCGTCCGCCTCGTCAAATTGATCACCAAAGGCATGCCTGTGAGCATCCAAGGCCCCGCTCCCTCGCCCCGGCCTGTGATGGCCGCCAAAAAGACACCCCCCCCGCCCTGCCTGTCGAGGAACCCAAAC
>DNXB01000437.1 GCA_003506995.1 Verrucomicrobiales bacterium
CCGACGACCTCATGCCGCCGCCGGAAGCGAAACAAGCGCTGACCTCTGCGGAAAAAGACATTCTACAGCGCTGGATTGCCGAAGGCGCGGAATACGAGGCCCACTGGTCCCTGATTCCGCCCAAGCTGTCTTCTTCATCTCAGAACTCGATCGACGACTTCATCCGCGCCCGCTTGCAGCAGGAAGGTCTCACACCCGCGCCCGCCGCATCACCCGAAACCCTGCTGCGTCGTGTCAGCCTCGATCTCACCGGCCTCCCCCCCTCGTTGGCAGAAATCGACGCTTTGAAGCATTCTTCCCATCAGTCCTACGAGCACGCGGTGGACCGGCTGCTCGCTTCCAAGCATTTCGGCGAGCGCATGGCGGTGGAATGGCTCGACGCGGCACGTTACGCCGACACGAACGGCTATTTCGGCGACAAGACACGCAGCCTGTGGCCCTGGCGTGACTGGGTGATCGACGCCTACAACCGCAACCTGCGCTTCGATCAGTTCACCATCGAACAGCTCGCGGGTGATCTGCTGCCAAACGCCACCATCGCGCAACGCATCGCCACCGGTTTCAATCGCAATCACATGGCGAACAACGAGAGCGGCATCATCGACGAGGAATACCGCGTCGAATACGTCGCCGACCGTCTTGAAACCACCGGCACCACCTGGCTCGGACTCACCATCGGCTGCGCCCGCTGCCACGATCACAAATACGATCCCATCACGCAGCGTGAGTTCTACCAGCTCTTCGCCTTCTTCAACAACCTGCCGGAGCAAGGCCTCATCAAAGCTGACAATCCACCGCCGCTGCTGAGCGTGCCGTCATTGGAGCAGGAGCAGGCATTGAAGAAAGCCACCGCCGAATCACGCGCGGCTGCTGCGGTGTTTGCCCCGCTCAAACAGGCGCTGGAGCCGAAAATCATAGTCTGGGAGCAGAACGCGCCTAACACACTGCCGATGCCGCCGAGGGAGCGCGTCTTGCATGAGCCTTTCAATGGAGCGCTCGCCCCCGGAATGATTTCACGCGGCACGACGCTGGTCTTTGAACCTGGGCTGCGCGGACAGGCGGTGAAGTTTGACGCCACGCAACATGTGGAAACCGAGGTGCCTGACTTTGATCCCGATCTGCCGTGGAGCATCGGCCTGTGGGTGAAGGCGGACGGTTCGTTGAGCTGCCCACTGTCAGTGATCGAGCCTGAGGGCAACCGACGCGGCATCGAGCTGATCTGGCAGAAAGGCCGGGTGCAGGTGAACCTAGTCCACCGTTGGGGCGTGAGTGCCATCGAGATCTCGACCGTGGAATCTCTGAGCGCGAAGAACTGGCATCAGATCGTGATCAGTTACGATGGCGAACGTCAGGCCAGGGGGCTACGCGTGTTCCTGGACGGTCGTGCGGCGACGCTGGAGGTCAGACGCGATACTTTGGACGGCACACTGGCAAACCATGAGCCCCTGCGCCTCGGACGGCGCGACTCCGGGCTGGGTTTTTACGGCTTGATCGACGAAGCACGCGTCATCCAGCACGCGCTCGATGAGCAGACCGTGCAGGACTGGTTCTGGGGCGAGCGCCTTCGCGGCATCGTCGAAACACCGGCGTCCAAACGCAGTGCGAACGATGCGGAGACGCTGCTGGATTATTTCCAGGAGAGATTCGCCGACTCGGTGACACGGCGGGCACGCGAACGCGTGAAGCAGACCGCCAAGGCTGAGAAAACCCTTCGCGAAAGCATTCCCACCACGCTCGTGATGCAGGAGCTGGACAAGCCGCGCACAACGAATGTGCTGACTCGCGGCCAATACGATCATCCGGCCGATGCGGTGCAGCCGGGAGTGCCTGCGGCCTTGTCAGCGTGGCCTGCAAATGCGCCGAAGAATCGTCTCGGCTTCGCCAAGTGGCTGGTCTCGCCCGACAATCCGCTCACGGCACGCGTAGCGGTAAATCGGCTGTGGCAGCAGTGCTTTGGCGAAGGACTCGTGCTCACCGTGAACGACTTCGGTTCGCAGGGCGAAGCTCCGACGCATCCTGAATTGCTCGACTGGCTGGCCCTGCGCTTCATGCAGAGCGGCTGGGATGTGAAGGCACTGCTCAAACTTATCGTGATGAGCGATACATATCGGCAGAGTCCAAGGAGCGGCGATTTGCAATCGCCGACGGCGGTTGCAAACCGCCGTTCCTTGTTTTCCGATCCGGCGAATCGTTGGCTCGCACGCGGGCCGTCATTTCGATTGAGCGCGGAGATGGTGCGCGATCAGGCGCTCGCGGTGTCGGGGCTGCTCGTGCCAAAGATCGGTGGCCCCAGCGTGCGGCCTTATCAGCCGCCCGGCCTGTGGGAGGCGGTGTCCTACAACGGCGAGGAAACTTACACCGCCGACTCCGGCGAAGGCCTGTGGCGGCGCAGCCTCTACTCGTTCTGGAAACGCCAGTCCCCGCCCCCAGCCCTGCTCACCTTTGACAGCCCGACCCGCGAGAAATGCACCGTGCGCCGCGCCCGCACCAACACGCCGCTGCAAGCGCTCGTGCTGCTCAATGACGAGACCTATGTCGAAGCCGCACGCGCTTTGTCCGCCTGGACGTTGACGCAAAATGGCGCGGACGAATCACGCCTGGCGCTCGCCTTTCGTCGCGTGACCTCACGCATGCCTGCGACGGATGAGATTCAAACACTCACAACGTTGCTGCGTTCCCAACGTACGCGTTTTGCCACTCAACGTGACGAAGCCGTCAAACTCATCGCCATCGGCGCTTCCAAGCAAGGCCGCGAACTTGATCCCGTCGAGCTGGCGGCCTGGACGGTGACTCTGCACACGCTCTTCAACCTCGACGAAACCATCACGCGTCGATGAACCTCGAACTGACACGCCGGCAACTGTTTGGCAGAGCCTCCGCAGGCATCGGCGGCGCGGCGCTGGCCTCGCTGCTGGGAGAGGGCCGCAGTTTCGCCGCGCCTCACTTCGCGCCGAAGGCGAAGCGCGTGATTTACCTCTTCATGCACGGCGGACCGTCGCAGCTCGATCTGTTTGACCACAAGCCCGGCTTGAAAAAGCTGCATGGCCAGGAGTTCCCCGCGTCCGTGCTCGGCGATCAACGTCTCACCGGCATGACGAGCGGGCAGAAATCCAAGCCCGTCACCGCCTCGCTGTTTGATTTCAAACAGCATGGTCAATCCGGCGCGTGGATGAGCGAACTGCTGCCGCACATGGGCCGCGTGGCTGATGATCTGTGCCTCATCCGCTCCATGAACACGGAGGCGATCAATCACGATCCCGGTGTGACCTTGTTGCAAACCGGCCATCAGCAGCCGGGCCGCCCGAGCTTCGGTGCCTGGGCCAGCTACGGTCTCGGCAGCGAGAACGCAAGCCTGCCAGCCTTCGTGGTGCTCATCTCACGCGGCAGCGCGGCACGCCCCGCTGATCCGCTCTACGCGCGACTGTGGGGTTCCGGCTTCCTGCCCTCGAATCATCAAGGCGTCAGCTTTCGCAGCAGCGGCGATCCCGTGTTGTATCTCTCCAACCCGCCTGGCATCGACTCGCAGTCGCGTCGCGAGCAACTTGATGCCATCCAGGCGCTCAACCGCCGTCAATTCACACAGCGGCTCGATCCCGAGATCGAAACGCGCATCGCGCAGTATGAGATGGCCTACCGCATGCAGTCCAGCGTGCCCGACTTGATCAGCCTGCGCGATGAAAGCAAGGCCACCCTCGACGCCTACGGCCCGCAATCACGCGTGCCGGGCTCCTTCGCGGCGAACTGCCTGCTCGCCCGCCGCATGGCGGAAAGCGGCGTGCGCTTCATCCAGCTTTATCATCGCGGCTGGGATCAGCACTACAATCTGCCCAGCGATCTGCGCCTGCAATGCGGCGACATCGACCAGCCCTGCGCCGCCTTAATCAGCGATCTCATGCAACGTGGCCTGCTGGATGACACGCTCATCGTCTGGGGCGGCGAATTTGGCCGCACCACCTATTCCCAGGGCAAGCTCGAACCCGCCAATCACGGCCGCGATCATCACGGCCGCTGTTTCACGATGTGGCTGGCCGGTGGCGGCGTGAAACCCGGCCTCCAGTTCGGCGAAACAGATGATTTCTGCTTCAACATCGCCCGCGATCCGGTGCATGTGCATGATCTCAATGCCACGCTGCTACATCTCCTCGGCATCGACCACGAGCACCTCACCTTCCGCGCCGAAGGCCGCGACTACCGCCTCACGGATGTGCATGGCCGCGTGATGAAAGCCTTGCTCGTGTGACCTGATCTCACGAGCGCGGCTGCCACGCTTCCATGGCGTGACTCGCTGCCCCAAGAGCGCCGGCATCATCGCCGAGAGAAGAGGCCACGATGTTCGGCGGCATGTCCTTGAGCGCGGGCATGAGCCTGGCGGTTTGAAGGGCGATGTCCGTGCAGAAGCGCCTCCCCAGCGCCGTCAGCGGCCCGTGCAGGAAATAAGCGGGCGCATCCAGCAGCAGATGCAGCAGGCCCAGCACACGCGCGTAATCGTTCACGACGCCCTGCCATGCCTCGCCATCCACCTGCGCGAGGCTTTGCAATGCCGCTCGCAGATCTCCCGGGAGCGGTGCGGTGCTGGTGACTCCGGCCAGTCTGCGCCAGACGGCGGCTGAGCAGAGCGCCTGTTGCATCTCACCGCCCTCGCCATTCAGAGGCCACACCCAGCGGCCGATCTCACCTGTCGCGTGATGCTGGCCGTCGAGCAGCCGCCCATGTTTCACCACCGCGATGCCAAAGCCTCTGCGCGGGCCCAGGATGACGTAGTCATCGAGTTCACGCCCCCCCCCAAACCAGCGCTCCGCCAGCGCGATGACGCGCAGGTTGTTTTTGAGGATGATGGGAACCTCGAAGTGCTTTGCCAGTTCGGCGCGCACGGGCACGTTGCGCCAGCCGGGCAGGAAAGCGTAATGCACTCCCACCCCGGCGGCTGGATCAATCAAGCCTGGAGCGCCTATGCCAATGCCAAGCAGAGCCCCTTTACGCCCCTCATGGAGTTCCGTGATCAGCCGGGCGATTTCTTGAAGAACAGACGCTGTGTCCGCATCCTCAGGCAGCCTGTGCGTCAACGTCCGTGTTTGCGCCCCGGAGAAATCCACGCGCACCGCCTGCACACGCTCGGCATTGAACTCGATGCCCGCAAACCAACCCGCCCCGGGCACCGTGCGCAGCATCCGCTTCGGCCGTCCCATGCGCCCCTGTTCCAGGCCCGACTCGGCCAAGTGACCGGAGGCGATCAACTGGTCCACATAATAACCGGTGGTGCTCGGCGACAACCGCAGTGCGTCCGCCAACACGCGGCGCGACGTGGCATGGCCGCTGCGCACATGCAAAATGGCCCGCGAGAGATTGTGGCGAAGTTCTTCAGGGCTTCTCATCTTTCAGATTCTGATTAGGAAATTGGTCTTGCGGGAATGTGCCGCCAAATATCATATTGCGATATTGAAATATATGAGCCGTTCAGACGTGTTCTTTACAGTACCCCTTCCTAAACCGAAATAACCACGCATGTCCATGATGAATGCTCCTACTATTCGCACACCTGAACGCCAGTGTGAAGTCGCGTGGTTTTCCGCGCTTTGTTCCGACGACTACGAGTTCCTCGGCGTCCCCGACGGTTCCCTGCGCTCCAGCTACGAGCACTGCGGCGACATCGTCCGCAAAGCCGATGCTCTTGGCTACCAAAACATCCTTCTGCCCTCCGGCTGGATCGCCGGACAGGACGCGCTGGCCTTTGCCGCCGCCATGGCCCCGCAGACGACGCAGATCAACCAGCTCGTGGCCCTGCGCATGGGTGAGGTCTGGCCGCCGATGCTCGCGCGGGCGCTCGCCACTGTTGATCACATCGCCAAAGGCCGTCTGTGCATCAACATCATCTCCTCCGACATGCCCGGCCTGAAGGAGAGCAACGAAGTCCGCTATGCCCGCGCCAGCGAGATCATCCAGATCCTCCAAGGCATGTGGCGCACCGACGGCCCCTTTGAATGGAAGGGCGAGTTTTATCAGATCAGCCTGCCCACCACCGAACCTGCGAAGACTTACCAGCAAAACGGCGGCCCGCTCATGTACTTCGGCGGCATTTCGCCCGCCGCGCAGGATTTATGCGCCAAACACTGCGATGTCTTCCTCATGTGGCCGGAGACGGAAGACCGCATCGCTGAAACGATGCGCGTCATGTCCGAAAAAGCCGCCGGCTACGGCCGCCAGATCGACTTTGGCTTCCGCGGGCACATCATCGTGCGTGAAACAGAAGCTGCGGCCCGTGCCGCCGCCGAGCGGCTCATCTCCAAACTCACCGCTGAAAAAGGCGCGGAGATCAAAGCCCGCTCCCAAGACAGCCAGAGCGCTGGGGTGAAGCGGCAGGACGAACTCCGTGCGCAAAGCGCCGATCTCTACATCGAGCCGCATCTCTGGAGCGGCATCGGCCTAGCCCGCAGCGGCTGCGCCAGCGCCATCGTGGGCGATCCTGATCAAGTGCTCGCCAAACTCAACCGCTACATGGACATGGGCATCCGCGCCTTCATCCTCAGCGGCTATCCACACCTCGACGAGTGCGATCTCTTCGCGAAGCATGTGCTTCCCAAGCTCCCCACCTGCCGCCTGAACGAACTCCAAGGCCGCCGCGTTCCTGATCCCGTGACGCCCCTCACCACCGCACCACGTCAGTAAAAAGCAGCTCAACGGCGACGACGCCCGAGAAGCGCCAGGCTTCCCAGGAGCAGCAGCAGCGCACGCCGCGGCTCTGGCACGACCACCACCACCCCGTGGCTCTCGAACAGGCTGGTGTCCCAGACAAGCTCGCCACTGAGATCAAAGAGCTGCAGGTCGTTGCCGGTCTCCGCGCCGGTTTGAAAACGGCTTCCGATGACGAAGCCGTTATTGGTCAAGGAGCCGCTGACGGTGCCCCAGTCCAGCAGGTTGAAGACATCGCCAAATGTGCCGGTGTAGCCGCCTTGGGAAGTCACAACGATGCGTCCGTTGGAGTTGAGTGTCAGCGAACCGTCAATGGTAATGAGGTCGTGATTGGCACCCGCTCCGGCAAGGAAACCGGCGTCGTAACCAGGCAACGCGTCCACCCATTCCTGGGTGCTGGCATAGCTGGAAAAATGATCCGCGATATTGCGATCTGTGGCACCGACCTGGAACACCGCACGATCGACATCCGAGGCGCTGCCTGCCAGCACCAGGCTTCCGAGCACGGAGAGGGTGCCTGTTTGATCACCCACCGTGGCGGCGGAGGCAAGACTGGCGTTCACGCTCGAGCCACCGGGCCTGAGCACGCCGTTCTGGGCGGTGACAGCGCCGACCGCGGAGCCGACGGTGAAGGTGCCGCCAGTGGCGTCAATCACACCCGTGCCGGAGATGACAGCGTCTGAGGTATATGAAGCACCGGTGCGGGTGCTGACGTCGAGCCTGGCCCCGTTGTCGATGTTAACCCATGCGGCGTCATCCATGGAACCGGCGGCGCGAAAAACGAGAGCTCCCTGGGATACGCGGACGTTGCCGGTGTTGCGGTTGGTGCCATGGAGAATGAGCTCGCCGAGGCCGTTTTTGGTGAAGGAGCCAGCGCCCATGAACTCGGCGTCCGCCTGGAAGGTGGCGGTTTGGTTTTGATCCACCGTGAAGGTGCGACGTGATGGGTCGAGAAGGCTTTCCGAGGCGAACTGGGTGAGATTGACGGTGACGTTGACGTTGGTGAGGTTGTCTCCCGCGAGGTTCTGAATGGTGCCGCCCTGCCAGTTGTGATTGGCGACGGTGGTGGAGATGGTCGCCCCGGCGCTGGTGGTCGTGGTGGTGTTTGGGGTGCTCAGGGTCTGATAGCGCAGGGTGGCGGTGCCACGTTGATTGAGGGTGCCGTTGCTCTCGGCGATGTTGGTGGCAGAACCGGTGGAGTAGTTGGCATCGGCCATGCGGATGGTGGTCACGTTGAAGGAGCCGATGTCGTAAGTGAGCGTGCCCTTGCCCGCCCCCGCGCCTCCAGAATTGGCGATGCGGCCCAAGATGAGAAGGTTCACGACAGCGTCCACCTGGCTGGCCCCGGTGAGGTTCAGGGTGCCTGTGGTGTCCACATTGGTGCCGTTGATCTCGTTGTCCGCGATGAAGAGATTCGCTCCTGTGGTCCCGCCCTGCCAGCCGCGCAGGGTGAAGCTGCCACCCGCACGGATCGTCACTGTGCCCACGGACCGCCCGCCGCCGATCACCCAGGTGTCGGTGTTGATCACGTTGGTGGAAGAGCCCAGTGTGATAGATGAGGTCACGCCGATATTGCTGACGCCCGTGGCCGCGTGGCCGATGATGATGCTGCCTGCGGTGATCTGGTTGGCTCCGTTGGAAAGCAGCAAAGCGCCACCAACCCCCAGGTTCGCCGTGCCGATCAGGCCTTTGTAAATGCCAAGTTCGAGCTGGCTGGTGTTGATCGTCACAGCGCTGGCAAGGGTGAAATCAGCGGTGCTGGTGACGTTGGCGCTGTTGCCAGTTCCAGCGGTGGCGTCGCGGTAACCGATGAGGACAAAGCTAGACGGGTCGTTGATGCTCACCGTACCGCTGCTGATGGTGAGGTTGCCGGTGGTGGAGCCCGCGTCCGTACCATAGGCACCGCCGACGACGAGGGATTTCACGTTGAGGCCCCCAGCGACACTGGCGGTGACAGTGCCCGTGCCGGTGGCCGTGCGAATGAGATAAAGCGCCTCGGTGGTGCCAGCATTGATACCTCCGTTGAAGTTCACGGTGCCACTGAGGACGGTGGTGGCCCCGGTGTAAGTCGGCGCGGCGGAGAGTGTCAGAGAATTCGCGCTGCCCATGGTGACGGTGAGGCCGCCGTAACCACCGTTGCCGATGGCACCCGCTAAAGTGACGTTGTTGCTCCCGAGATCGAAGACGTTGCCAGCATTGAGGATGTTTCCCCCGGCGCTGGGCGTGAGATAAACGGACGCACCGAGCAGTTGCATGACTCTGCCTCCTGAAGTGATGTCGGTGGTGTTGCCAGCGCCCCAGCGAAGGGTGCCGCCTGCGAGGCGAAGAAGGCCGCTGCCGAGGTTGCCTGCGGTGCCTGCGCCAAATTCAAGAACACCCTGGTTGATCGTGGTCTCGCCAGTGTAGGTGTTGTTTCCGCCGAGGATAAGGGTGCCGTTGCCTGACTTGGTGAGAGAGACGGCCTGGCCGTTGTCCACGATGGCGGTGCCAAGCGTCAGCACAGCCCCAGTCGGAGTGGCATGGGCGGAAGTGACTGAGACCACCAGCTCATCCACCGTGGTGCCGCTGGTGATGGAGTCGAAGCCGGAGACACTGGCGTCGTTGTCAGAAGCCGCGGCGGTGAAGAGCAGGGCACCGCTGGTGAGCACGAGGCTGCCGGAGCCGGTGAGATCGACATTCGCGCCATTGTTCTGGAGGCGAAGCGAGTTGATGGTTTTCCCGGAAGCCCCGCCGAGGCTTGCATTGAGACTGACATTGTCATCCGTGGCGGCAGCGGAGAAGTCTGTCGCGTATTCGTTGTCGGTGAGGACGCGCAGGCCCGTGCCTCCGGCTTCATAGGTGAGGAAGGAATTGCCCACGCCGACAAGGTTGGTGGCACTGGTGTTGTTGTTCTCACCGATGGCGTAAGGAAGGATGCGGAGGTTGGTGGTGCTGCCCGTGCTCGTGCTGGCGGTGCCTATCATGGCGCTGAACAACGCGGTGGTGTTGGTGAAGATAACCTGGGAGGCGGGAGAGCCGGCTGAGGCCGTCGTGAGTCCCAGGTTGCGTCCGCGCACGAGCAGGCTGGACTTGTTGGTTCGGACCAAGGAAGTGGCACCGTTGAAACTCATCACGGTGGTGGCTGCAGCATCCGTCACGGTACGGGTGTTGTTCACGGTCAGGGTGTTGGCTCCGCCTTCCAAACTGAGCACGCTCACCGTCTCAGACTGCGTTCCGCTGGGGCGGTTGTCACTGGTGACGGAGTAGCCGCTGCCGGAGGTGCCCTGCAAGGACAAGGCCAGTGCGGTTCTGAGATGATCCACGGCGGTGGCCAGGCTTTGGTTCACGTTCACCGAGCCTCCTCGGATGAGGAGAACGTTCAAGCTCGTGAGGGTCGAAGTGCCGCTGGTGAGAATGAGCCCGCCTCCAAGAACCTGGAACTGGCCGCTGTAGGTGGACGTGTAGTTCTGCAACGTGAGCGCGGCGGCACCCTTCTTGATGATGGCACCTGTGCCTGAGATGAGGCCGCTATAGGTGCTGTCACTGATCTGGTTCAGCGTGAGGTTTCCGTTGGTGCCAAGAGACACTTCACCAGGGCCGAGTTCCGAGTAGGTCGGGTCACCGCCGCGACCGCCCAGGAGACGTCCGATGACGGCCGTGCCGCCGTTAAGGCTCAGCCTGGCTCCATTGACGGTGGTTTCAGCAGCGGCTCCAATGGAAACGTAACTGTAGGCGCCCAGGGCGTTGACGGAGGAGAGGAGGACATCGCCGTTGATGGTGACGGTCAGGTTGTTAAAAGCCGCAATCGTGCCGGCGGTGTTGGCGGCCGTGGCGGAGCTTGAGCCGGTGAGTTCGATCAAGCCGGGGCCTGCAAAGGTGATGTTCTGGGTGGAACTGAGGTAGGTGTTGCTGCTGCCCAGGTTGGCGCTGAGGGTGAGCTTGGCCGTCGAGAGGTTGGTGATGATGAGTTCGTTTTTGGCGTCGAAAACACTGTTCTTGGTCATCAACTGGCCGCCGGAAATAGTGACATCCGAGGTGGTGTCGCTGGAGACGAGCAGGGCGGACTGGCTGAGGGTGAGCACGGAGGCGTTGTTGTTCAGCGCCAGCGTTCCTCCGGTGGGATTGTCAAAAATGAGCGAGGTGACCTCCGGGGTGGCGAGAACGCCCGTGGTGGGGCCGTCCACGATGATGCTGTCCGTGGTTGTCCAGAGGCGTTTGTCGTTCTGAATGACTCCACCCGTGAAGACCGTGATTTCATTGCCAGATCTGGCGCCCCAGCGCTCGCCATTGAAGATCAGCCAGCCACCGATGAAGCCTGCGGCGTTGTTGGCAGGCGCGGCGCCATTGACGACGAGATGAGTCAGCAAGCCGGCGTTGCTGGTCACGTTCAGGATGCCGGAGTTGTTGTGATTGGCGCCGACCACAACTGCCGCAGTGTTGGCGATCCGGGTGAGGTTGCCCGTGAGGTTGAGTGTCAGCTCCTGGCCGCCATTGCTCACGAAGGCAAGCTTGTTGGAGCCGACCCCCACCACCAGGGAGCTGATGGTCTCCGTGCTGGCGGCGCTGTTGTTTCCGCGCAGTTCCAGCCAGCCGCCGCGCAGATTGGTGGCGGCGCTGTTGCTGAGCTTGTTGTCACCGTTGTTCAACTGGTAGTCGAGGATGAGCCTGCCACGGTCCACGTTGGTGGTGCCGGTGTAGGTGTTTTCACCCTCCATGAGCATGACGCCCAGGGAACGCTTGGTGACATGGCCCGTGGTGCTGCCGTTTGCCAGGCCGACGCTGACGCGCAGATCCGCCTCGGGAACGACATCGCGAATCATGAAGACGCGGTCGCCGTTCAGATTGACCACCGGGGCAAAGGCTCCGCTGCCGGTGCTGGTGATGTGCGCTCCGTCGCTGGTGTTATGCACATAGACGGCTCCGGTCAGATTCAGGGCGACAGCGGCGGCTTCGCTCCTGGCCAGGGTGAGCGTGCCAAAACCATCCGCTCCATTGCCCCCGCTGGCGGCTCCGAAAATGAGCTGAACGCTGGAAGTGTACAACTGGTTCAGGACGATCATGCCATCACGGATGCGCAAATTGCCCGTGTGGGTGTTGCTGCCGTTGAAAACCACGGTGCCTGCGCCGAATTTTTCCACATTGCTGCCGGAGACAACGCCGTTCACATCCAGGCTGGAACCGGCGGCGATGCTGAAGACGAAGGTGCCGGGATTGATGACACTGCCAATGCTGGTCGCGCCCGTGCTGTTGACCGTCAGCGTGCGATTCCCGGTGGTCGTGATCGGACCTGTGATCGCCACAGGCCCGGTGCCGCTGAGAGTCAGGTTGTTGTTCAAGGCCACGTTCCCGGCCACCGTGAGCGCGGATGCGCTCTGGTTGTTCCATGCCTGGACGGCGCCGATGATGACGCTGGAATTGAGGAGCACCGGACCTGCCCCGCTCTGCAAAGAGAGACCGCCCGTGCCGAGCGTCAGGGCATGATCGTTCAACGTCCCCAACGTTGTGCCACCGGACGCGTTGCCGTTGAAGGTCATGCCCGTGACGGCTTGTGCCCCGCCCAGTGTGCTGATGGCGCTGGCGAACCCGTCTGCATTGAAGATGACCGTGTCCTCAGCCACCGGCACCGCCGCAGGCGTGCTGCCACCGCTCAGGGCAGTGGTCCAGTTTTCCAGATCCGCCCAACTGGTGCCAGCCGAGCCATCCCAATAAAGGGTCGCGGCCACAGCGGGAGAAGTGATGGCAAAAAACAGAAGGGGCAGCAGGTATCGGCGCATGGCTGGACGTGAGAAAAAGACAAAGCTACGCCGTGGCACGCACAGTCGCGGCTTGTCCTTGAGGTTTGGGGGGGCGCATCTTTGGCCTCCCGAGGCAGACTTGTCAAACCAGCGGACTGTGGCGGCCCATGCCACAAGAAGCCCGGCCAGAGGAGGATTCTCGAAGGAGTGCCCCATGAGTCCCCGTTCCTCATCCCGTCACACCGCTCACCCCACTGAGCGCCCATGACACCCCAGTCGCTCGCCCCCTCATCCATTCGTCATTCGTCATTCGTCATTCGTCATTCGTCCTTCCACATTCGCCATGATGCCTCCTGTTCGCTTCGCCCTCGCCGGATTCGGTGCCTGGGGCAAATTTCACGCTCAATCCATCGCCGGAAACCCTGACGCCATACTCGTCGCCATCACCGCGCCCTCGGAGGCGTCGCGGGAGGAGGCTCGAAAGCTTTATCCCGAGGCGCAGATCTTCGCCGACAGCCTGGAAATGATCGCGCAGGCGGAGTTCGACATCATCGACATCGCCACGCCGAGCCACACGCATCGCGAGATCGCCCTCGCGGCGATGGCGAAGGGCAAACACGTCCTGCTGGAGAAGCCGATGGCCATCACGCTCGATGACTGCAAGGCCATCGTCGCCGGAGCGCGCCAATACGGTGTGCATCTCGCTGTCGGGCACGAACTGCGCCTTTCCAGCCAGTGGGGTCGCATCAAAGAAATCATCGACGCGGGCACCATTGGCGCTCCGCAATACGTCCTCGTCGAACTCTCCCGCAAACCCTACCGCATGGGCGCATCAGGCTGGCGCTACGATCAGAACCGTGTGGGGTCCTGGGTGCTGGAGGAGCCGATCCACTTCTTCGACCTCGCCCGCTGGTATCTCGAAAGCAGTGGCGATCCCGTCGAGCTCCACGCCTACGGCAACTCGCGCGATCCGCAGCGGCCGACCTTGTTCGACAACTTCAGCGCCATGTTCAAATACGCGAACGGAAGCTACGCTGTTGTCTCCCAGACACTCGCCGCCTTTGAGCATCATCAAACCGTCAAAGTCAGCGGCACCAAGGGTGCGCTGTGGGCCGCGTGGAGCGGCGCGCTGGACCGCACGCTGGAGCCCGAATACTTCCTCAAAGTCTTCGACGGCGAGCACCTCGAAACCGTGAAGCTCGAAAAACACAGCGGCGAGGTCTTTGAGCTGCGCGAGGAGATCGCCCAATGCGTGGAGATGGTCCGCAGCGGCAAGAAACCCGCCGCCACCGGCCTCGACGGCCTCTGGAGCGCCGGTCTGTGCCTCGTGGCCGAGGAATCCATCCGCCAGAACAAACCGCTGCCTGTGGGCGAGATGCTGAGGTTTTGAGGTATTTGGTCGCTCATGCCATGAAACGTGTCCTCCGCTGGCTGCCCCGGCTTCTGATTCTTGGCCTCGTGCTGGTCGCCCTGGTCCACTGCTCCACACGCACCCAGACCCCGCCGCTGCCGTCCGGGGTCAGCAAGCAGCACGCCAAACTCGACCTCGCCGGGCGCAGCGTCTCCGTAACGCTTTACAAGCCTGCGAAGGACGAAAACGCGCCGCTCGTGGTCGTGGCGCACGGCTTCACGCGGTCCAAGCGCTACATGGCCGGCTGGGGCGGTCATCTGGCGGACCAGGGCTTTTTCGTCGTCGTGCCCACGCAGCCCGGTTTCGCCGATCATGAGTTGAACGGCCGCGTGCTGGCCGCCTTGGTCGAACAATACCGCGGCAAGCGCCGCGTGGCCCTCATGGGTTTTTCCATGGGCGGACTCACCACGCTCATCGCCGCGTCGAAAACGCCGGTGGATGCCTGGGTCGGCCTTGATCCGGTCGATATGGACGGCAGCGGCCAAAAAATCGCCGCCACGCTGAAAATCCCCGCCGCCGTCCTCCGCGCCGAACCGGAGGCCTGGAACATGCAAGGCAACGCCCGGCTCCTCGCCGAGGCGTTCACCGGCCCGACGTTCGTTCTGAAGATCCAGGGCGGCACCCACCTCGACGCCGAATGGCCCACCGACCTCTTCGGCCAGCTCGCCTGCGGCTTCGTCCATGCCCCGCAGCAGGCCCTCTTCCGCCGCCACGCCCTCGCCTTCCTCCGATCGACCCTTATGAATGACGCCGCAGCCGCCCAACTGCTCTCCGAGGCCAAGAGTGATCAAGCGCTCTCTAAGTAGCTTTGATGCACCGTCGAGCATTCTTCGTGATTCGATCCCTTCTTGGCAGACCCGCGAATCGAGCCCATCATCTTGTGGCGATGACTTCCCGCGACTCACGATCCTTCTTTGCGGCCCTGCTTGGCGATGGCAGATCGCTTATTCTGCTGACAGCGCTCGCCTTGGCCTTTGCCGGTGGAGGAGCGGTCTTCCTTTCGATCACGGGGCACTTCCTGCCTCATGATGTGGAGTTCCTCGGCATGCAGCCGATGACGCTCTGCGGGCTCAATCAATGCCGCATCGTGCATTTCATGATTCATGATCGTGCCTCGTTCGGCGGCGTGCTGCTGGCGATTTCAGTGCTCTACACCTGGCTGGCATTGTTTCCCCTGCGGGAAGGTGAGAGCTGGGCTTGGTGGACGCTGGTGCTGACAAATGCGACCGGCTTCGGCTCTTTCCTGACTTACCTCGGCTATGGCTATCTCGACAGTTGGCATGCATGGTCCACGCTGCTGCTTTTGCCGGTGACGGTGCTGGGTTTGTGGCGCACGCGGCGGTTGTGCGTGAAGCCGCTGACCTGGGCTCCAAGCTGGTGGCCTTCTGTGTGGCGGTCGCACGCGGCCTTTGGCTGGCTGCTCTGGCTGGCCTGGGGCGGAGGCATGGTGGCGGCGGGAGCCACGATCATGATCATTGGCATGACGCAGGTGTTTGTGCCGAGCGATCTCGCTTTCATCGGCTACACGCTGGACCAATTGCACGCCATCAATCCACGTTTGGTGCCCTTGATCGCCCATGATCGCGCAGGCTTTGGCGGCGGTGTATTCACCACAGGACTGCTCGTGCTTTGCGTCGTATGGAAGGCCCCGCCATCGCGTCATGTCTGGCAGGCGCTTGTCAACGCTGGCAGCATTGGCTTCGCCCTCGCTCTCGGCGTGCATTACCCCATCGGTTACCTCGACGCAGAACATCTGATGCCCGCCTGGACAGGAACCTTGGCATTTGGCTTGGGTGCCTGGCTGTCGTGGCCTCGGATGAAATAAACACACGGATGCAGCGGTTTCCTCGCCGCCATGACCAACCGCCGCTCGTTTCTCACGTCTTCCTCCGCCGTCGCCCTGTCCGCCGCGACGCATGCCTTTGCCGCGCCGCAGGATCATGACATCAAGATCGCCCTGATCGGCTGCGGGGGACGCGGGACGGGGGCCTGCAACCAGGCGCTGAGCGCGGGTTCGACGATCAAGCTGGTGGCCGTCGTTGATCCGCTGGAGGGCAAGGCGCAGGCGGCGCTGGACATCCTGAAGGCGAAGCATGAGGGACAGGTGGAGGTGCCACCGGACCAGGTGTTCACGAACTTCGAGGACTACACGAAGGCCTTTGCGCTGGCGGACGTGGTGCTGATCACCACGCCGCCAGGACCGCGGCCGTTCCTTTTCGAGCAGGCTATCCAGGCCGGAAAGCATGTCTTCATGGAGAAGCCGGTGGCAGTGGATGCCTTGGGCGCGAAGCGGGTGATCGCGGCGGCGCAGGTGGCGAAGCAGAAGAACCTGAATGTGTGCGTGGGCTTCCAGCGCCGTTACCAGCCAAGCTACATCGACATGATCGAGCGCATCCACGCGGGCGAGATCGGCGACCTGGTTTACGGACGGGTGTATTGGAACGGCACCTCGCGTCCCGGTTTTGTCCGCGAACCGGGGGAGAGCGAGCTGCACTACCAGATCCGCAACTGGTACTTCTTCACCTGGATGAGCGGGGACCACATCCTGGAACAGCATTGCCACAACCTGGACGTGGCGAACTGGGTGATGCAGGGCGTGATGCCGATCAAAGCCGTCGGACAAGGAGGACGGCAGGTGCGGCGGGCGAAGGAGAACGGCACGATCTTTGACCATCACACGGTGGAGTTCGAATACGCGAGCGGCAGGCGCATCCTGAGCCAGTGCTGCCAGATCGGCGGCAAGTGCGCCCGGGATGTGAGCGAGCATTTCCACGGCACGAAGGGCGCGGCGGATCTGGCGAACGGCGGCAAATTCCTCCTGAACGGCCAGCCACCGGGCGGGAAGCGCACGCGCAACAAGGAAGACCCGTATCAACTGGAGCACGACGCGTTCTTTGAAAACATCCGCACCGGCAAAGTGCGCAACGACGCCGATTACGCGGCGCATTCCACGCTGATGGGCGTGATGGGCCGCATGGCGACCTACACGGGCCAGGTGATCACCTGGGAGCAAGTGATGGCCTTCGCAAGAAAGCCTCGCGCCCGACAATCTCACCTGGAACACCGAGCCGCCAGTGAAGCCGGATGAGGAGGGATGGTATCCCGTGGCGATTCCGGGGACGACGATGCCCGTTTAAAATGACGAATGTGGAATGCAGAATGACGAATGAGCCGACATCATTACCGTGGGAAGAAAGTGAGCCGGCGGTGGTTCGGGAGAATCCCGTGCCATACGGCGGTGTGTATGACTTGGAGGAGCGCACGGCGAAGTTTGGTGAGGTGATCATCGAGTTTTTAAAACGTGTGCCCTTGGGGCCGCACACGAACCGGCTGGTGGATCAGCTTACAGGCTGCGGCACCAGCGTTGGGGCCAACTATGTCGAGGCTGATGACGCAGTATCGAAGAAGGAGTTCGTCAAGATCATCGGCACCTGCCGAAAGGAAGCCCGCGAGTGCAAATTCTTCCTCCGCATGCTGGTCAAGGCCTGCCCGGAACTGCGGGAAGCAGCGATTCATCTCTGGCGTGAGGCGAATGAACTCCATCTCATCTTCTCCCGTATTCGCCGCACCGCGCAGGAAAACCTCAAAGCCATCGAGAAGTAATCCATTCGTCATTCGTCATTCGTCATTCGTCATTCGTCATTCGTCATTCGTCATTCGGCATTCGGCATTCGGCATTCGGCATTCCATTCTCAACTGATGAGAAGCAGCCTCATCCGCCCCGGCACCGGATCAGGAGCGCGATGAATGCAGGGCGGGACCGCGCAGCCGTCATGCAGCGTGGCAACCCGCCAGAGATGGCCGATGCCGAAGGAGTAGGGCTTCGCGTCGGGGAGCGCGGCGTAGTGGAGATCGTAATAGTGGTCGTTCAACCACTCGCGGAAGGCTTCGTCATCGGCACCGCCGTATGCCTTGAGGAGCAACGCCCGCGTCTCGGGCAGATCGACACGGCGGATGGCCTGCTCGTTGGGCAGTCCCTCGGAGGAATCGCCGTGATAGGTGCAAAGCCAGGTGTCCACCTCGACGGTGGCGCTGTCGGCGTGGAAGGAGCAGACATCCGTGCGCACGGGGCCGGTTTCCTCGGGCTGCACATAGCCGTTGATGCCATTCAACACGGGTTCGAGGCCGTGCTCGGTGAGCAGGCGATGATCGGCAAGCATCGCCTCAACCGCCTTTTTGCCAGCAGAACTCAAAGGCAGCGCATGAAGCGTCTCGGCATCGAGAGTCGTGATCCCCTGCCCCAGGCCGAGCCGGGCCACGACTTCGCCAAAATCGCCGTCCAGCGTGCGCGGCCAGCACAAGGCGTTCACGCCATCGCGGAAAGGAGTGTCGATGAGTTCCTCAAAACTGCCGACCACGCGGACGTGTGATTCGGACAAAAAGGCGGGTGAATGCATGGGCAGGAGAAAGCGGCTCTTTTTCGGCGTTCTGGTTTCGACATTCCTTCGTCATTCGGATTTACTCATTCGTCATTCTATTTCCACCTCACGATGAACCCCGCTCCCGCCAAATGGTACTCCTCCGTCACCCGCTACCAGTGGCTCGTGCTTGTCGTCGCCTCGCTGGGCTGGGTGTTCGATGCGTTTGAGGGCCAGATCTTCAACATCACGCGGAAGGCGATGCTGGCGGAGATTTTGCAGCAGTCGCCGGATTCAGCGGATGTGAAGGAGTGGGGGGACATCGTGCTGGGCTTCTTTCTCGTCGGCGGCACGCTCGGCGGATGGATCTTCGGCATGCTGGCGGACCGCTGGGGCCGCAGTCCGACGATGATCGTCACGATCCTGTTTTACTCGATCTTTTCCGGCCTGACCTACTTCGCGACGGACCTGTGGCACGTCTGCACGCTGCGTTTTCTCGTGGCGATGGGTGTGGGCGGCGAATGGGCCGTGGCGGCAGCGCTGGTGGCCGAAGTGTTCCCCAAAGAGGCGCGGGCGCGGGCCTCCGGCATCTTCCATTCGACGAGTGTGCTCGCGACGTGGATGGCGGGCATCACGGGCATGTGGGTGGGCGCGAACTGGCGCTACGCCTATCTCATCGGCGTGATTCCGGCGCTGCTCACGCTTTGGGTGCGGGCTTCCATCAAAGAACCGGAGCGTCTGCAAGCCGCGCAGAAGTCCATGGGAGATCGTGTGGGCAGTTTTCGCGAGCTGTTCGGTCATCCAACATGGCGGTTGCGGGCGCTGTGCGGCATGACACTCGCCGCCGTCGGTCTCGGCACGTTTTGGGGTGTGACCGTGGCCGGGCAGGACTTGATGAGCCATCTGCTGACCCAACTCGGTTGGGACAAAGCAGTCATCGAGACGGAGGCGAAGTTCGCCTACGGCATCGTGCAGGCGACAGGCGGTGGCTTGGGCATGCTCGCGTTTGGGCCGATCTGCGAGCGCATCGGTCGCAAGCGCACCTTTTATCTGATGCAGATGCTCTCGCTCATCGTGATCCCCATGGTCTGCTTCCTGCCGCAAACGTACTGGCAGATGCTCATCGCGCTGCCGGTGATGGGATTCGTGACACTGAGCATTCATGCCGGCTTCGCCGTGTATTTCCCGGAGCTGTTCCCGGATCATCTGCGGGCCACCGGGGCCAGCTTTTGCTTCAACACCGGCCGCCTGCTCGCCGCGCCCATTCTTTTCACCTCCGGCAAGCTGAAAGCGGCCTTTGATCTGCCCGTGGCCATCACGATGCTCTCAGGATTGTTTGTCATTGGCATTCTGGTGCTGTCACTGCTTCCGGAAACAAAGGGACAAGAGTTGCCAGAGGCTTGAAATAGAATTTCAGCATTGCGGCTCCGCCATCATTCGTCATTCGTCATTCGTCATTCGCCATTCGCCCAGCCCATGCCCGTCGTCCAATTCACCGCGAATCTCGCCCGCCAGACGGCGGCGCCGACCTGTGAGGTCGCAGGCGAGTCGGTGCGCGAATGTCTGGACGCCGTCTTTGCCCTGCATCCGGCGCTGCGCGGCTATGTGCTGGATGACCAGGGCGCGGTGCGGAAGCATGTGGTCGTGTTTGTCGATGGCACGGCAATCACAGACCGTGCGCGGCTTTCGGATGCGGTGAGGCCCGCATCGGAGATTTTTGTCATGCAGGCGCTGTCAGGAGGTTAACATCATGAGCACGAAACTGTATCTCGGCACACGCAAAGGACTGATCCACGTCGAACGCGGCCCAAACGGCTGGGAAATCAAGAGCGCGTCATTCCTCGGCGTGCCGGTGCCCATGCTGCTGCCGGATTCACGCGATGGCCGACTAATCGCGGCGGTCGAGCACGGTCACTACGGCGGCAAACTGCACGCTTCAGGCGATGATGGAGCCACCTGGAGCGAGATCGCGGTGCCGGTGTATCCAAAAGGCGAGGAACCGGTGATCTGCGCGATGAGCCAGAAGCCGATTCCGCAAAGTTTGGAGAAGATTTGGGCGCTGGAGGCCGGCGGGGCGGATGAACCCGGCGTGTTGTGGTGCGGCACGGTGCCGGGAGCGCTGTTCAAATCCATGGACGGCGGCGCAAGCTGGCAAATCGTGGACGGCTTGTGGAACCGCCCCGAGAGAAAAGAATAGTTCGGCGGCGGCATGGACTGGCCGGGCATCCATTCCATCTGCGTCGATCCGCGTGACAGCCAGCATGTGACCCTCGGCATCTCCTGCGGTGGTGTGTGGGACACTCGCGATGGCGGGGACTCCTGGCATCTGCTCGGCAAAGGGCTTGTGGCCGACTTCATGCCGCCGGGTGAGCAGGAAAACCCGAACATCCAGGACGCTCATCGCATCGCCTGCTGCGCGGCAAATCCCGATCATCTCTGGCTGCAGCATCACTGCGGCATCTTCCGCAGCACGGATGCCGCGAAGACCTGGGAGCGCATCCGCGGCGCAGATCCATCCGACTTCGGCTTCGCCGTGGCCGTGCATCCGCAGGATCCGCTCACCGCGTGGTTTGTACCCGGTGCCAACGACGACATGCGCGTGCCTGTGGACGCCTCGTTGTGCGTGATGCGCACGCGGGATGGCGGCAAGACCTTTGAAGCGCTGCGCAACGGCCTGCCACAACAGCACGCGTATCACTTGGTCTATCGCCATTGTCTCGATGTGACCGCCAACGGTCGCACCCTGGCCTTCGGCAGCACCACCGGCTCCGTGTGGATCAGCGAAGACGGGGGCGCGAACTGGCAGCGGCTCAGCGCCGACATGCCGCCAGTGTATTGCGTGCGGTTTGGGTGAGCCTGCACATCACCAGGGCTAACCTGGACCCACACAGCAGGACGCGGCCTGCGTTTCCAGGGGAGCGCTCGCCAAGACTCGGCACCTCTTCGCTGTGATACGGAAGGCCCTTGGCCTTCTCCTGCCCCTGACTCAACTTTGCTTCACGTCATTGACCTCAAGATCATCATCTGCAGTTTCGCACCACTCTGCCGCCGCCCGGTTTCGACTCACTGCCCGAAATACCCCTTCACCTTCAGTTTGCGTCCGAAAATCTTCTCCCCGGCGGCGATGTAGAGGATGTCGTGGTCTTTCCCGGCAAACTCGACGCTCACCACTTTCCCCAGCGGATCAGGTTTGGCGATGATTCCGGCCAGCCGGCCTGCCGGATCGAAAATCTGCACGCCAAGCTCCGTGGTGACGAAGTAGCGGCCGCTCGCTTCCGTCGTCGCGCCATCGCCGGAGGCGGTTTCCTTGCCCACGGGCAGCCACATCGTCATGTAAGGCGCTCCACCGGTCAGAGTACCGTCGTCTTCGATGCGCCAGGCCCAAACATGCTTCCCGCCATGCTCGGAGACGGCCAGCGTCCGTTCATCGGGCGAAATCGTGATGCCGTTCGGCTTCTGCACATGCCCCGCATCGGCCACCACATGCTTTTTATCCTTCGTGATGAGATGCACGCTCAGCGTCGGCGTCTCGGTGAAATACAGATTCCCCTTCTTGCTCACCACGAGGTCGTTGCACTTCACCCCGGTGAGCAACACTTCCACCTCGCCCTGCATCGTGATGGCAATGATGCGCTGCTCCTTGTTGTGACAGGCGTAAAACCGGCCATCCGGGCCAATCTGCAAACCGCTGATGCCCGGCAAATTGTCGAGAAAGAGATCCGTCTTCCCCGTGGCGACGTCGATCTTGTAGATCCCCTTCCCGCCTTTGACATCGGTAAAGAACAGATTCCCCGCCGCATCGCAGCACAGGCCGTCCGTGAAGGCATAACCACTGGCCGCTTCCTTCCATGGTTCGCCGTCGATGAGGTAATCGTGCAATGAAGTGTCTTGCGCGAGGAGTGGGGTGGAAAGGAAGGTGAGGGTGAGGAGGAGTTGTTTCGTCATAAAGTTCTCGGTTCTCGGTTCTCGGTTCGCTGTTCGCAGTTTCAACAGCTTCGTTCGCGCTCAACCGCGAACTGAGAACCGCGAACCGCGAACGGTTTGTTATTTCTTCCACAGCCACCGCAGCGTGTCCGGCAGCATCGCGCCGCCGTGCTTGCCGTTGTGGGTGCCTTCGCCAAGGACGAACTGGTAATCGTAACCGGCAAACTTCAGCGATGCGGCCATGTCCTGGTTCGCCAGCGGCCAGTTGCCGAACTGGTTGTCGAGATCGTTCTTGCCGTCCTGGAGGAAGACCTTGAGCGGCTTCTTGTCGGTGGTCTTGCGGATCAGCGCGGGATAGACATGGCCGCCACGGATGTTGGTGAAGGAGCCGATGTGGCTGATCACCTTGCGGAAGGCGTCGGGACGCTCCCAGGCGACGGTGAAGGCGCAGATGCCGCCGCTGCTGTTGCCGCAGATGCCCCGGCCTTCGGGATCGTCGGTCAGCTTGTAGCTCTTGGCGACTTCGGGGAGGATTTCCTCGATGAGGAAGCGGGCATGCAGATCGCCGAGGGAATCGTACTCAAAGCTGCGGTTGCTGCGCGGCTTGTCCTTCGGGTTGCTGGTCGGAAACACGCCGGGATTGATGAAGATGGCGATCGTCACCGGCATCTCGCCCTTGGCGATGAGATTGTCGAACACCACCGGCACGCGGAACTGCCCATCCGTCTTCATAAAGCCGCCCCCGTCGCAGAACACCATCACATTCGCCGGTTGTTCGGCTTTGTATTGGGCGGGAACATAAACCCACCAGTCCCGCGTCGTGCCGGGATAAATCTTCGAGTTCGTCCACGCCGGCATCTGCGTCACCTTCCCCTGCGGCACGCCTTCCTTCATCTGGGAATCGGGTCCGAGCACATACTGGTCATCCTGCGGAGCGGCGAGAGCGAAAGTGGCGAGAAACAACGAGAGTGCGGCGAGAGCAAAGAACTTCATGAGGCGAATCCGAACGAGAGCGAGGCGTGACATCTTGCAGGCATGCGAGGATGCAGTTCGGACTTGGAACGTCTCGGATCAGGCGACGGCGAGCGGGAAGCGCCGATGACACGACAGATAGCCTTCGAGCCGTTGCCTGCATCCGTTTTGTTCGGCGACTTTGGGGGACTCACGGGCGACATTTCTTTGCAGACGTCATTGAGACCATGCGGTTGGATTTATATCCATGTTCTCCTTGTTCCGCAGAATCTGGCGCTCGGCACCGCCATCGTATTTCAAAATCCAAATCCCATTGCCTGCTGCATCATTCTGCTCACGACGAAATGCGATCCATTGCCCATCAGATGACCAGACAGGAGAGGAATCCTTACTCACACCCTTGCTGAGCATTTTGTCATCGGTCCCATCGCTCTTGATGACCCGAATTTCTGCCCTGTTGGAAGAGTAGGCAATGTGGACATTGTCGGGCGACCATGTAGGTGAACCATGTTTTTTGCCCTCACTCTTTGTGAGAGGCTTCAGATTCTGACCGTCCGCATCCATGATGTATATCTGCGATACCTTCCTGTCCCCTCTGGAAAAAGCGATCTTCTTTCCATCAGGCGACCAGGCTGCGTAAAAATCGCGATGCGGTCCGCTCGTCAACGGTTTTCGATTCGTTCCATCTGGGTTGGAAACGTGGATATTGAATCCGCGAGCTTGGTCCCCGAACTGCGAGAGAAGTTTTGTGCCATCCGGTGATAGCTCACCATAGGAGAGGAGGAATGTATTGCCCATCATCGGAATTTCGGCGGTGGTCAGTGGGGTTTTGGTCCCGGTGGAGAAATTGGTCACGACGAGGTTCATCGATCCGTCGTCATTATGGATGAGTGACTTTCCTTCGTTGATGAATTGCCCTTGGGGTGAATTGGCAATGGGCAATATCACGCCTTTTTGATCGAGCACATACAATTGTTGGATGCCATTGGCGAGGCAGCGGAAGGCTAGCTTACCAGATGGCAGGTTCTCGACAAAGGCTGGAGTATTTTCATCCGCATGAGTCGCGAATGCGGATGTCAGAATTGCTATGGCGGTGAAGTAGGTTTTTAGGGCTTTCATGTGTTTTGGTCATGGGAACCATATCTTATTTCGCGATGACGATGGCGTGCGGAAAGTCGCCGAACATTGTTTAGCCACAATAAATTGTGGGCGAATCAGATTCGCCC
>DNXB01000614.1 GCA_003506995.1 Verrucomicrobiales bacterium
GGCCTCGCGCAGGTCATCAAGGTGCCGTTCAACTTCAACATGCAGATCAACGTGATCGCCTTCGCGTTTTCAGCCGTGGTCGGCGTGCTGTTTGGCTACACACCGGCACGCCGTGCCGCCAGGCTGAACCCGATTGATGCGCTGCGGCATGANNTGCGGACTCACCCGCACACTTATGAACCAGGACACCGTTTTCTGCATCGCCTACTCCCGCATTCAAGCCGACCAGATGGTGCTCAGATTGAAGGGGGCGGCGTTTCACAGCCGTGACATCTCGGTTTTGTCCGCCATCGGCCCCATGGTGGCCGCGCTGGGCGACATCGTGGCCAGTCTGCACAGCCAGGGTCTTCCATGGGTCAAGGCAAGGCTCTATGACAGCCGGATCAAAGACGGTCGCATCCTGGTCGCGGTGCAGGCCGGCAGCGACGCCGCCATCACGCAGGCGATGGATATTTTGACCAAGGCCGGCGGAGCGGATGTCTGCGCCAGTCGTGATCCTGAAGAGCAGTACCTGCCGGAACTCCGCCCGCAGCCGGCACAACCAGCCGGCGTGCTGGATTTCGCCTGAGTCGAAATCATCCGGCCATGGCCGGCGGGTGAACACCCCATGGCCTCCGACATGTTTCACCTCCTATGCTCATGCCATGAAAATTCACTCCAGGAAGAAGCCGCTGACGCTCGGGGATTTTGTGATGCGTGTTTACGACACCTGTGAGGCGCGACGGGCGGCTGTGATCGTGTGGCTTGCCATGCAGACACAGCAGGTCGTGCTGCTAGAGCAAGGCGCGCAGTTCTCCAGGGACGCGCTCAAAAAGCGCCGCGGCGTGCTGCGGCGGCTTTCAAATCCGGGGTGATCACCCCATGGCGCCAGCCGGCGCCCCCGGTTTAGCATACCACCCTCAACACCATGAACATTCTCCTTATCCTGCTCATTCTTCTTCTCCTCGGCGGCGGCGGTTACGGCTTCCGTTCTGGCAACCATTACCTCGGCGGCGGCGCCACGATCATCGTCATCATCCTGGTCGTGCTGCTCCTCACCGGCAGGGTTTAACGGCCGCACCAAGGCATGCGCGGCACATTGCATGCTGATCCAATCAACCAAACCAAAAAATCCATCCTATGAAACTCAGCCAAACCTTGTTTGTCCTCCCGCTGCTGCTCGCGGCCTCCATCACCTCCTGTGTCGATACCGGCTATTACGGCGGTCCGCGCTCCTCCTACGGCGGCGCGTCGGTGGGCGCCAGCCGGGGTTATTATACCACGCTGCCGAGCAACTACGTCGGCAACGCCTACTACTACAACGGGCGCTACTACTCAGGCGGGAACTATCAAACGGGCACTTACACCTACCAGGGCCGGACCTACAACAACCGGTACTATCAAAACGGCCAGTATCTCTATGGCGGCGTGCATCAGCATCATGGACCGACCAGCTCGCGCCAGCATTCATCCCCCACGCAACAATACCAGGACCGGCCGGACTACCGTGATTCACGCGATTCACGCGATGGTCGGGGTTACTCGCCCAGGACTGACAGCCGGTTTGTTCATCCATCCAGGCTCCGGTTTTAATGAAAGCATTGGCAGTCCTCTTTCTTGAGGAGCTGGCGGTTCGTTACGACTCGGAGCAGCAGCAGGTGGAAGGGCTGTCAAAGATCGCGGCGGCCGCCACCTGCCCCCACTTGCAGAAGCTTCTGCTGGCGCATCATGGCGAAACAGAAAATAGGAGGCGCTGGGAGAAACCGATCTCGAATTCTCCTCCAGCGACCGGTTCGGCCACGAGATCGTGCAATCCGCCGGGTAGTTCCGGCGATTATCGCGTTAACGCGGGGCCGCGAGGCTGATTTTGATTGCTCATGCGTCATCACCAACGAAGGGGGCACATCTCCCCTTGGCATCTGCCGCCATTCGGGCCTCCGCCATGATTCTCGACGCCTCCTGCCAGCTTGACTACCACACCACCGAGGACGTGCCCGCCATTTTCATGCTGCGGCCGCGCAGCGGCTGGGCGCAGTGGATCATGCGCGAGGACTTCCTGCTCCAGCCGCAGGTGCCGGTGGTCGAGTTCACCGACTTGTATGGCAATCTCTGCCAGAGAATCGTCATGCCGGCCGGAAATTTTCATCTCTCCGTGCAGTACCGCGTGCAAGTCTCCGACATCGTGGACGCGGATCTGATGGCCCCGCTGACCCTGGTGCAGCATCTGCCGACCGAGCTGCTGCACTACCTGCTGCCCAGCCGCTACTGCCAGTCTGACGAACTAGCAGGGCTGGCCGCCTCCATCGTCGGCGATTCGCCGCCCAACTACCTGCAGGCGGCCCAGATCCGAACCTGGATCCATCACAACGTCCGGTACGAGTCCGGCTCCAGCAACAGCTTCACCACCGCGCTGGAGACCTTGAACACACGACGCGGCGTGTGCCGTGATTTTGCCCACCTGGGCATCGCCCTGTGCCGTGCTCTGAACATGCCGGCGCGCATGGTGGTGGGATTCCTGCACCAGCTCCACCCGATGGACCTGCACGCCTGGTTTGAGGCATTCATCGGCGGACGCTGGTACACCTTTGATGCCACGGAGAACGTGACGCGTGGGAACCGCATCGTGGTGGCCTACGGCCGCGACGCGGCCGATGTGGCGCTCGCCACGATCTTCGGCCATTTCACCATGCAGAACATGCGGGTCGCCGTCACCACGCACCATCCCTGAGCCATCACTGAAAAAAGCGCTGTCGCCAGAACCGAACGGCCCTGGCGGCAACGCCGCATGATCAAGCTGGCAACGGCTCAGCGTGCCGCGCGCTCGATATGGCCGCCGACATGCTGGACATCCCTGCCGAAGCCACGGAAAGTGCGGCAACTGGTGACACTGACGACGAGGACTGAGGCTGCCAGGAGCAGCAGCGCGCGATGGATGGATGATGTTTTCATGGGAGTATGGATGTGGATTAACTGAGGGGGATTAAGCGGCCAGGGCGGCGCGATATTCTTTGATGGCATCTTGCACGGCCTCACGGCTTTCACCGGTGCGTTTCTGGATGCGGCCAAGCAGCTCCTCCTGCTTGCCTTCGATGAACTGAAGATCGTCGTCGGTGAGCCTGGCCCACTTTTGTTTGAGATTGCCCTTGATGATGTTCCAGTCGCCTTTGATTTCGAGTGTTGTCATAGGGCTGATCTTAGGCCCGCCGGACAGGCCGCCGCCATGGGGTGTAACCCTACCGGTTCACCAAGTAGGTGACCGGGATGGAAGAATGGAAAATGGCGGAACTTGGCATGGAGGAAATGCAGTTCCGCCATTTTCAGTTCCACCATGCATGGCGCACCAATCAAAAAGCGGCCCGGCTTTCGCCAGACCGCTTTCATGAGAGGCTTTGCCTGTGCAGACTGCGGACTAATAGGTCCGGGTGGTCTGCGTCTCGGTGGTGCTGGAGATGGGAGCGTTGTTGAACGGGGTTCTCAGCGTGGTTTCCTCCGTGGTTGTGGTGGTGGTGCTGCCACGGTTGGTGTCATCGTAGTTGTTGGTTTCGCAACTGGAGACGAACAGCAGGCCGGTGGTGACCAGGCAGGAGAGAGCGAGTGTTTTCATAAGATGGGCAGGGTTCATGGATTATTTTTGGGTTTCGGTGGTGGTGGTCGTGGTTTTCTTTTCCTCGGTGGTCGAGGTCGCGGGCGGATTGACGATGATCGTTTTGTTTTCGACCTTGGGCGCCGGCGCGGCTGGCGGGGCGATGATGGTGGTGTTCTTCTCGATCACTTTTTCCGCAGGCGGATTGTTGGTGACGCGGGCGTCGCAGGCGGCAAAGAGCGCGCAGAAGGCGGCCAGGATGACGGGTGTTTTCATGGGAGCGGGGGGATGGCGGTGGTTACTTGTTGATGGTCGTCGTGGTGGTGGTCGTTTTCTTTTCCTCAATGAGGGGAACCTTTCGCACGACGACCTTGGTGGCGGTGAGCGTGTCTCCCACCTGCGTGTAATACACCGTGACCGGGAGGCCGGACTTCACCGTCTCGATGGCGACTGGCACGCCGCTCTCATCGACATACGTCGTGGTCTCGCTGTAGAGGTAGTTGAGGGGGTCCGGGGACGTTGCGGTCTTGATGATCATGCGTCCGGTGCCGAAGTCGGTGATGGTGCCCGCGGAGGTGGTCGTGGTGGTCTCGACCGTGGTGGCAGCCACGGTGGTCGGAGTGGCGACGACGGTGGCAGGAGTGATCATGGTCAGCGGCGCGGACGCTGATTTCTTCACCATGATCTTGGAGGCGATGAGCGTGTCTCCCACCTTGGTGTAAAACACCGTGACGGGCAGGCCGGAGGTCACGGTCGCGAGAGAGACGGGAAAGCCGTTCTCATCCACATAGTTGGTGGTCTCGCTGGAGATGTAGCGCACGGGCTCGGTGCCGAGAGCGGTCTTGATGACGATGGCCTGCGGGCCGAACTCACTGATGGTGCCCTCGGAGGTGGTGATGGTGCTGGTGGCCTCCACCCTCTGTGCCAGGACGTGGCCGGTGGTGGTGAGCGTGGCTGCGAGCAGCAGCGCCCCGACGGATTTGCGAATGATGATTTTCATGGCCCGGATGCTATGCGTCCGGCAGAAACATCACCATGGGGTGTAACCCTACTGCATGACTTTCAGCGCCAAAAAAAACGGCCCGGCTTGCGCCAGACCGCTGTCAGGAAGATCTTGTTCAGAGCATCACTGTTGTTTTGCCGGTGACATTGTCTGATGGGCCGATGGCAGCGGTGGTATCGGATGACTGATGGCGGTGCCCCGGGTTCCGGGCGGATAGACGATGATGGACAGGTTCTCCATCTTCTTTTCCTTGCGGGCTGACGGCTTGGCGGCCACGACGGTTTCCACGACCACCTTCTCCGTCGTTGTGACGACGGCACTCTTGCCACAGGCGGCAAGGAGCACCGGCATGACAGCGAGGATGAGATAAGTCTTCATGATGAAAAGGTTCCCTTTGGAATCGTTGGCGGCCGGTCACGCGAGCCGGTGTGTTATTGCAGGCCCAGCGAGCGGAGCAACACGGCGCTGATGGCGTTGGTGATCTGCTGGCCCTGCGATTGCTGGTAACTGTTCATCGCACGCATGGACTGAGGGCCAAACCGGCCATCAATGGAACCCCGATAGTAACCCAGACGCGCGAGCGCCTGCTGCACCCGGGCGTCGTCAGAATTCATGCGGTAGGCGTCCTGGTTGTAAAAATCCCTGGGGATGGCGCCATGGTTGGCAAAATAGCGGACGTCAGGACGCGCATAATAATAGGGCGAGTTGGGCGGCCCGTAATAGTAGCCCGGGCCGGCATAGCCATCGCCTTTCGACAGCTTGAATTTCGAGCCAGGATGCGTGAGGTAAACCGGGTGGGCCTTATCCTTGAATTTGTTCCCTGGAAATCCGAAGGCAGGAACTTTCACGCCATTATTGCCTTGGTTGCCTGAATTGCCTTGGTTGCCTGAATTGCCTTTGCTGGCTGAGTTGCCTTTGCTGGCTGAGTTGCCTTTTGCGCCTGAGTTGCCCTTGCCTTTGCCGCCCTTCTGGTCCTTCGCGTGGGACATGGGTGCGAGCGCCAGAAGGCTGACCACGGCCAGCGTGGCGGCACGCAGCATGGGGTTCGATGGAATGGAGAGTGTTTTCATAAGATGGATGAGCGGTGTGGTGGATTGGGTGTGTCGATTTCTTGATGCTGTGATTTCAATGGAACAGGTTCTTGAACTTGCGGCTGAGCTTGTCGAAGGAGCGGTCGAGATGGATTTCCCCCAGACTGTCCATGCCACGACCGACCGCGTGCGCTCCGTCCTCCCCAAGGCTGGCCAGGCGCTCCTGGATGTCCTCAAGCAGGCGCAGCGCGCGGTTCCGTGGTGGCGCAGGGGTCAATGCGCGGGCGAGCAGCACAGCGACGATGCTCAGGCCTGCGGCCACGAGCAGCGTGCCACCCGGATGCTGCCGTATGTATTTCTCAGCCTGGGCGGCGGGTTTGGCACAGGCGGACAAGACGGGATCAACGATGGCATGGGCATCTGCGGCAATATCGGGAAGGGTGGGGATGTTCATGATTGGGAGGGGGTCGTGGTTTTCTGGCAGCAAAGCTCCATGGCCTTGGTGACGCCGAGGGAGAGCAGGACGGGGCGCACCAGCGCCGCACCGACGATGGCGACCGTGCCAGTGACCATTCTCGATGGCAGCAGATTGATGAGCAGGCCGACGCCGATGGCGGCGGCGACCGCCTGGGCTGGCTCGCGGCGGGCGAATTCTTTGAGATCGTCGAGAGTCCGCCGGACGGAAAACTCAAGGGGTGGTGCGGGAGGAGCGTCGTTCATAGGAGCACAGAATGCGCCGTGGCCTGGGCAATCACCATGGGGTGTAACCCCACCCCGCCGGCCTCACCGCCGCAGAGCAGGGTAGTACTTCACCCCATCGACGAGCGGTGCTGAGCGCCGCCATTCTGCTGTCAATGTCCCAAATCCCCACCACCAGCACCGGAGGCAACACCGAGCTCCTGCGCAACGAGACCCTGCTGAAAACGGGCGCGCTACAAAACGCGATCCTCAACAGCGCCAATTTCTCCAGCATCGCCACGGATGAGAAGGGCGTGATCCAGCTCTTCAACGTCGGCGCCGAGCGCAT
>DNXB01000324.1 GCA_003506995.1 Verrucomicrobiales bacterium
TCCCAAGTTCACCGTCTCCATTATTACTTAACGGCATTGACCTTAAACCCATCTCAAAGACGACGAAGGGCGGCCCGGCGAAGTTGCCACGAACCTACCAGGAAGCTCGTGATCGAATGAAATCTCAGGTGGTTGAGGCGCTGGACCGTTTTGCGGCCCTTCCATCGCGCAAACGCTATGATGATGAGGCGGTTCTTTGTCTGCGACTCCATCCAGACCGAACCGCAAAGACCTATGATCCCAAGGGAATCTTTGAAGCGGTCCGCGATCTTGAGAATGTTGGCTCACGCAACTACAAGACAAAGGCTGGTGAGGTCGCACAAACAGAGCGGATCAAGAAACAACTGGCGAAGGAGATTGAGGAGATTACCGGACGGCTGGTTTTCATTCGGAGCAACGACGCAGGGTTTCGACGATTGTTGAAGATGCTCGATCAATCAGAATTGCAGCTCTCTAAAGAGTTTTGCGTTGATGTGCGTGGCACCGAATGTTTCGATCTGCTGAAGGGTAGTGAGCAACTTCATTTTCCCGATGAATGGAAGAAGGGTCGGGTCGAACTGGTGCTTCATCCTTCCAAACGTGATCATGCGGAACAGATGAACTTCTTCCGCCGTTTGTTTGATCGCAGTAACGGGCCGGAGCGACGTTTGCGCGCCGCTCCCTATCCTGATGGACCCACCTTCATTTCTTGCTACCTCAACCGAAGCGGACTGGAGGCGCTCGCGGACGCCAATCCGCTGCGAGCGGCGCATCCACTCGTCTTCGCCGGACTCGAAGAACTCCGGTCAGCTCCGGTGTTTGCTGCTCCACCACCGTCCGTTGCGACCACGCGTTCTGCCATCCGAGTGGGAATATTCGATGGCGGCATTGATGTTTCGCACCCGCACTTGAAGACACATGCCGAGCAGGTTGAGGATTTGTCGATTGAGACACCGCCAGACCTCAATTGTATCGCTCACGGGACCGCGGTGGCTGGTGCAGTGCTTTATGGCCCGTTGAACGGACACGACACGAAGCAACCCTTGCCCACACCACAGGTGTCTGTCGTGAGTGTGCGCACACTTCCGACCTCGTCGAAAACCGATCCTGACCTATACGAATGCATCGACATCATTGAGGCGGCTGTCCCTGCTCGGAAGGATGTTATGTTTTGGAACATCAGCTTCGGCCCACGCGGACCGATCACAGACGATTCCATTTCGAGGTTTACCTATGCATTGGACACGCTCGCAGTAGCTCACAAGGTTAGCTTCTGTGTGGCCGTGGGCAATGATGGTGACGTTGGTCCCGATCTGAATCGAATCCAATCTCCATCAGACCTGGTTAATGGACTTGGCGTGGGGGCACACACACATCGTGAAAATGAGGTCATTCATGCCAGTTATTCATGTCAGGGACCAGGCAGGGAGTGCGGGAAAACGAAACCTGAGGTGACTGCATTCGGAGGCTGCGATCAGTTTCCGATCCAGCTCATTGCCTTCAAGAAAGGACATAAGGTGCTGACCCACGGCACCAGTTTCGCATCGCCTCAAGTTGCAGCGCTTGCTGGTCAGGCTCTTGGGCGCGTGGAACGAAGTTCAGCGCTCCTCGCCAGAGCACTCGTTGTTCACACCGCACAACACCCACGCTCGAAGCCCGACAGTCTCCTCGGGTATGGGGCAATTGCTTCGTCGTTTGATGAGGTTGTACGTTGCGAAGCAAACCATGTCACTATTTGTTTCCAAGGAGAGCTGCTGGCAAAAAAGCACACCAAGCTGCCGGTTTTGCTTCCCGAGAATGTTGTGAACGTCGGCATGGTCACCATCACCTGGACTATTGTCGCGCTCCCACCAGTGAACGCATTGCATCCGGCTGACTACACTGCGTTGTGCATCGAAGATGCCTTCTATCCACATTGTGAGTTTTATGAGTTTCGGCCTCCGAAGGAGGTTGTGGGAAGGACGGCGAAGCGTCTCCACATCAAGAATGATGCGGATGAGATCAAATCCCTGCTGGCGCAAAAGTGGAAAAAATCGGAAATGCCGCTTACGGATTCTTCAAAATATCGGACCGAACATCAGCAGCGATCTTCAGAACAGAAATGGGAGCCTCTGGTTAAAAAGCTGGTGAGAAAAGACGCTGAATCTCTTCGAAACCCATTCCTTGTCCTTCATGCCATCCCGCGGCAGGGCGCGTCTGGGCGCCTTGATTTTGCTGCCGTGGTGAGTATTCACGCTCCCAAGTTTGGAGGTGACTTGCACGACATCATCTTGCGCAAGTATCCCGCTTTGCAGCCGGTGCGACTTAGGGCTGAGACGGAATTGCGAGTGCAGGTCTGAGTTCAACGCATCATCGGTGATCATTCGGCCCCACGAGCTTCATGATTTCTCCGGGTGACGACGGAGGAGCGCATGATGGTGGAGCGTTTGGCAGCGAGTTTGAACAGTATTGCCAGAGAACGGGCAGACTGATCCCCAAGATGAAGTCACGCTGACTGTTCGACCGCGCACAGGAATGGGGCCGCTTTTCTTCTGTTCATCTCCGCGAGCGGCGGGTATTCTGCACTCCCAACCTTCGGAGGCATCCTACCATGACACACCGCCGCTCCTTTCTCACGTCAGCCACGGGCGCGGGTGCGCTCACCGCGCTGGGCCAGCTTGGATTTCTCGGGCGGCTGCCGTCCGTCTCTGCTGCCGAGGCGAAGCTGCCGCCGCATCTGGTGCGCTTTCATCCCGAAATCGAGCCATTGGTGCGGCTGCTGGAGGACACGCCGCGCGAGCGCGTGCTGGAGGAGGTCGCGGCGCGTGTGCGGCGCGGGCTGAGCTACCGTGAAGTGCTGGCCGCGCTCATGCTGGCGGGCATTCGCAGCGTGCAGCCGCGTCCGGTGGGCTTCAAATTTCACGCGGTGCTGGTGGTGAACTCCGCGCACCTCGCCAGCCTCGCCTCGCCGGACTCGGAACGCTGGCTGCCGATCTTCTGGGCGGTTGACCAGTTCAAGTCCTCGCAGGCCGCGAATGTGAAGGAAGGCAACTGGCTGATGGGGCCGGTGGACGAGGCCGCAGTGCCGCCCAGCCACAAGGCAAAGCAGGCTTTCATCGAGGCGATGGACAACTGGGACGAGAGCGCCGCGGATGCCGCCATCACCGGCCTCGTGCGCACGGCGGGCGCGAACGAGCTGTTTGAAATCTTCGTGCGCTACGGCATGCGCGACTTTCGCGACATCGGCCACAAGGCGATCTATGTGGCGAACAGCTTCCGCACGCTCGAAGTCATCGGCTGGCATCATGCGGAGCCGGTGCTGCGCTCGCTCGCCTACGCATTGCTCGACCGCACCGGCGCGAAGGAGAATCCCGCCAAGGCCGATCTCCCTGCCGACCGGCCTTTCCGGCAGAATCTGGAAATCGTGAAGCAGGTACGCGAAGGCTGGCTGGATGGCAAACGCGATGCCGGCGCGACAAAGGAATTGCTGCAAGCCGTGCGCAGCGGCGCGCCTGCCGACACCAGCGCGTCCGCCTTGAAGCTGCTGAATCAAGGCGTGGCACCGCAATCGGTGTTTGACGCGCTCTTTGACAGCGCGGGCGAGCTTCTCATGCAAGTGCCCGGCATCATCTCGCTGCACGCGATGACCTTCACCAACGCGATCCATTACGCATGGCATCGCACGCAGAGCGATGAGACACGCCGCCTGCTGCTGCTGCAAAACGCCGCCTTCCTCCCGCTCTACCGTGGCGACCGGCCCGACAAAGGCATTCACATCGACACCTTCGAACCGCTCACGCCCGACGCGAAGGGGGAAGAGGCTGTGGCGGAGATCTTTGCCGACATCGGCAAGGACCGCCTCACCGCCGCGCGCAAGGTGCTGGGCTATCTTCAAGGGCAAAACAGCGCGCAGCCCATCGCCGATGCCGCGCGCCGTCTCGTCTTTCTCAAGGGCACGAACTCGCACGACTACAAGTTCAGCTCCGCCGTGCTGGAGGACTACGAGCACCTCGCGCAGCCCTGGCGCGACCGCCTGCTCGCCGCCAGCGTCTTCAATTTCCGAGGTTCCGGCGAGAAGGACAACGAACTGGTGCGGCGTATCCGCTCGGCTCTCGGTGCGCAGGATGACACCGCGCTTGCGACAGGGTGGCCGTGGCTGGGCCGGAGTAGTGTTCGAGCAAG
Source organism: Verrucomicrobiales bacterium (assembly GCA_003506995.1). Lineage (GTDB taxonomy): Bacteria > Verrucomicrobiota > Verrucomicrobiia > Verrucomicrobiales > Verrucomicrobiaceae > Prosthecobacter. The sequence goes on from DNXB01000324.1 coordinate 4,141, forward strand.
ATCCTCACGCCGCCGAGGTCCGGCAATTGGGCATGCAACGCTGCCGTGAACACTCCGGCCAGCAGAATGTGTGGATCGCTTGCATACGCTCTAATTCGTCAGTGTCCACGCGACTCCATTGAGCAGCAAACGCCTCACGTCCGCGATCTGCATGTCCTCCGGCGCACCGAGGCTGGTGTAGAAGATGCGGGCTTTGTTTGCGCCAAAGCTGCGGGTCCAGGCGACGGGCATCGGCGGGCTGGTGTCGGTTTTGGCGTTGCCGATGAGCAGTGGCGTGGCATCGGCGGCGAGAGGCAGCACTTTGTAGAGCGATTGGGAGCCGAGGATGTTCGCGGGGTTCACCCCGGCGAGCAGCGGGCTGTTTTCGGCACCGGGGGCGATGCTGACGGTGTAGGGCAGGCCTTTCGTTTCGTAGCCGGTGTTCGGTGCGCCGAGGACTGCATCAGTGAATTCGGGCCAGGGAACGAGGCCGGGATCGACGACCTCATTGGGCTTCGGGATGAAGGCGTGGTTCGCGGTGCGGATGCCGAGGAGCGGCCTGCCCGCGTCAAGATGAGCGCGGATGGCGGCCATCTGATCCTTCGGCGGAAAGCGGCGGCGTGAGAAGAGCACGAGCAGGTCGGCGTCCTTCAAGGCTTCGACGAGTCCGGTGAAGTGATGCGGCTGCGGCTTGTCGCCTTCGATGATGCGCACTTGATGGCCGAGCGGCTTGAGCTGCTTCTCGGCGAAGTCACGCATGGTGCGCGGCGCCTCGTAGTTGTTCGGGTCTTCGACGACCATGATGACGATGTTCGCGGCAGGTGCAGCGGTGATGAGGCCGAGGAGGAGAGTGAGGATGATATGTTTCATGAAATTAAGGTTTTTCGATGACGAGGCCGGCCTTTTCATCCACGCGGGCGATCACTACCTTCGCCTCGTTGCCTTTGCCCTTCACCGCCGTGTTTTGAGCGATGAGAAAACGGCCGCCGCTGATCGGAACGATGCCGACTGAGGCGTTGAACTCCCAATTGCCGGTGAGTTGGAACTTCTCATCGGCACGCAGCAGCACCTGTGGCTTCCCGTAGCAGCCGAACCACCATGCGCCGTCGGCATACGCGGCGGTTTGGATGCCCATGAGCGTGTAGCCGCTGGCGAGGACATGGCGCTTCTGAAATTTGAAGCTCTCGTCATACTCGTAGAGGTAGTTTTCGTTCACGCCGGGTGGCAGACCGCCGACAATGATGAATTTGCCTTCGCGATACGCCATGCCTCCCGCGCCATGCACCAGCTCTGGCACCGGGTGCTTCGCAAGTTCGGCGAGCGTGTCGCCATCATACACATAGACCCATGAGTCGGCCTCACCGGCGGGCCGGTTGAATTTGCCGAGATTCGTCGCCACATAGACGCGACCGTTGTGGAAGCAGGGGTCGCCGTGATGATCCGCCACAGGCACTTGCCTGAGGATGCGGCCCTCGGTGTCCGTTTTCACCAAGACATCCGTCCAGCACCAATAGATGGCGTCTTTGCCATTGGTGCAGATGCCTTGGACATGACGCGGGTAAGCGCCCTCGCATGACACGGCATGAAACGAGCCGTCATCGGCCAGGGTGCAGGCAAATGAAGCGAGGAATGCGGCCGCGAGGATCAGGTGTGTCAGTTGCATGATGGCTGGAAGGCTGAAACCTACGTTCACCGTGGTGGCGATCTTGAGATGGGATGATGTTCGATAGAAGATCAGAGTCTCCCTTCTTCACCACAGCGCGCAGGATGCGATTTCCTCATGACGTAACATGCTGACATGCGAACCGCGCTTCTGCTCATCATCCTCACGATCCTCTCATACGATAGCGAAGCCGCCGAAGTCTGGCATCCCTTTGGCCCCGGAGGCGGCGGCTGGATCGAGGATGTGGTGGCTCATCCGACGAATCCGCAGGAGGTTTGGGCGATGACGGACCTGAGCGGCTTGTTTCGCTCGCAGGACGCCGGGCTGACCTGGCGGAAGATGTCTGCCGATGTCGAGCGTGGCGTGATGGCACGGAAGCAGATCGTCTCGCATAACCGACAGTTCGCCATGGACCCCAATGAGCCACGTCATCTGTATTGGGGCACCTGCGGCATGATCTGGACCAGCCACGATGGCGGTGAAAGCTGGCAGGCGGCGTTTGGCAAACCTCCGGCGGTGGGCGATGACCGCACTCCCGGCCTCGGGCATGCGATCGCGGTGGCGGCGGATGGCAGCGTCTATGCGCTCGATCATGAAAGCATGCTGCGTGTCTCGCGTGACCATGGCGCGACATGGACCGAACTCTCGAAGCCGCCGGTGGCGAAGAACAGCAGCGACACCCCCGCTTTCCCGCTGACGCTCGCCGATGGCACGCTCTGCGTGGCCTGCCGACCCTCGCCGGGACTGGCGATTTCAAAGGATGGCGGACGCACCTGGCGCATGACCTTGCCGGAGAGCATCATTCTCAATGCCCGCGCCGCTCCGGCTGGCAGTGGCCGCGAGGGCACCCTCTTTGCGTTTGATTCCACGGGCAAGCTGCATCGCAGCGATGACAGCGGCGGCAGCTTCACCCTCATCAAAGAAACGCGGCATCAATGGCAGCCCGGCACACGCTTTGCCGGAGGGCTGGCGGTGACGAAGGGTGGCCGTGTCATGCTCTGGGCGTTGGGCGAGCTGGTGGTGAGCGCGGACTGGGGCGCGACGTGGACCCGGCATCGCATCGAGACGCATTGGAATCGTGGATCGTATCCCGGCATGAACCGCTTCGCCACGCCCGAGGGCAAATGCAGCGCGCTGGATGTCACCGCCGATGGCAAGGTGTGGCTGAAATGCGACAGCTCGCTGATGTGCCGCAGCACCGACTTCGGCGTGAGCTGGACCGGCAGCACCACCGGCCTGCAAGTGCTCTGCTACTTCAACGGCCCTGCCATCAGTCCGCACGATCCGCAGCAGGCGATGGTGGCCGCGCTCGATCAAGGTGTTTTTAAAACAAACGACGGCGGAGCCTCCTGGCAGCCCATGCGCATCCAGCCCGAGTGGTGGAACGACAAGTGGCAGAACCAGGACGGCAGCGTGGTCAAAGCGCACCCAGCCAAACCACAAACGTGGTTCGCCATCATTCACGGTCATGGCGGCACGCGGCATCCGCGTCTGCATCGCACCGACGATGGTGGCGAGACCTGGACGCTCGTGCTCGATGTGAAGGAGAAGTTCGGCGGCGAGTGGGGCAAATGGCTGGATGACAGCGAGATGGGCGACCTTTGTTTTGATCCCTCAAATCCCGCCATCATGCATCTGGCGAACTATCAGCTCGGTGTCTTGCGCAGCAGCGATGGCGGCGCGAGCTGGACGCAAACCCTGAAGACAAAGAACGGCCTCAGCCTCGCCACCTCGCCGAGCGGCCAGCACGTCTATTTGCAATGTGTGAAACGCACCGGCCTCTATGCCAGTCATGACCGTGGCCTCACCTGGGATGTCGCGCACCGGGCGGATGGCGTGGACGGACTGGCGCACCATCCCTCTGATGAAACCACGCTCTTCATCAGCGACGGCCAGCATGAGAACTACTGGAGCCACCAAGGCGAACGCCCCGCCAAACTGCTGAAAAGCACGGACGCAGGCAAAAGCTGGACTGAGCTGGCGCGGCTGGACAGCGGGCCGCTTTATATCGATCCCATCAAGCCGGAGATCATGCTCATGAGCACACTGCATGGAGGGAAAGGCATCCTCCGCAGTCTGGACGGCGGCCAAACGTGGGCGGACTTTCATCACGACGCCCCCAGCCACACCGCACGTGGCTTCACCTATGGCGGCACCCCTGGCAGCGTGATCTATCACATGTTCGGCAACATGGCGCGGACCACGAAGCTATATGAGATGGTGGAGTAGCGCGTTAAACGCGGCGTAGCAGCAAACGTGAGTTTGCCTCTCTGAAAGCCAAGGAAGACTGACGTCTTCCTCTACGGCGAGTCGCTATCTTCAATACACAGCTACCGCGTCGTCATCGGTCCCATTTTCACGACTTCGAGATCCTTGCCCTTCACCTTGCGGATGGGCAGCAGTTCCTCATGCACCCAACGATCATCGGGCGCGCCGCTGATGAACCAGTCGCCGCCGTTGTCGGCGAGGATCATGCCGTGCGTCTTGAGTCCTTCGAGAATCACTCGTGCAGCGCCGGTGAACTTCGAGGTGTCAAAGCTGGCCTTCAAACGCACGCGCATGCCCATCGGCGGCAGGTTTTCATCTTTGTGCGGGCTGGCGAAGTGCGTGGCAGGCGGCACATAGGCACGACGGCTCTTTTTCACGGTGAAGCGCAGCGCATGCGTGAGCTTCTTCGTGCCGCAGATTTCATCGTAGCGGGCAAGGCCGGGCAAAATCGGCAAACCCGCCGCATCGGCGCTCGTCCAGCCCGCAAGGCGTGGTTTCGGGTTCTTCAAATCGAAAACGGCCCCGCTGCTCGCCTTCCATGACTTGCCACCATTGAGCGGGAACGAATGAAACAGCTCGTAGAGCTTCCAGTTGTCCTTATCGAGCACCAGCACATGCCGGTCACCCTCCGCCTGCGGGCCGCCTTCGATGTGGGCATCGGGTGGGATGGGATAGGGGCCGGGATCGCTCTCATCCGAGTATTCAAAGGCGATGGGAACCTTTGGCTGATCACCGCTCACGACATAATATGGAATGCCTCCTGGAGCGCCCTTCCAAACGATACCAAAGTCCTCATGCAGAGGCTTGTCAGCACCGATGCTGGCGATGATCGCATCGCTGAGCGGATCGACCTCGTCCTTCGACACATCGCGGTTCCACTCATCATCGGCAGGCATGAGCAAAGCACCGCCGAGATCGGCATTGGGTCCCGTTTTGAGTTCAGGCTGTTGCGCGAGGGCGCAGAGGGCAAACAACCAGAAGAGCGAGATTTTGATTTTCATCGTGAATCAGGGAGCAATGGCACCGCTTGTATTCTGAGTGCGAGGTTTGCCGTGAAAATCGGCGGGGAGGAGGTATTTCGGATCGGCGTGCTGGATGGGGGCATCGCTGGCAGGTGTGGCATCGTGCTGAGTGCCATCGAGGCTTGCTTTGGGGAAGTCCTCGAAGCCGCGACCTTTGACGCAGCCGTCTTTGGGACCATCGCCAAAGACGACGTTGCCGCTGCTGATGACGCCTGCGTTGCCATTGGCATAGTGGAGGGCATTGGCATCACGGGAGTAGAGGATGTTGTTGGCGAGGATCATGCCTTCACGGCCATTCCACGAGCCGCCGCGAAAGGCGTGGGCGCTGTTGAGGATGGTGTTGTGGATGACTTGGAGGTTGAGTGTCTTGCCCTGATGATCGGTGCTGGCAAAGCCCGCGCCCGCGCCGTTGATCATGACGTTGTTGCGCACGATGGCCTCGCCCTGCACCTGCATGACGCTGTCAGCGCTGTTGTAGCAGAGATTGCGCTCGATGATGTTCACGGGCTTTCCGGCGGTGCCATAGACGGTGATGCAGGGGTAGTTGGTGTCATGCACATGGTTCTCGGCGACGAGGTTGCCCCAGGAGCCTTGCTTCACCTCGATGCCATCGCCTTGATCGCCGCGACAATCATGAATGTGGTTCAGCGCGATGACGCTCTCGCTCATGATGTGGTCGCCGTTGTTGGCGCCGAGATACATGCCTTCCGCGTGACCTTCGCCGTGGTGGATGTGATTGCGGGTCAAAAAGAGGCGCTGGGTGTCGCGCACTGAGGCAAACCTGACCAGTGTGATGAATGTGGCATTGATCGATCCACACGTCGCTGCAATGACCGAGCCTCAGCCCATGACTGCCACCGGTGAATTCGATGCCGCGCAGGCACAGGAACTTGACCGGGCCGCCTTGACCGACGTTGAGGACGTTTTGTTTGTCATCAGGCCGCGTGATGACGACCTGCGCCCCCTCGGCTGCGACGATCCAGATCGGCGCATTTGCTGTACCACTCATGCCAATGTCCCACATGCGCTCGACGCTATAGGTGCCAGCGGCGAGTTCGAGTCTGTCGCCTGGTTTTAAGGCTTCCACGGCCTTCACCAGCGCGGTCCCGCTGGGATCTGTGTGCTGGATCACACGCTTCGGAGTAATAGTTGCCCAAGTGGGTTCGTAGTTGGCAGCCAGGGAAACGATGGGGAGATAACAGAGGAAGAAGATGGAGCGCATGGTTGGTTGGAAACGAAGCCTGACTACTTTTTGACACTGACGATGGGGCCAATGTATTCAGTGGCGACAACGATGTCATCAAACCACACGCGGTTGATGTTGGGTGGATTCGCGATGTTGTTTTGGCGGTAGGCATTCTCGGTGACGTAGTGGCTGAGCATGAAGTAGCTCACGGCCAGCTCCTGCACGGTGCGCCAGCGAAAGCCTTCAAAGGTCTGCTCGCCATCTGCGTTCACCTGGAAGCCCTCACCGGTCCATTTCCCCGTTTTCGTGCCAGGGCCGATGTGGGTGGTGAGCTTGCCATCAAGCCACAAGGCGAGTTCGCCATTGCTTTGGCTGATGTCGTTGCATTTCACCATGATCTCGACGCACTGCCATTGCCCGCGTGGAGGTGCGGGTTTGCCCTCAGGCCAGAGACCGTTGCCCCAGAAGCGACCGCCAGCGGAGGGCTTCATGTCGTTCCAGTAGGTGTAAAACATCCAGCCACCCGGCGCGGGGATCGTGCCGTAGCTGCCATTCGGCTCGATGCGGGCGCTGAAGCGTTTGTCACCTTTCGCATGCTCACCGGCGGTGCCTTGCGGCCAGTTCGTGGGCGGATTGTAGCCGCCGAGGCCGCTGAAGTGATGCAGGTAAGGCGCGTTCTCGGCGAACTTCACATAGAAGCGGGAAAACACGCGCGTCTGGATGGGATCGAGCCGCTTAAAAAGATGACCGCCGGTGTTCTCGCCGAGCGTGGCGGTGACTTGCAGACAATGTCTGCCCACACTGGCTTCCGGTTTGTCAGCGACGAGTTCCAGCACCTTGCCGTCTTTGTTCTCCATCTCGTTCCAGCGCGGCTTGATCGCGGCCAGCGTGGGAGCTTCAAAGTCCTCCGCCAGCAGCACGAAGGGATGATTCTCGATGCCCTTGTCACCAGGGTGAAGTTTGGAAATGCCGTGACTTTCTGGCAGCGGATTTAGCGCCCAGACCGAACTGAAAACCAGAGAGGCAAAGAGGGAGATGCGATACACACAGGTCATGCCACGTTTACGTTCATGTGACGCGAGGCGTTGCAATCCAGCTCTCTCTTTGACCATGCTCCGAAGCTTTCTCTTGCTCACCAGTTTCACGGCTCTTCTTCAAGCCACCGACTCCACCACGCCCGGCGAGATCTCCACACCGTTTCCCACGATCAATCATCTGGCTGTGGAATGGCAGATCGATGGCGATGACAATCTGAACGCGACATGCGCGGTGCGGTATCGGCAAGCTGGCGTGGTAACATGGCAGGACAGCATGGATCTGAGACGTGTGCCTGCGAGTGCGAGCCAGGAGACGAAGCCGATCATCACCTGGACGAATCGTCTGAGCGGCAGCGTCTTTGATCTGAAGCCGGGCACGGCCTACGAGATCGAACTGAGTCTGCGCGATCCCGATGGTGGTGAAGCCACACGCATCATCCAAGCGAGCACGCGACCGGAGCCCGTCGCCGCAAAGGATGCGGTCATCAAAAGCGGGACGAAGGCGGATTTGAACTCCGTGAAGCCGGGACAGGTGTTGTTGCTGGAGGATGGTGATTACGGCGCGGTGCGGTTCACGCGGGATGGCGAGCCGGGCAGCCCCATCGTTTATCGCAGCACATCGGGAAAAGCCGTGTTCAGCGAGGTGGGCATGACAGATCGCAAATGGGTTTATCTCGAAGGCGTGACGGTGAACGGCCCTGTGAGGATGAACAACACCGATCACTGTGTGGTGCGGCGCTGCCGGATCAACGCGCAGTGGGGCATCAAAGCCTACAAACCAGGCATGATGAACGGCTGCATCGAGGACAACATCATCACCGGCATCCAGCCCTGGGAACCCGAGATCATGGGCGCGAGCGGCGACAACGACGGCGAGGGCATCCAGTTCACCGGCAGCGGCAACGTCATCCGCCACAATCGGGTCACCGGCTTCCGCGACTGCATCTCCCACATGGAGGACGACGGAGCCGTGCCGCAAATGTGCAATGACATCCTCAACAACGACATCAGCACCGGCCTTGATGACGGCATTGAGGCTGACTTTGCCCTGCACAACTGCCGCATTCTGCGCAACCGCCTCACCAATTGCTTCGTCGGCATCAGCTCCCAGCCCGGCCTTGGCGGGCCGAACTACTTCATGCGCAACGTCATGTTCAACCTCACCTACAGCGCCTTCAAACTGCACCGCTTCAGCCAGGGCGATGTCATCCTGCGCAACACGGTGGTGAAAGCCGGCGATGGCCTCGGCATCTACACCAGCGAGCCCTTTGACCATGCCCTCATTCAGCACAATCTCTTCATCGGCGGCAAAGCCCCGACGACGAAGTTCAACGGCTTCAGCCTCGGGCGCGGGCGCGCGGTGGATGTGCAGCGTTTTGGCAAACACTGCGTCTTTGACTACAACGCCTATGCCACTCATGGCCTGCCCTTCGAGGGAAAAATCGGTTCCTGGACCTTCCAGAAACTCCCAGGCAAAGACTTCGAGGCACATGGCATGGAGGTCGCTCTCGACGTGCTCGCCAATCCCGTTTTTCCCGATGATCCCATGCGTCTTTATGAACCGCCGGACCTCCGCTTAAAAGGCGGCAGCCCTGATGTCGGAGCTTATGCAGATGACGAAGCACTCCCCATCTATGGGCCGAGGCCGTGAGGCAAGGTGTGATGAGTATCAATCGCTTCTGAGCTTGCTCAACGCTCCAAGCGCCTGCTGGTAAAACGACCAGTTGTCATCGCCGAGCGTGTTGAGCAGAAGGTTGGGATTGTGCGGGATGCCGGGGAGCTGACGGTAGGTGTGCGGGATCTTCAGCGTGTCGAGATGCTGATGAAAATCGCGGTTGAAGCGCAGCGTCTCATCGCGGTCGCCGATGATCTGGCGGATGTGCAGGCCGCTGCGGAGCTTGTCCGCATTTTGCTCCGCGATGCGCCACGGGCTATGCGCCTGAAAATACGCCATGTCACCGCCATACACGGTGCCGAGCACCCGATCCCGCCCCTTTGGGCCAGCGCGGGGTGCCTCGGTGAAATCGAGCTGCAACGGCCCCGCGCTCAGCAACGACACGGCGGCGAAAAGTTGCGGAAATTTGAAGCCCAACCTCGCCGCGCCATAACCACCCATGCTGAAGCCCTCGATGAGGCGGCCTTCTCGTTTCGCCTGCGTGCGGAAGCTGCGGTCGAGGTGCGGGATGAGTTCCTCTATGATCATCGTCTCCAGCTTCACTGAGCCATCTTTCCAATCACACCACATCCCCATGGGCAGGCCATTGGGGAAGACCAGGATCATTGGCGGAATTTTTCCGGTCTGCATGGCCTCGCCATATCGCTGCGCGATCTGTGCCGCCGCCGCAGGCGTGCTGCCGCCGCTGCCATGCAGCCAGTAGAGTACGGGAAACCGTCGCTCTTTCTCGGTGTCGTAGCTCTCCGGCGTGAACACATAACAACTCACCTGCTGCCGTGCCGTCTTGCTGTCGAAAAGCACACGCTGCACACGCGGTGCATTCACCTCCGGCAGCAGCCACACGGGCTTTTGCTGCGCGTGGACAGCGGATGACAGGAGCAAGGCAAGGAGCAGGAGTTTATTCATGCGCAGGCTGGAACCGGAGAGCTTATCGAAAGTCGCTCACGGAAGCGTGTCGGTCTTCGTGCCCACGCAGAGCAGCTCCTTGCCGGTGCGGATGTAGATGCGGCCGTTCACGATGGCGGGCGTGGCGTTGATGGGCGCGCCGAGCTTGGTGGCGGCGAGGCGTTCGAACTTCGTGCCTGCCTTGATGACGATGAAATCACCCTGCTGGCTGCCGCAGTAGATCTTGCCATCGGCGGCGACGGGGCTGCTGAAAAACTTCGAGCTGCCCTGCACGCCCTCGACGCGCTCCTCGTAGAGCACTTTGCCGGTCTTGAACTCGACACAGCGCAGGATGCCGCCATCGCCGAGGAGATACATGTGCTCGCCAATCACCAGCGGCGAGGGCGTGTAGGGCAGCCCTTTGGGGACATCGAAGGGTGCGGCGACGGGCTTGCCGCTTTTCAGATCGATCGCGGCCACTTCTTTGACGCCACCGCCGGAGCCGAAGGTGCAAAAGTAGAAGTCATCGCTCAAAACACCGGAGCCGAGACTGCGCTGGCGGTAGCCGGGGTTGTGCTGCCAGTTGATGGTGCCGGTCTTGATGTCGAGCGCGATGACGCCGCTGCCGCTGTTCGCGCAGATGACTTCCTTCTTGCCGCCGGGAAGATCACGCACCACCGGAGTCGAGTAGGCGTTGCTGGTGTAGGGAATCTGGGTGCGCCAGGCCTGCTTGCCGGTGGCGGCATCGAGCCCGACGATGCAGGCGGTCCATTTCACATTGGGATCGGTCACGCCTGCATCTTCAGCATTCCAGGAAAACTCGCTGCGCACGATCATGATGCCGTCTTCCACGACGGGCGAGATGCCGGTGCCGTGCTCGTGGATGTAGTCGGCCACATGCTCGTTTTTCCACAGGAGCTTGCCGCCATGATCGAGCGCGAGCGCCTGGATGTTGTGACCGCTGCTCCAGTTGATGTAAACGCGCTCCGCGTCCAGGAAGGCGGAACTGCTGGCGAAGGAGTTGAGCGATTTGTTGATCTTGTGTGGCTGAAAGGTCTCCTCATGTTTCCACAGCTCGCGGCCATCCTTCGCCGAATGCGCGATGACCGCGCGTTTGTTGTCTCCCGTCTCTGCGGTGATCACGATCATGTCTCCCCACAGCACGGGCGAGGACCAGCCTTTGCTCACCGGCACACGCCAATGGGTGGTGGACTCATCCACGACATTCGGCAGCGGCCCGCTCTCGGCGATGCCCGTGCCGTTGGGTCCACGGAAGCGGTTCCAGTCATTGGTGGCGGACAGTGTGGTGATGGAAAGCCCCAGCAAGGCGGCCAGTGAGAGGATGGAACGCGGTTTCATGGTCATGGAAACTCATACGGGCATCCGCGCTGATTTTGTGTCGGCACTTTCATCATGCCACACCGCGACGCAGCCGGCGGTCGGAGCGCCCGAGCCGTGATTCCGCCTATTTCGCCTTCTCCTTCCCTTTGCCCTTCGTTGCCGCCGGAGCTTTCCGCTGCGGGGCGGGGCCGTCGAAGAAGCGCGCGCCGCTGCCGGTGTGGTCGTAATCGCCGAGGTCCATGTGCGCCTCGTGGGCGAGCTGGCGGAGGCGGGCGAGAACTTCCGGCTGCTCCTCAGCCACATTTTTTGTTTCGCCGATGTCGTTGTCGAGATCATAGAGCGAGAGTTCATCCACCGCATTGCCGATGAAGCGGCCGCTCCAGCCCACCCAGGGAGGATGCGCGGGGCGCTTCCTCACGAACTTCCATTTCCCGCTGCGCACCGCCTGCAGATGCGTGAAGGAGTAGTAGTAGAACGCTTCGTGCGGGGAGGCGGTGGACGCCGGATCGCGCAGAAGAGCGGCGAGGTCGCGGCCGTCAAGGATGCGATCCGAGGGCAGTCTGCCTCCGGCGAGAGCGGCGAAGGTGGGGAGAAAATCCATGGTCGAGGCGATGGCGTCACTTGAGGAACCGGCGGGGATTTTCCCCGGCCACCAGGCGATGCAGGGCACGCGCAAACCGCCTTCCCAGGTGAGCATCTTGTAGCCGCGGAGCGGATCGGCGTTGCCGGAGTGGTCGCGCGGGATGAACGGCCTGCCATTGGATTTCATGCCATGGGTGGTTTCGATCCACGGGCCGTTGTCGGAGGTGAAAATCACCAGCGTGTTGTCAGCGAGTCCGAGTTCGCGCAGCGTTTTCACCATCTCGCCGCAGCTCCAGTCAATCTCCTCGACCGCGTCGCCATAAGGGCCGTCGGCGCTTTTGCCTTTGAATGCCTGCGACGCGCCGAGCGGGATGTGCGGCATGTTGTGGGCGAGGTAGAGGAAGAAGGGCTTCTCCCGATGCCGACGGATGAAGTCGAGCGCCTCGCGCGTGTAGTCCTGCGTGATGTCGTCCCAGGACTCCACCGAGCGCACTGCGATCTCTTCATTGCGCAGCATCGTGCTGCGGAACTTCGTGTCCGCCACCTCGACGGTGTGACCGTTGAACAGCGGGGTGCCGTAAAACTCGTCGAAGCCTTGTCCGTTCGGCATCGTCGCGGGATCAAATCCGGTGGGCGAGGTCTTCGAGGGCGCGCCCAGATGCCATTTGCCGATGCAACCGGTGGCATAACCCGCCTCGCGCAGGATCTCCGCCATCGTGATCTCTTTCGGATGCGGGATGGTGTGCTGGTTCTTCTGGTTGCCAGGCTCAGCGACGCGGATGGGGTAGCATCCCGTCATCAAAGCCGTGCGCGAAGGGCCGCAGACGGCCTGCGCGTAAAAGCTGGTGAAGCGCAGGCCGTCCCGGGCCATCGCATCGAGATGCGGTGTCTTGATCTTCTCCGAGCCGTAGCAGCCCAGATCGCCGTAGCCGAGATCGTCCGCAAAGATGAGGACGATGTTCGGCGGGGACGCGTTTGAGTGGCCGCAAAGAAACGCACCGATGGCAATGAAGGAAAGAAGACGCATGACGCGGCCTGAAACGCGGCCGCCGCCCGTCTCTGGCTGTCTGTATTGCACCTTTGAGTGCTCACAAGACACATCGGCGTGGCACCGGGCATTTTTCACTTCAGCCGTTCAAAAAGCTCCTCCAAACCGGCGATGATCTTCGTGGAGGCATCGACTTCGAGGCAACTGGAGCGGGCGCGCCAGGTTTCGTAGCCGCCGAGTTTGTGATGCTCTGGCGTGGGCAGGTAGCCATGGTAGGCGTTCGCCAAAGACACGGAGAAAGTCGGCGAATGGCGCTTTTTGAGCTCCAGGCCGATCTCGACGAAGACTTCGGCGGGAATGGCCGAGACATGCAGATCGCCGATTTTCATGATTTGGAGCGGTGCGGAAACTTCTTTGGGGAAATCGGCCAGCAGCACGGTTTCACGCGCATAGACCTGCTCCATCGTTTCCATGCGGGGGAAGAGCTTCGACTGCTTCATCACCTCGCGGGCCTTTTCGACCTCGTCTGGCGTTGGAATGCGCAGTCCGAGCGTGATCTCCTTCTGTGCGACGGCCAGCGGCGCCGAGTCTGAGTGCTTCACGGACTTCAAAGCATTCGCGACAGCCTGCGCGACATCATTGGCGACGATCTTGATGCGGCCATACGGCGCTTCTTTGGCCTGACCGCCACGGAAGTCGATGTTGTTGATGTCGCCGCTGGTGCCGTTCGACATGATGCCGACGAACGCTGGCTCCTGCTGCTCCACGCCGAGCAGTTCGCCGATGCGCACGGCAAACGCGCCGAAGTAGTCCGCTGAGATGTGCCCCGGCCCCACGCCGCCGACGTAATGCAGCGAGTAGTTCGCCAGCAACGCGAGCGGTTTGCCCTCGGCCGTCTGCACGCTGATGAAACTCACCTGCGGATCGGTTGGGCCGGCGGGTTCGACGAGGTTCGGGTTGTTGATGCCAGGATTCATCTTCACCTGATCCGTCGTGACGCCGAGCGGTGTCGGCAGAATGCTGCCGGGTTTCATTTTCCAGCGGCGATTGAAGACCTGCCACGGCACATCAACGCTGCCGTGGCCAATTTTCGCAGGCACGAGGTTGTTCAGCGCACGCCGCACCCCATCCGCGATGCGCCGGGCGACGAAGCGCTGATAAATAGGGTTCGGCTCGCTCTGGCCGACGGCTTGCAGCGTCCCGCACGAGTGCGAGTGCGTGGCGGACATCATCATGTTCTCCATGGGCAGTCCGGTGGCCTCGTTCACCATCTTCTTCGCCTCGTCAAAGATGCCACGACCGATCACACAACTGTCCGCGACAACGAACACGAGCTTTGTTTTGCCATCATCAAGCGCGAGACAACGGGCGTTGAGTTCATCGTGAATGAAGGCCGCCTTGCCATCCTGGAAGCCGCCGTTGATCGAGCTGCCGAGTTCGGGCGTGATGTTGCTGGTGGCGGCTCCTGCACGGAATTCAGCGGCGTGCAGGGCGGAGGTGGCGAAGACGAAGCAGGCGATGAAGCGGAGTTTCATGCGAGTCTTACGGCGCGAAACCCATGAACTTGATCAAATCAGCTCGCGGATGGGTAAGGCACCGTTTTCGACGAGGTAATGCGGACGGCCTTTGGTGTCGGTGACGGTGGTGGTGGCCACGTCGATGCCGAGATTGCGATACAGCGTGGCAAAAACCTCCGCGAAGGTGACGGGACGGCTGTCAGCCTCGCCGCCGAGGCGGTCCGTGGAGCCGATGACCTGGCCCATCGGCATACCGCCGCCTGCGAGCAGCGCCATGGCGACACGCGGCCAGTGATCGCGCCCGACTTGCTTGCTGATGACTGGTGTGCGGCCGAATTCGCCCCACACGAGTACGGTGACGTCTTTGTCGAGGCCGCGCTGATGCAGATCTTCGACGAGTGCGGTGATGCCTTGGTCAAAGATGGGGAAGTCCTCACGCTCGCGGGAGAAAATGTCGTTGCCGGCTCCGCCATGCCAGTCCCACTTGCTGTAGTTCACGGTGACGACACGCGCACCGGCTTCGACGAGCCGACGTGCGGTGAGGAAGCTCTGCGGCACGCGTGGCGCGCCGTTTTCGTCGATGCGCTTCACGGTGTCGCCGGTGCCGTAGCGCTCGACGAGGCGTGGGTCTTCTTTGGAAAGATCGAGCGCGTCCGCCAGCTTCGATGAAGTCAGCACGCCCAGGGCCTGCTGCGTGAAGGTGTCCATCGCTTCCATCTTTCCGCTCGAATCGACATCGCGGCGGAAGTTGTCGAAGCTCGTGAGCAGCTTCGCGCGGTCGGAAAGCCGGTCATAGGTGATGCCTTGCAACATGAGATCACCACGGCTCGGCCCCATGTGACGAAAAGCGTCGCTGGCGGAGCCGAGCAGGCCGGGGCCGGGCTCGTTGTAAGGGCCGTGCGTGCAGTCGTAGCACATGCTGACGAAAGGCGGCACGGCAGGATCAAAGTTGCCCTTCAGTTTTCCCACCACACTGCCGAACTGCGGCCAGCCGCCGGGCGGAACAGTGCCCGCGCGATTCGGAAAACCTGTGTAGCACTGGATCGCATCGTGTCCGGCCTGCGCGCCGACGAGCGAGCGGATGATGGTAAATTTGTCCATCATCTTCGCCATGCGCGGGAAGAGTTCGCAGATCTGAATGCCATCCACATTCGTGCCGATGGGCTTGTGCGGTCCGGCAATCTCGCTCGGCGCATCCGGCTTCAAATCAAACATGTCCTGATGCGGCGGACCACCGACGAGATAGATCAGGATGACGGACTTGTGCGAGTTGCGGATGCCCGACTGATTCTCCAGCGCCAGCAGCTTCGGCAAAGACAGGCCGAGGGAGCCCAGGCCGCCGACTTTGATGAAGTTGCGACGCGAAACACCGTCACAGAAGGCGCTGCGTTTTTCGGCGGGAGCGAGAATCTTGAGCATGGCAGGTGCGGCGTTGGACGCCGGACAAGTATGGAACTCGCGTCTGCTTTCTTTCGGCTGCTATGACAGGTCCGCCGCCTTTGTGACTGGTGCCCACCAGATGACAATCAATCCGAGCGCGTAAATGGAGGCGCAGATCGTTCCGACGCGCGGATAATCGCCGCCGAGCGCGGTGAAGAGAAAACCGGCGGCAAGAACGCCAAACGCGGTGGCAAAGCGGCCCGAATTATAAGCGAGGCCGCTGCCGGTGGCTCGAACTCGCGTGGGAAACAACTCAGGCAGATAAAGAGCAAGCCAGCCAAAGAACAGCGTGGCCACGAAACCCTGCGCGAAGACGATGGGATGGAAGGACGGCTGCAAAGGTGCGGTGAGCTGGAACATCGCAAAGGTGATCGTCACCGTGGCGAGACTGATGAGGCCGTAGCTGAGACGACGGCCGAGCCAGCTCGCGAGTTGCGCTCCTGCGAAACTGCCGAGCGTGGCCCCCAGCGCCCACCAGCCCTGCGTGGCGGCTTTGTAGCCAAGGTTCGTGGCTCCGGCGACTTTGTCGGCCCATGGAATCATCCACTTGCTGGCCGACCACGCGCCAATCATCGGAATGGAGCTGAGAAGGATGCCGCTGATCGTTAAACGGATGAGCGAAGGCTGAAACAGCTCACGCAAGGGCGCGACTTTTTGCTTCACACCACGATTCGCGAGCCATTTGGGTGATTCGGGCAGCGCGATGAGCACAAAGATGCCGAGCAGCGCCGGAGCACCCGCGAATTGAAACAACCAACGCCACGAATCCGGTGTGATGGGCCATGCGCGGGCGAGTTGGGAAAGCAGCAGGATGCCCGCATTCAGCCCGGCCATCATCGCGCCAGAGACGAGCGGGCGTGAGGCACCGGACCAGCACTCGGACACGAGCGCGATGCCATTCGGCCACAATCCGCCAACACCAAGGCCGACAAGGAAGCGCAACGCGAGCATTTGCTCCTGCGTCTTCGCATATGCGCCGAGCGCCGCGAAGACGGAGTAGAACAGAATGCACACGCCCATCGCCCGCGTGCGACCGATGCGGTCGCCAAGACTGCCAAGCGCGATGCCGCCAATGGCCGCGCCGAGCATGAGCGCGGCGGTGAAACGCGCAAACCACTCGCCGCCGAGCTCCGTCGTGAAAGCAGTGCCGAGCAGGCTTTTCGACACCGAGAGCGATGCGACGGGCATGAGGCCGAGTTCGACGCCGTCAAAGACGAGGGCGAGAAAGCAGGTGACAAGGACGAGATAGCGTTGGCGGGCAGTCATCGTTTCAAGTTCCATGTTTCAAGATGGCTTCGTGGCGTTGCTCTCCGTCATTTCAAAGCTTGAAGCCTGAAACTCGGAACTGTCCGCGAGGAACGCCTTGATCACAGCGCTGTTGTCCGCGTCGCCAAAACCGAGCGCCTCGGCCTTTTCGAGCAGTTGGCGGTGCGTTTCACTCAACGGCAAAGGAATCGAGCTGGCGGCGAGCATGAGACGCACGTCCTTCAAATGCTGCGAGAGCCTCGCCTGCGGCGTGAAGTCCTGCGTGATCATCTTTTCACCTTTCGTGTCCATGATGCGCGAGTAGGCCATGCTGCGGCGCATGACATCGAGTGTCTCCACTGGATTGAGGTCCAGATCCCACGCAAAGGCCAGTCCTTCAGCCAAAGCGGCACGATTCAGACCGAGCACGAGGTTCGTGACGAGCTTCATCTTCGCCCCGCTGCCGCAGGGGCCGACGTGGACAGTCTCCCGCGCAAATTTCGCGAACAAATCGCGGCAGCGCTCAAACACCGTCGCGTCACCGCCGACCATGACGAGCACATCGCGTTGCAACAACTGCGCGCTGCTGCCAGAGACGGTCGCGTCGAGGTAATGCACCCCTTGCGCAGCGAGTTCAGCACCGAGCGCGGTCATTTCCGCCGGATCGCCGGTTGTTGTATCGATGAGGATGAGGCCGGGCTTCAAATTCGCAGCGTTCAGCACCTCTCGAACAATGTTGGAGTTTGGCAGGCAGAGGAAAACGACATCGCTGTGATCGAAGACCTCATTCGCCGTCACGGCATTCACACGACGGCTCGCATCGACATCCCAGCCATGTGAGGCACCGGTCATCCGCATCATCGCGGAGCCCATGAGACCCATGCCGATGATGCCGTGCGCGTTCATTTCAAGAGCTGCTGAAGGTCCGCCGCTTTTCCATGCGGCGAGGCGTGGATGATGATCTTGTGCGCGCAGACAAGCGCCGAAGCGATGCGGCGACGGGGCCAAGAACGCTTCATAGGCTGAAAAGCTGGCGGGCGTTGCCGCTGAGGATCTTCGCCTCGGTGGCGGCGTCGAGGTTCAGGCTGCGGAGAGGATCAAGTATTTCCTTTGGCTGAACCCAAGGATGATCGCTGGAGAAGAGCAGCTTGTCGGCACTGCTGAAATCGAGCGCGAAGCGCATGGCCTCCGGCAGCGGCGAAACGATGTCCATGTAAATGCTGCGCAGATACTCGCTGGGCTTGCGTTGGAGGTTCTGCGGACCGCGTTTGAGCACGGTGAGCTGGTGGTCCATACGGCCGCAGATGTAGGGCAGCGTGCCGCCGAGATGCGGACAGACGAGCTTTAGCTTCGGATGTTTGTCCAGCAAGCCGCTGGCGATGATGCGCGCAATGGCGATGGTGTTTTCAAACATGTTTCCGAGTGTACTGGTGAGCTCGTAACCCTTCACCTGCTCCGTCGTCATTGGTTTGGCCGGATGCAGCAGGATGGGCACGCCCAGCTCCTCGGCGCGGGCATAAAGCCAGTGAAACTGCGGCTCGTCGCACCACGCACCGGCGAGATTCGTGTAAAGCAGGATGCCTTTGAAGCCGAGCTGCTTCACACAGCGGTCCAGCTCCTCGGCGGCGGCTATTTCATTTTGCAAAGGCAGCACACAGAGGCCGCGAAAGCGCGTGGGATGCTTCGCGATCACGCCCGCGAGCGAGTCATGAATCAACCGCGCCACCGCCGGGCCGTCATCGCTGAACCACTCGGGTCCGGGGTCGTTCGTGCTGAGCATCGTGATCTCGATGCTGCTGGCGTCCATCGCGGCGAGCTTGGCCTCCACATCGAGGTAATGCGGCGGGACTTTGCGCAGCCAGTCGCCCATTTTGAGGAAGACGGTGCCGTCCTGGTCATACACGAGCGGCTCGGTTTTGCGCTTGCGCATCATGTCCAGCACCTCGGGGAAGAAGAGATGGCTCTGGCAGTCGATGATGCCGACCGGCGGCGCGGCAGCCGCCGCAGCGTGTGAGGCTGCGGCGCTGCCAGTCACGGTGGCCGTGAGGAAATGACGCCGGTTCATGGCAGGATCATCCGTCGATGTTCCAGCCGTCGCGGTAGTCCTTTTTCATGAAGGCGTTGGCTTCAGGGGTGTCGGGGCTGGTGCCGGTCTTGCCGTCGTAGCTGATCTTTTTGCCGGTGCGGTAGGCAACGAGGCCAAGAAGCATCATTTCGATCATGTTGGAGCTGTAGCCGAAGTCGCAGGCGGTCTTCTTGGTCGGGTCTTTGCAGGCGTCGAACCACTGCTTCTGGAAGTTGCCTTTGCCGACGTCGGCAAACTGGTCCTCCTTTTTGCGCGGCTTGTAGTAGCTCAGATCAGCGTCGTCGCCGTAGGGGATGATCATGCGTGAGTCGAAGTCGGCGATGATGAAGCCCTTCGTGCCCTTGAACATCGCGCCGTGGCCGATTTTGGTGAGGTCGATGGAGGGCTTCGGAGAGCGCGGCATCGCGCCGCCCTGATACCAGCTCACGGTGATCGGCCCGCGCCAGTCGTTGGCGGGATGCTCGAAATGCGATTCGCAGTTCACCGGTGTCACGTCGGAGTTGAATGCCTCGCCCTTGGCCTCGGCTGAGGTCGGCAGCTTGGCGTCCACGGCGTTCCAGAGCAGGTCCATCGTGTGGCTGCCCATGTCGCCGATCTGTCCGGCGCCGAAGTCCCAGAACATGTTCCAGGAGAGGCAGTTCGCGCCGGCTCCGCCGGAGAAGTAGGCCGGATTGTAAGGATGGAAGGGGGCAGGGCCAAGCCACAGGTCATAATGGAAGCCTGGAGGCGGCGTGCCTTCCTCGGGGAAGTAGCCGGGCTTTGGAATCTGGCGGTTACCCCACGCGTAGGCGGCCTTCAACTCGCCGATGGCGCCGTCGCGGATCAGTTCCTTCACGCGATTGAAATTCGGCTGCTCATGACGCTGCATGCCGACCTGCGTGGCGAGTTTTCCTTTCTTCGACTCCCACGTCGCACGCACAGTGCGCGCCTCATTCACCGTGATGGCCAGCGGCTTCTCGCAGTAGCAGTGCAGGTCGCGTTTCAGCGCCCAGTTGGCGATGAAGGCATGCGTGTGGTCCGGCGTGCAGACGACGACAGCGTCGAGGTCCTTGTGATCGAGGCACTTGCGCCAGTCGATGTAAGTCGTGGCGCCGGGAAAGCGCTTCAGCGCGTCCGGGAAGCGCGCCTCGTTGATGTCACACAGAGCGACGACGTTTTCCTCCGCGATGGAGTTGTAATGCGCGAGCCCACGGCCCCACACGCCGATGAGGGCGACGTTGAGCTTGTTGCTGGCGGCGTTTTGGCCGAACAGCGGGCGGGTGATCATGCTGCCGGCGACGAGGCCGGCCGCACCGACGAATCGGCGGCGGGAGAGAGGGGCGGGTTGGGTGTTCATGGCGGGTGGTCTATATCGGTGCGTCGGACGTGTCTCATTCAGGCTGGATCAAGACAACGTCTGGCAGACTGATCGGCCAGGACATTTCGCGCAACCATGAAAGCATTGTCACCCGAGTCATCGCGCCAGGCGCAAGCCGGGGCCATTTGCCACGTTTTCACAAGTGCCACCCCTTTACCCGCCATGAACCATCATCTTGTGCTCGCCACCCTGCTCTTGAGCGTGCCTGCATGGGCGCAGGCTCCGAAGGTGAAGCCACCGCCGCCCGTGCCGCCACCGCTGCCGCCGATGGCGTATGCGCTGGAGGACGCATTCGGCGGGCTGACGTTTTCGCAGCCGCTCGGGATCGTCAGTGCGAATGGGAACAAGGACCGCCTCTTCGTTGTCGAGAAGACCGGCCGCATTCAGGTTGTCACCAAGCTCGATCAAGCGGTGCCGGAGAAGCGGCTCTTTGCCGATTTCATTGAGCGTCCTGATGGCAAACTCGATGACAAAGGCGAGTGTGGGGTGCTCGGTCTCGCGTTTCATCCGCAGTTCGCCCGCAACGGACAGTTCTTTGTCGCCTACAGTCTGCGGATTGGGAATCAGCTTCATCAACGTGTTTCACGTCTCCAAGTGTCGCCGAATGATCCGCAGCAAGCCGACATGGCCTCCGAGCAGCCGCTGATCACGCAGCTCGATCCTGCCAGCAATCACAACGGCGGCGACCTCCACTTCGGGCCGGACGGGTTTCTCTACATCAGCGTCGGCGATGGTGGTGGTGGGAATGACACTTTCGACAACGGGCGCTTCATCAACAAAGGCTTCCACGCTGCGATCCTGCGCATCGACGTGGACAAGAAGCCCGGCAGCCTGCCGCCGAATCCGCATCCGGCCATCGCGCGTGATGCCAGTGGTGCGGCGTTTTACGCTGTGCCTGCGGACAATCCCTTCATTGGTGTCACGTCGCATCACGGCGAAAAGCTCGATCCTGCGACGGTGCGCACGGAAATCTGGGCCGCGGGGCTGCGGAACGTGTGGCGCTTCAGCTTTGATCCGCCGACAGGACGTTTGTTCGCAGGTGATGTCGGCCAGAATCTCTACGAGGAGGTCGATCTCATCGTCAAAGGCGGCGACTACGGCTGGAGCCATCGTGAGGGCTTGCACGCTTTCGAACTTGGTCCCGGCAAGGACATTCCTCCCGCCGTATTCAAACCCATCGACCCCATCTTCGAGTACCCGCGCACCACCGGCCTCAGCATCACCGGCGGTTATGTCTATCACGGCACGAAGTTTCCCGAATTCAGCAAAGCGTACCTCTGCGCTGACTACGCCTTCGGGCGCATCATCGCTTTACGTGATAAGAATGCAAAATGGGAGCATGAGATCATCGCCGTGGAGATGGGCATCGCGGGCATCGGCGTCGATCCGCGCAATGGTGAGCTGTTGTTTGCCAATCTTGGCAAAGGCAGCGTGATGCGGCTGCGCAAACTGTAGGGTCGCTAATCCGCCGTCCTCTCCTTCCCATCATGAATCGAATCCCGCTGCTGTTGTTCCTGTCCGCCGCCGTCGTCTGCGCCGGCGATCTGCCCGCCGAAGACGGCTTTCGCGGCATCTGGTATTCCAACCAGCCGACGAAGGACGAGTATCGCTTCAAATACAGCGGCGGCATGGCGACGTATCCGCAGCAGCACGCGCCCATCGCGATCCACAGTGCGGCGGCGAACAAGACCTTCTTCGTCTATGGCGGCACCACCGCCCGCAAGGCGGCGGACAAGCAGCAACTGCTGCACATGATTTCGTTCTTCGATCACGCCACCGGCATGGTCGCGCGGCCTCGCATCCTGCTGAACAAAAAGACCGATGACGCGCACGACAATCCCGTGCTCTCCATCGACGACGACGGGCATCTGTGGGTCTTTTCGCCCTCGCACGGCACCTCGCGGCCGTCGTTCATCCATCGCAGCGCGCGCCCCTATGACATCGCCGAATTTGAGCGCGTCATCGAGACGAACTTCTCCTACGTCCAGCCGTGGTGGCTGCCGAAGCGCGGCTTTCTCTTCCTGCACACGCATTACGAGAAGCCCGGCGCCGGCAAAGGCGTGCGCGGCTTGAACACGATGACGAGTGGCGATGGCCGCGAGTGGAGCGCGCCGCGTCCGTTCGCGAACATCGCGCAGGGCGACTACCAGATCAGTGGGTGGGCTGGTGGCACACGCGTGGGCACCGCATTCGATCATCACCCGCCGCCGCTCGGCCTGAACGCGCGCTCCAACATCTACTACCTCGAAACGCCCGATGGCGGCGAAACGTGGACCACCGCGGCGCGGGAGAAGGTGAGCCTGCCGTTGCGCGACGCGAAAAACTCCGCGCTCATCTACGACTCCGTGAGCGAAGGCAGGCTGGTCTATTTGAAGGACCTCAACTTCGACAAGCAAGGCCGCCCCGTGATTTTGTTTCTCACCAGCCGTGGCTTCGAGGCTGGACCAAAGAGCGGACCCCACGAATGGAAGACCACGCGCTGGACCGGCAGCGAGTGGCAGATGCAGCCCTTCACGACCTCCGACAACAACTACGATCACGGCTCGCTCTACATCGANNAAGAAGACGGCACCTGGCGCATCATCGCGCCCACGGACGCCGGGCCGCAACCGGGCAATCCAGGCGGCGAGATGGTGATGTGGACCAGCAACGATCAAGGCGCGAAGTGGACGAAAGTGAAGCAGCTCACACGCGACAGCGCGCGCAATCACACCTATGCGCGGCGTCCGCTGCACGCGCATCCGGCCTTCTACGCCTTGTGGGCGGATGGTCATGGCCGCGAACCCTCGATGTCCTCTCTCTACTTCACCGACCGCGAAGGCACGCACGTCTGGCGTCTGCCCGCGATGATGGACGCGGATTCAGCGAAGCCCGAGATCGCCTGGTGAGACCGCGCTCAGGCGATGATCTCCTTCACCACGCCGCCCTTCACATCGGTGAGGCGGAAATCGCGGC